>DFRF01000204.1 GCA_002378125.1 Rhodospirillaceae bacterium UBA3470 | reverse complement strand
TGCGACTCATCGAGGGGCCTTCGGGGCGCGGTGCGCAATTGGCGGCCGGCGCGCGGGCAGCGACGGGAAACTGGCTCTTGTTCCTGCATGCCGACACGCAGCCTGGACCCGGTTGGCAGACCGTGATCAAGCGGTTCATGGATGAGCCCAAGAATCGCTTCTGCGCTGGCTATTTCCGATTTGCCCTGGACGACGCCCATTCGGCGGCGCGGCGTCTGGAACAGATGGTCAATTGGCGCTGCCGGATGGCGAACCTGCCTTATGGGGACCAGGGTTTGCTGATCAATGTCGACTATTATGTACGCCTGGGCGGTTTCCCTGCGATCCCATTGTTCGAGGACGTGGCCTTGGTCCGAAAGATCCCGCGCCATCGGCTGAAGGAGTTGCCCTGCGTCGCCTTCACCTCGGCCGAGCGCTACCAGCGGGACGGTTACCTCATGCGGCCCCTGAAGAACGTTTCTCTCCTGGCGCTCTATTTCTTGGGGTTTCCGCCTGGCTATCTAGCAACGTTGTATAAATAAGAGTGATGGCGATTAACGAACATCTGGTGGCCATGGTAAAGTCCCCGCGTATCGGTCGGGTGAAGACGCGTCTCGGCCGCGACATTGGTCATGTCTGGGCCTGGGGGTTCTATCGTCGGATGCTGCGCACGGTGCTGCGGCCCTTGGCTCGGGATCGCCGATGGACGACCTGGCTGGTCGTATCGCCGGACGGGGCGCTTCTTCAAGGTCGTCTCTGGCCGGTCCGGACCCCGCGTCTCACGCAAGGGTATGGCGATTTGGGCGATCGTATGGGCAGGGTCATGGCGGTCATGCCGCCCGGACCTGTGGTGATCATCGGCACGGATATTCCCGGTATTCGCACACGCCATATTGATCAGGCGTTCCGGGCTTTGGGCACCCACGACGCCGTTTTCGGCCCGGCTAACGATGGCGGGTATTGGCTGGTGGGCCTCAAGCGTCGGCCGGCGCTCAAGAATATTTTCGCGCGCGTTCGCTGGTCCAGTGAACACACCCTGGCGGACACACGCGCCAACTTGCCGGCGCATTGGCGCGTTGCCGAATTAGAAGTCTTGACGGACGTGGATGATGGCGCCACCTATGCGGCGCTGAAACAGAAAAGAGCGGTAGTATGACTATGCGTGAGCGGATCGGTGCCCTCGTCGAAGCGCCCCGCATCCAACGTTTTATAACGGCGCTGATCATTTTAAACGCGATCTCGCTGGGCCTCGAGACCTCGCCAGAAGTGCGTGCGCGGATAGGTGATATTCTGGCGGTTATCGACTGGGTCGTTCTGACCATCTTCGTCGTTGAGATTGTGATGAAGCTGTTCGCGAAGCGCCTCGATTTCTTCAAGAATGGGTGGAACGTCTTTGATTTTATTATTGTTAGCATTGCCTTGGTGCCGGCAGCGGGGCCCTTCTACATCCTGCGTGCGTTGCGCATCCTGCGCGTGTTGCGTCTGATTTCTGTGGTCCCCCAAATGCGACGCGTGGTGCAGGCCCTGGTAACGGCGATCCCTGGCCTGTTGAGTATCGTCGCGTTGATCTCGCTGATCTTCTATATCTCGGCTGTCTTAGCCACAAACTTGTTTGGACCGGTATTCCAGGAATGGTTTGGCACAATCGGCGCGTCGATGTATTCGCTTTTCCAGATCATGACCTTGGAAAGCTGGTCGATGGGGATCGTCCGACCTGTGATGAAGGTCTATCCCTACGCGTGGATCTTCTTCGTACCGTTCATTATGGTCACCAGCTTTGCCGTCATCAACCTGTTCATCGGTGTCATCGTCGACGCCATGCAGACAGTGCAGGAAGAACGGGTCGAGGAGGTCGATGCGGACGCGCAGCACATCGAGGACAAGCTCAAGAAGGTGGAAAATGAGTTGGCGGAACTCCGTCGGATGCTTCGCGAACAGCGTTAACCAGCGTCGCCATTTACCCCTCTACACCATCACGTCTGTTTCTAGTTATTATGGATTTCGCGCGTTAACGACGCTTCTCATTTATGTTCTTATTTCATTTTATTTTCGTGATGCGCAAAAACGGAAGTTTAAGAGGTCAAATGATTAAGGGAAGTTGCTGTCGCAATGCCTTGGAATTGGAGCTGTTGGCCGAGCCTCCCATGTTGACTTAAAATCGGGCGCCTCGGAGGCAGTCATAGCTTGCTGCGCGAGTTTCCAAGACAGCGCCGAATGAAGGCCACTGCCTCCGGCGAATCCCATTCGGCGATGCCGGTGACCCGGCCCACTTCCTGGCCCATTTTATTGAACAGGACCGTCGTCGGTAGCCCGCGTCCCTTCAACGACCGAATTAGCTTACTGCCCTTGTCGACCAGAATATCCAGGCTATGAAGTTTGTTGGCGGCGTAAAACTTCTTCACCACCTGCGCGCCTTGTCGGTCTTCAGAAATGGCCAATACATCAACGCCATTGGCGGCTACAAGTTCCTTCAGGCGGTCCAATTGCGGCATCTCGTGCACACATGGCGCGCACCAGGTAGCCCAGAAGTTGAGTACGATGCCGCGACCCCTTAGGTCCGTTAGGCGGCGCTCGGCGCCGGCGCCATCGAAATACACGGTAGACGGCACTGCCAGGGCCTCATTAGGCGTCTGGAAGTTACCTAAAACACCGTCTTCGACGTGGCAGGCCTTAGCTTCTGCCTTGGAGGTGACCATTACATAAGAAATGACCGCCGAGAACAAGGCCAAGCCGACCAACGCCAAAAACACCATTTTTACTGTACTTGCGCGCTGTTCGGACATATACGAGAGCTCTCCTGAAAAGCCCGGACTGAGACGATGACGGACGATAAGACAAAACCGCCGGCCGAGGCCAGTTCCATCTGGGGCGGGCGCTTCGCCGCCGGCCCCGACGTGGTCGTGGAAGCAATCAACGCCTCCATTGATTTTGACAAGCGGATGTATACCCAAGATATTGCCGCGTCAATGGCGCACGCCCGTATGTTGGCAGCCCAGGAGATCATTTCCGCCGCTGATGCTGATACCATCGTGTCAGGCCTGGCAACCATCCGGGGCGAGATAGGAAGCGGTGATTTCCAGTTTAGCCGGGCGCTCGAAGACATCCATATGAACGTGGAGAGCCGCCTTTCCGCATTGATTGGCGACGTGGCTGGGCGCCTGCACACGGCGCGTTCCCGCAACGATCAAGTGGCCACTGATTTCCGTCTCTGGGTGCGGGACGCCCTGGATCACTTGGATAGGGAAATGAAGGATCTGCAGGCCGTCCTTTTACGACAGGCCGACACCCACGCTGGCTCCGTAATGCCTGGTTTCACGCATCTGCAGCCGGCGCAGCCGGTGACGCTCGGTCATCATCTGATGGCCTATGTGGAAATGATCGGGCGCGATCGAGGCCGGGCCGCCGATTGCCGGGTGCGCCTGAATGAAAGCCCCCTTGGGTCCGCCGCGCTGGCTGGGACCAGCTTTCCCATTGACCGCGAGGCGACGGCCACGGCGTTGGGGTTCGATGCGCCTATGGTGAACTCCATGGATGCCGTTTCAGACCGGGATTTTGCGCTGGAGTTTCTGGCCTTTGCGTCGATCTTGGCTGTACATTTGTCCCGGTTGGCGGAGGAATACGTGATCTGGTGTTCCCATCAGTTCGCCTACGCCAAGTTGGGCGATGCCTTCTCTACGGGCTCATCGATCATGCCGCAGAAGAGAAATCCGGATGCCGCCGAACTGGTACGTGGCAAGGCCGGGCGCGTGATTGGAGCGCTGAACAGTCTGCTAATTGTCCTCAAGGGCATGCCCATGACCTACGGCAAGGACATGCAAGAGGACAAGGAGCCGTGCTTCGACGTGGCCGACACGCTGCAGCTCTGTCTCACGGCTATGGCCGGCATGCTAGGCGACACGACCTTTGACGTGGAACGCATGGCCGAGGATGCGGGCAAAGGTTTTTCGACGGCCACTGACTTGGCCGATTGGCTGGTCCGGGTGCTGGGTTTGCCGTTCCGCCGCGCCCACCACGTCACTGGCGCCATCGTTAAACTGGCGGAGGACAAGGGCTGTGGTCTGGAGGACTTGACGTTGGAGGATATGCAAGCCGTAGAGGTCGGCATTACGGACGAGATTTTCGCTGTCCTGGGCGCCGAAAATTCGGTGGCCAGCCGCGTCAGCCTAGGCGGAACCGCGCCGGCGAGCGTGCGCCACGCCGTGGCGGCGGCACGCAAGAGGTTTCTGGATGAGGGCTGAGAGGGTATGCTGTCGGCCATGAACATGTTCCGCACCCTTCAACCGGTGATCATAATGGCTCTGGTTGGCCTCGCTCTCGGCGCCTGCGGCGTCAAGTCTGCGCCGCAGCATTCGGCCGACAGCCCCTACCCGCAGCATTATCCGGCGGCTGAAAAGCCGGCACCCTTTATCACGGGCGGGGATACGCCGGCAGAACCCGTGCAACGTCGTTCCGGCCCGGCTAGTGGTATCTATCAGTATCCTAATCCACCTTCCTATGTGCCGCCGGGAAAATAGACGCGGCGGAGCATTCGCAAATGGATCATTTCACTTACTGGGACGGCGAGCTTTACGCCGAGGACGTGGCGCTTCGCGAACTAGCAGACCGTATAGGTACGCCCTTCTTTTGCTATTCCACCGCCACTTTGGAACGCCATTACCGGGTTTTTGCCGAGGCCGTGGCAGGCTTAGACGCGAGTATCTGCTATGCTGTGAAGGCCAACTCCAATGTCGCGGTAATCGCGTCGTTGGCAAGGCTGGGCGCGGGCGCGGACGTAGTTTCGGGCGGCGAATTGCAGCGCGCGTTGGCGGCCGGCGTGGCTCCCCACAAGATCGTTTTTTCCGGGGTCGGCAAAACTCGTGAGGAACTGGCCGAGGCGCTGAAGGCCGGGGTTACGCGGATCAATGTGGAATCCGATCCCGAATTGGATACGCTGTCCGGGGTGGCAGCCGGCTTGGGCATTACGGCGGACATTGCGGTACGTATCAATCCCGACGTGGACGCTAAGACCCATGAGAAGATCACAACGGGCAAGAGCGAGAACAAGTTCGGCATTGATCTGGCAGTCGCCCAAGCGGTGTATGCGCGCGCTGCCAAGTTGCCCGGTATCAACGTATGCGGCGTCGCACTGCATATCGGCTCCCAGTTGATGGACCTGGCGCCTTATCGGGAGGCTTATGGCCGTGCCGTTGATTTCGTGCGGGTGCTGCGTGCCGAAGGGATCGGTATTGAGCACCTCGACCTGGGTGGTGGTTTGGGCATCACCTATAAAGACGAAATCGCGCCGTCACCCGCCGATTACGGTGCTATGGCGACGGAGGTGGTGGGAGATTTGGACGTCAAAGTGACGTTCGAGCCGGGCCGCGTCATTACCGGGAACGCTGGTGTTCTGGTCACCCGCGTACTGTTCGTCAAGGAAGGGTTGGCGAAGCGGTTTTGCATCATTGACGGGGCCATGAACGATTTGATCCGCCCGACGCTATACAGCGCACATCACGAGATTGTACCCGTGTTTAAAGCGTCGGCGACTTCACCCCATGTCATTATGGATGTTGTTGGCCCGATCTGTGAATCGGGCGACTATATCGCCAAGGATCGATCGTTGCCTATGTTGGTCGCGGGGGATTTATTAGCGATCCGAACCACTGGGGCCTACGCAGCAGTTATGGGTTCGACATACAATACCCGCCCCTTGGCTCCCGAAGTACTGGTCAACGGTGACGAATGCGCCGTAATTCGGCGTCGGTTTACGGTAGAGGATATGCTTGGATTGGAAAGCTTCCCCGCCTGGCTTCGGGATGAACCACCCATTCGCGCGGAAGGCGCCGAATAGTGGCCGGCGCGCTGGGTCCCCACGAACGGAACCCGCTTAACGAATGGCGGATTCGATTGTTAATCTGGATTGCCAGGCTCAATTTGTTTTGGGAAAAAATATGGCCTCGACTGTTGCCACCCCTTGCCGTATGCGGCTTGTTCCTGGCGGTGGCGCTGTTGGACTTCCTGCCCATGTTGCCGTTTTGGCTTCACATCGTGGCCTTGGCCATGTTCGCAGTTATCTTCGGGTATAGCATCCGCGGCCTGGTCGGAGTGGATTATCATGTTGACGAGCGCCGTGCCATGCGTCGGGTGGAAACGGACAGCGGCCTGGCGCATCGGCCGTTGGAGGCCTTGGACGATATGCCCTTTTCCCATCCGGTGGATGCCGACGCACTGTGGACGCTGCACAAGGCGCGAATGGCGGCACTTTTGTCGCGGTTACGGGTGAGCTTGCCGTCACCGGGCATGGCGCGCTGCGATCCATTTGGTTTCCGGGCTGCCTTGCTGATGATTATAGTAATTGCCGGAGCGGCCGGGATCGGCGATGCTCGCGCCCGTCTGGAACGCGCGTTGACCCCGGAACCGGCGACGTTCAGCGAAGTGGGTCTGAGCATCAATCTGTGGATTACGCCGCCGGCCTACACGGGCCTAGCGCCCATCTTCCTCGAAAACGCCGGCGCGAAGCAGATGACATCTGTGGATGCGACGACGGCGCGGGAGATGGCGAGCCCTGCTGAGCTAACCGTGATCCGCGTGCCCGTTGGCAGCACATTCCTGGCGCAATTGAGTCGAGGCGACAAACAGGCGGCCTTTGTTGTTGGCAAGCGTGAAACTGCATTTGAGGCGCTGGATTCAGCTGTGCCCGAAGCCGGCGCGCGCGTTGAGGGCATCTTCGTGGCCGACGACGCTGTCGCCTCGGCGCTTGCGGTCAGTGTCGATGGCCGCATCGCCGTATCGTGGCCTGCGCAAATTCAGATCGACGGCGCGCCGGAAGTGGAATTTACCCAGCCTCCCAAGAACCAGGGACGCGGCCTACTGCGCGTGGAATTCGAGGCTTTGGACGACTTTGGATTGTCAAAGGTGGCCATGACTATCCGCAATCCCGAAGGCTGGCCTGTGCCTGGCGGCAACAAAGAACTGAAGATTGGACTGCCGGTGCCGGGCCTGGGAATACCCGTCGTCAGGGGTGCGTCATCCCAGGATCTGACGGCGCATCCTTGGGCGGGGACAGCGGTGGAATTGCTTTTGGATGCGGTGGATGCGTCCGGCCAGAAAGGTACCAGCGACGCCGTGGTCGTTGTCCTTCCAGAACGAACCTTCAATCACCCCGTGGCCCGCGCCATCATCGCGGCGCGCAAGAAATTGAACCGGCCGGAACGCAAGGCGGTCCTGGATGTAGTACGCGACATAGAGCAGATCGCCAAACGACCGGCACACTTCTATGAGAATACGGTCGTGTTCCTGACCCTAGTGGTTGCGCGTTCGCGTCTGCTGCACGACGAAAGCCCGAAATCCGTTGGCGCCGTTCAGAGGTTATTGTGGAATTCCGCGCTCCGCATTGAGGACGGAGAGTTCTCCATCGCCGATCGGGTTTTGGAAGTCGCGCAGCGCCGCATCATGGAAGCGCTTCACAACGATAACGTGACCAAACGCGAATTGGATCGGTTAATCGACCAGTTGCAGAAGGCCATGGATGAATACACACGGGCCTTGGTCGAACATCTGCAGCGGGAAGGGCTCCAGGATATGTCCCAGATGCCGTCCACGCAGATGATAGAAAGTGGCGATCTGCAGCGCATGATGGATCGGATCCGCGAGCTAATGAGTACCGGCTCCATCAAGGCGGGTAAGCAGATGTTGGCGCAGCTGAACCAGATGCTGGAGGCCCTTCGCCGGGGCGCACGGACGGCCCGTCAGCCACGAGGTCCAAGCCAGGAGCGCCAGCTTCTTCAGAACTTGCGCGACCTGGCGAAACGTCAACAAGAACTCTTGGACCTGACGTTCCGCGACATCCAGCGGCGCCAAAACACTATGCGTCAGGGCCAGCAAGGTCAGCAGCGCCAACAGGGCCAACAGGGTCAGGAGCAACAGCGAGGCGACCGTCAGGCCGATGAAATGGCTGGTCAGCAGGAGGCATTGCGGCGGGTGCTGGGCAAGCTGATGCTGCAGATGGACGAGATTCTGGGCAGCATTCCGTCGGCCATGGGCAAGGCTGACCCCGCCATGGAGGGGGCGCGGCAATCGCTAGGCCGCGGTGACCGTGCAGGCGCAGTCCCGCAACAGACTGAGGCTCTGGAACAGTTGCGTCAGGCTACAGAAGGTTTAGCGGAACAGCTGGGGCGGCGCATGCATGGCGAGCAGGGCATGTCCATTGGTCGCCAGGGCGAACAGCTTCTCGGGAACCGCGACCCCTTCGGCCGGCGCCGCGGCGAAGGCGCCAATGGCGAGCTCGATGATGGTACAGTGAAGATACCTGAGGGCCAGGAAATCCGACGGTCGCGGGAAATTCTGGATGCGTTGCGCTTGAGGTCCAGTGACTGGACCCGTCCGGGACTTGAGCTGGAATACATCGACCGCTTGCTGCGGCAGTTCTAAGCAAATCAAAACAGCTAAATCGATTTTGCACATGTATACGGGCAGTCGGCATGGCGCCGTGTCGGAGGCGCGACGCCGTGCCAAAGGGATGATGCTGAGTGGCGGGGCTGGGCGCCGGTTTACTTGGCCTTAGCGTCGTCGGGCTTGGCGAAGATCACGGCGATGCTGCGTGCCCGCGGCGATGGTTCGACCACGGTGATCTTATAGCGCATCCGTTTCCCGGCCGGCAGCTCGTTGCGCAGCGGCGGGGCAACCTTCGTCTGGATGTCGTTCTTGTCCGAATCCCGCAAAAGGACTTTGATCATGGGAACCGGCCGCGGATCTTCGGACACATTGGTGATGACGCCCTGGACGACCAGTATGGGTTTGTCTTTATCCGTGCCGTAGTCGATCTTTGGCTCGCTCAGCTTTAACCCGGCGCCGGCTTTCTCGTCCAGGCCGATCATCTCGTAGATACCTTTGGTTACCGGCAGCAGATCCATGACCATGCCGCGCAGGAAGAACAGGGCCGCTAGTAGGGCAATAAGGAAGATCCCGACACCAATGCCGATGATCTTGCCGATGCCGCGTTTCTGCGGCTTCGAGTTGCTAGCGTTGTTAGCTGAGTACATCGTTGGCACTGGGTCCGGATCGGGCAAATCCTCGATATCGATGCCGGCGGCTTCAGGCTCGTCATCATTTCCGCTATCCATGATCGATGTCACGGGCTCTCCGTCTTCTTCGACGCCAAGCATATTATCTAAGTTGGCGGGGGGAATGGGGTCCGTGTCCAACGCCTCATCACTTAAATCTTCCGCATTTTCGACAATATTTTTGGTGGCATCACCTTCATCAGCAACATTAACATTGCCGCCTAAACCGGGTTCATTCGGTGAACCTTCTGGCTCCGTTATGCGTTCGTGTTGCGGCACTGGCATGGGCGCTGCGGGGGCTTGCATGGCGGGTATTTGGAGTTGCGGCAGCGGCTGCATGGGCGGCGGCGGCGGTGATACAACTGGTGCTTGATGCCATGTATGCCCGCAGTTGTAGCAGCGGGTCGATCGGCCGTTTCCAATGAGCGCCGGTTGTACGTCATACTTGGTCGCGCAGTTCGGGCAGGTAATGATCATGTGTCGCCGGACCCCGAAAAAGTTTCGTCATTTATAGGGTTTGCAGGAATCGAACGCAACCCGGCGCCGTCGTTCAGCAGTTTCCGATTTCACCACACAGATATTCTGGACGGATGAGGTCCTAACATGGCATGGTGCAGATCTCTAGGAACGGAAGGCGGCCCGTTGGGTAACGCGTCGGCGCGGAAAGCGGAGGAAGCGTGATTCCGGAGAATGACGAGCCCATCGTCCGCTTTGAAAACATCGGTCTCAGATATGGGCTGGGTCGCGAGGTGCTCAAGGACGTATCGTTCGCCCTGGCGCCAGGGTCTTTTCACTTCCTGGTGGGCGAGAGTGGCGCTGGAAAATCATCGCTGTTGAAATTGATTTATCTCGCCTTGCGCCCGACCCGGGGGAAGATCTCCCTGTTTGGCCATGAGATTGCCTCCACGCCCCGGGATGACTTGTCGGCGCTGCGCCGACAAATCGGAGTGGTGTTCCAAGAATTCAAGTTACTCAATCACTTATCGGCATTCGACAATGTCGCCCTCCCCATGCGGGTGGCACGCGCGAAGCGTAAGGATGTAGACCGTCATGTGACAGAACTGCTCGCTTGGGTGGGCTTGAAGGACCACATGCAAGCCCGGCCGCCGACCCTGTCGGGCGGTCAACAGCAACGCGTGGCAATCGCCCGCGCGGTGATCTCACGGCCCAGTCTTCTGTTGGCGGACGAACCCACGGGCAATGTTGATGACCAGATGGGTCTTCGGCTGATACATTTGTTCGAGGAATTGAACCGGTTGGGTACGTCCGTCATAATCGCCACTCACTCCGAGCAGTTGGTAGAACGATTGGGGTATTCGCAACTCCAGCTTACGGACGGGCGGCTGGCCATTATCCCCGGCCGCGCTGAGGCCGCGTCGGCGGTGGCCGCGTCGGCGGAAACGGCTGCTGAGGCCGAGGAAATTCAAAATCAGCACCCCGATTCGCGCCGGGTGATAGCCGGAGAAGAAGACCTTTATGAAAATGCGTCCGGTGTGGAGAGCTATTTGTGATTCTGACGGGGCGTTCCGATCTGCCGCTGGACAAGGATGAACACAGCCGCTTCTTGCCATGGTTGATAGCCTTTATGGTGTTCCTGTCCATTCTGGCTGTTGCTGGTATGCTCGTTCTCAATGCCACGGCGTCACGGTGGGACGTTGGCGTTCGAGGGAACCTCACGGTCCAGATCGTGCCTACCGACGACGTCGCCGCTGATGAAGCGCGGCTTAACGAGGTGCTGACGGTCTTGGCAACAGCGCCAGAGGTGGCTCGATATGACGCCTTGGATGAAATGCGCCTTATTCGTCTACTGGAGCCTTGGGTGGGTCCGAGCATTGAGAAGGGCGATTTGCCGCTGCCGCGTCTGATCAACGTGGAGCTCAAGCAGGCGACAAGCTTTACCGCGGGAGGTCTTGGCGCGCGTCTCAGCGAAAGGGTGAAAGGCGTTGCGATTGATGATCACCGTGTTTGGCTGGACCGCCTTGTGCGGATGATCGAGACCTTTGAGGCCTTGGCGCTTGTGGTTCTCCTGTTTATTACCATGGCGACGGTCGGCACGGTGGTATTCACAACCCGAACCGGCTTGGCCATTCACCGCGAAGCTATCGAGGTCCTGCACCTAATCGGTGCCCACGACGACTACATCGCCCGCCAGTTCGCCAGTCGTGCCCTGGGCCTGGGTATTCGCGGCGGGCTGCTGGGATTGGTCCTGGCTTTACCGACGCTTTGGATGCTGGCCCATCTGGCCGCTAGTCTGGATGAGCGCTTATTGCCCGATATCGGATTTGGTCCCTGGCATTGGGCCCTGTTGTTGGCCATGCCGGTCACCGTGGCATTTATCGCCATGACCACGGCAAAGGTCACCGTGCTGAGAAACCTCGCCAGGATGCTCTAGGTCCATGCAGCGGCGCAATGGGATCGTTAAGGGGTCGTTCTGGCTAAACTTATTGTTACTGGTTCTGTTTCTGGCGGGCCTGTGGGTCATTGGTCTGGTTCGGTTTGTTGGTGATATTCCCGATCAGGTGGAAGACACCACGTCCAAGACGGGTGCCATCGTCGTGCTGACCGGTGGCAGCGGGCGGGTTAACGAAGGCCTCGCATTGTTGGATAAGGACCTGGCGGCAAAGCTATTCGTTTCCGGCGTTTATCGTGGTTTGGATGTGCGCAAGCTGCTGCAACTGGCGCGGCGAAATCCTACTGATCTGGAATCGCGGATCGGAATAGGTAATGCCGTCGATACCACCGAAAATGCCTCCGAAACCGCCGCCTGGTCGTCACGCCATCGCATTTCGTCGTTGCGCCTGGTGACCGCCGCCTATCACATGCCGCGCAGTATGTTGGAGTTTCGTCAGGCTATGCCGAATATGCGGATCGTTTCCAACCCGGTTTTTCCCGACCACGTGAAGCAGGACGAATGGTGGGCGTGGCCTGGGACCGCGACGCTTTTTATCAGCGAATACAATAAGTTCCTGATGGCTTGGGTGCGACTGCGCAGCAAGCGGTTCTTTAGTAGCGCTGGCGAACAGCGTGCGGTCTCGGCGGCGAACTGAGGAAGCCGGCATTGCCTCGGCGAGGCAGTGGATGATTTTGTGTATAACTTGTCCATGATGTTACGTTTCTTCGGCAAGTTATTGACCTAAAATCGGAAAGTTGGTGCCGTTTCAATCGCCGTCCATCACCTAAAAATGTGGAAACATAAAGAGAACGAATCAGTTGACGGCATTATGTTAAACACCTATTTTGCAAGGGAAATCATGCGTTATCTGGGTCCTTGATGACGTTGTACATCGCTAGTCCCAGAATTATGCAAAATAATATTTCATTTTTTCCAATAAGGGATTCCGGATGGTCGACCTTTCGCCCGTCTCCCAGCAAATCTGGGATATGAAATACCGCTTCAAAGGCGTCGATGGTCAGCCTGTGGATAAAACTATCGTCGACACTTGGCGCCGCGTCGCGCATGCCCTGGTGGCGAGTGAAGATGAGCCCTCACTCTGGGAACAAAGATTTTTTGATGCTTTGGCCGATTTCCGGTTCCTACCAGCGGGCCGTATCATCGCGGGCGCGGGTTCTGCCCGGGACGTAACTTTGTTCAACTGTTTCGTCATGGGTGACGTGCCCGATGACATGGCCGGTATTTTCGGCGGACTGAAGGAAGCAGCCCTTACAATGCAGCAGGGTGGTGGCATTGGCTACGACTTCTCCACCATTCGCCCTAAGGGCGCGCCGGTTAAGGGGGTGGGTGCGGATGCGTCTGGGCCAATTAGCTTCATGGATGTCTGGGATGCCATGTGCAAGACAATAATGAGCGCCGGTTCACGCCGCGGAGCCATGATGGCGGTTCTCCGCTGTGACCATCCCGATATCGAGGCCTTCATCGAGGCCAAGCGGGACCCGGGTAGGCTACGTATGTTCAACCTCTCGGTGTTGGTGACGGATGCTTTCATGACGGCGGTGAAGATCGATGCACCCTGGGAGCTGACCTTCGGCGGCACCACATACAAAATTCTGCCGGCGCGTGAACTCTGGGACAAGATCATGCGGGCGACCTATGCCTACGCTGAACCGGGCGTGATCTTCATCGATCGCGTCAACGCGCGCAACAACCTTAATTACTGTGAGACTATCCACGGTACCAACCCTTGTGGCGAGCAGCCCCTGCCGGCCTACGGGGCGTGTCTGTTGGGATCGGTTAACTTGGCCCGGTTGGTCAATGCGCCCTTTGAGGATGACGCCCATATCGACCTCAGCGCTCTGGAAGGCCTTGTCACCACGGCGGTCCGGATGATGGACAACGTCGTCGATGTTTCCAATTTTCCGTTGGAAGTCCAGCGTCACGAGGCCCAAGCGAAGCGCCGTATCGGCCTTGGCGTCACCGGACTGGCCGACGCATTGATCATGTGCGGTGCGCGCTACGGCGGCGCTCGGGCCGTCGAGCTTACCGAGACCTGGATGCGCCGATTGCAGCGGGCCGCCTATCTGGCGTCCGTGAATCTGGCGAAGGAGAAGGGCGCCTTTCCCCTGTTAGATAAGGACAAGTACATGGCGGGTGAAACCATCCAGGACCTAGACGACGATGTGAGAAATGCCATTGCCCAACATGGGATTCGCAACGCGCTCCTGACCTCCGTCGCGCCTACGGGAACGATTTCCCTGTTTGCTGACAACGTGTCGTCCGGGCTGGAGCCGGTTTTTAGCTTCACCTACACCCGCCACGTCCTGATGCCCGACGGCGAACGGCGCGAAGAGCAAGTTTCCGACTACGCCTATCGTTTGTTTAAGCGCCTTAAAGGGGAGAATGCGCCGCTGACTGATGCCTTTGTCTCGGCGCAGGACCTGAGCCCCCATGACCACTTGGTCATGCAAGGCGCCGTGCAGAAATTCATCGACAGTTCTATTTCGAAGACCATCAATGTGCCCGAGGACATGGAATTCGATGAATTCAAGGACGTCTACGTCCAGGCCTACGACATCGGCTGCAAGGGGTGCACGACGTACCGTCCAAACGACGTCACAGGCGCCGTCCTGGAGGTCGGCGTGGCGAAGAAGGTGACCAACGATGATGAGCCTGAACTGCCCTTGGAAAACCCGGTTAAGAAGACGGTTACTAGGGGGTCGGGCGACACGGGCGGTGTTGTCCATCAGATCTACAAGCCCTTGGGCCGACCTGGAGAGCTACCCGGCAAGACCTATAAGCTGCAATGGCCGGAAAGCGATCACGCCATCTACATCACCCTTAATGACATCGTCGATGACTCGGGGCGAGTGCGGCCCTTCGAGATTTTCATCAACTCCAAGAACATGGAGCATTTCGCCTGGACCGTCGCCTTGACCAGGATGATCTCGGCCGTGTTCCGGCGCGGCGGCGACATTTCTTTCGTTGTCGAGGAATTGAAAGCTGTGTTTGACCCGCGCGGCGGACAGTGGATGCAGGGCAAGTACGTGCCCTCGCTGCTGGCAGCCCTGGGAGGCGTCATCGAGACCCATTTGATTGACATCGGCTTTTTGAAATCGCCCGGCGAATTAGCCGACCCCAGCGCCGCCGAGGCGCAGGTTCTAGCAATCGGTGGCAGTGGTGCGGAAGGGGTTGGTGGCAACAAGGCCCAGGGCTCAGGCGCGTCGTCCCTGTTTCGCCAATGCCCCAAGTGCGGCCAGCTGAGCCTGATCCGTCAGGAAGGCTGCGACACCTGTACGTCCTGCGGCTACTCGAAGTGTGGGTGAGGGGTCGTGTAACAGTGCTTTACTCTCGTGTCTCTCGACGTCAACTATCTGAGAATCTCCACGGTCTTCTATGAAAGGTTGGGTTGGTAGCGTTCGGCCGCGAACTCCAACGAGCAGATCACCTTCTTCCAATTGGGTGGCATCATCCTAGGCCTTTACGGCCGCAGGTCGCTCGGCGAGGATATCTGCTTGGCGTGTAGTGAAGGCCATATCTTTCCAGCCTGACGTTGGCACATAATCCATTCCCCAAGGAAAAGGTGAGAGCCATGTTAAAGGAGGCCGAAGCAGCCAGCTCGACTATCGCCAAGCCCGCCGAGGTGTCCGTCAGTCCTAATACATGAGACAGAATAGAAAGCTCCCAGATCATAGACGGCCATTGCGATGATGGCTTTCACAGACATGTTCCGGGAGTGTCAGGCCCACGCGAATAGCAGGACGGTCAACTTCACCGCCATTAACCGGATCCCCGTCACGTCTTAGACGGTCAGGCTGGAGGTGACGCCATGACGCGAAAAAACGATAAACCCAAGCCAGATATGGCAATGGCGTTGGCCAGGCCGGTTAGGAGTTTGGATTGAACGACGGTGGGTCGCATTCTGATGATCGTTATTATGTTGGCGGCACGCTAGCGCATTTTCCCAAAATGAAACCACGTTGGTCCGGCGACGTTAGCCCTCCGCCGCGCCATAGGCGCCGCCGCCAGGCGTTTCCATGATGAAGCAATCGCCGGGCGCCATGTCAGTCTCGTCGTTGCCGAGTAGTTCGTCAACGCGCCCATCCGTGCGGCGCACAGCATTGCGACCGCGCGCACCTGGCTTGCCCCCGTCGAGCCCATAGGGATCCGTGTGACGGTGGCTCGTCAGCAAAGTCACCTTCATATCCTCCAGGAAAGTGACTTTGCGGACGATGCCGTCGCCGCCCGGGAATTTGCCCTGGCCACCGGAACCGTGGCGGATCGAGAAGCTGTCGACCCGGACGGGGAACCGTTGTTCCAGGACTTCCGGATCGGTCATCTTGGTGTTGGTCATGTGGCTGTGTACGGCGGTTGCCCCGGGGTGGTCCGGGCCGGCCCCGGTCCCGCCGCAGATTGTTTCGTAGTTCTGGTAGACGTCGTTACCGTAGACAAAATTGTTCACGGTTCCCTGGGAGGACGCAAGCGTGCCCAGTGCACCGAATAGCGCGTCAGTGATGCATTGGCCCACCTCAGTGTTACCAGCGATCACGGCGGCCGGGTATTCGGGGGAGATGATGGATCTTTTTGGCACGGTTACCTTGAGCGGCTTTAGGCATCCCTCGTTCAAGGGGATCGTGTCGTTGACCAGGCAGCGGAAGACGTAGAGCACGGCGGCCAGACACACGGCCGTCGGCGCGTTGTAGTTGCCGAGGTGTTGGGGAGAAGTGCCCGTAAAATCGATGTCGGCTTCGCGGGCCGAGTGATCAACCGTAATCTTCACCTGAATTTCGCATCCGTTGTCCATGGGATAAATGAATTCTCCATCGGTCAGCTTATCGAGGACTCGACGGACGCTTTCCTCGGCGTTGTCCTGGACGTGCTGCATGTAGGCTTGCACCACGTCCAGACCGAACTGGTTGATCATCTTCATTACCTCGAACCGACCCGTGTTGTTGGCGGCGACCTGGGCCTCCAGGTCGGCCATGTTCTGGTCCGGATTGCGGCATGGGTATTCGCCCGACGCGAGCAAATCCAGTGTTGCTTTCTCGCGGAGGATGCCGTCCTCGACCATCAGGAAGTTGTCAATTAGGACGCCTTCCTCGTGGATGGAGATGCTGTCCGGCGGCGCCGATCCCGGTGTGCGTCCGCCGATGTCGGCGTGATGGCCGCGCGACGCTACGTAGAAAATGATCTCATTCTCGTCGGCATCGAAGACGGGGCTGACCACCGTCACGTCGGGGAGGTGCGTGCCTCCGTTGTATGGCGCATTGATGACGTAGGCGTCGCCCGACTTCATCTTGCCCTTGTTTTCGCGTATCACGGTCTTGATGGATGCGCCCATGGATCCTAGGTGCACGGGTACATGTGGCGCATTCGCAACCAGCGATCCATCCGGGGCGAAGATCGCGCATGAAAAATCATAGCGCTCCTTGATGTTCACGGAGTACGCTGTATTGGCCAGCGTCGCACCCATCTGTTCAGCGATGGACATGAACAGGTTGTTGAATACCTCCAGCATTACCGGATCAGCCTGGGTGCCGATGGCTTCCCGTCTTGAGCGGGCGACGACGCGGGTCAAAACGCAATCGCCGATGGCGGTCAACTCGGCCTGCCAGCCAGGCTCGATGACGGTGGTCGCGGTGGCTTCGGTGATGATCGCTGGGCCATTAATCGTCTGCCCCGCCGTCATGGCCTTGCGGGCGAAGATGGGTACGTCCTGCCATGCGTCATCGGCAAACATGGAAACGCGGCGGGCTGCGTTGTCGGCAGCGCCAGCCATTAGGTCGGATCGGGAGATGCTGGCGTCTTCCTCGTTGGACCCGATCGCCTCCACGGAGATGGCTTCTGCTACCAATTCGCGGTCCGGCGCAATGTAGCCATAACGGGCCTGATGGGTTTCCTCGAAGCGCCGCGTCATCAACGCTGCGTCTTCATCTGGGTCAATGAGCAGCGGGTTGTCTGTGCCCGCATACCGGAGGTGCACCTTGCGCACAAGGCGGATGCGGTCCGCTGGATGGTCCTGTACTAGTAGGTCGTTCTGCGCCTGTTTGCCGATTTCCGTAAAGGCTTTGTCGAGGGTCGGCCAGACGTCTTCGGAAAGCGTCACGTCCAACTGCTTCTCGCGGATTGCGCGCAGGTCCGCTAACCCCATGCCATACGCCGAGAGGACGCCGGCGAAGGGATGCAGCAACACTGTATCCATGCCCAGGCTGTCGGCCACCAAACAGGCGTGTTGCCCGCCCGCGCCGCCGAAAGAGTTCAATGTATAGCCAGTGATGTCATAACCTCGTTCAACGGAAATCTTCTTGATCGCATTGGCCATGTTTTCCACGGCGATACGCAGGAAACCCTCGGCCACAGCCTCGGGGGTTTGTTCGGGCTGGCCCGTAGCGTTCGTGATCTCCTTGGCCAAAGCGACGAACTTCTGGCGCACGATGTCAGCATCCATGGGCTGGTCGCCGTTGGGGCCGAAGACGGCCGGGAAATGGTCCGGGTGCAGCTTGCCTAAAAGCACGTTGCAGTCCGTGACCGTCAGTGGCCCGCCGCGCCGATAGCATGCGGGGCCGGGGTTCGCTCCGGCGCTATCCGGTCCGACCCGGTAGCGTGAGCCGTCGAAGTGTAAGATTGAGCCGCCGCCGGCGGCCACCGTGTGGATGTGCATCATGGGGGCGCGTAGGCGCACGCCGGCTACCATGGTCTCGAAGCTGCGTTCGAATTCACCGTCGAAGTGAGAGACGTCCGTGGACGTGCCGCCCATGTCGAAGCCGATGGTCTTGTCGAAGCCAGCAGAGGCTGCCGTGCGCGCCATACCGACCACGCCGCCGGCGGGGCCGGACAAGATTGCATCCTTGCCCTGGAAGCGGTGAGCATCCGTGAGACCACCGTTCGATTGCATGAACATCAGGCGGCAATCCTTATCGCCGTTTGACTGGAGTTCCCTCGCCACCTGGTCCACGTAACGACGCAGGATCGGCGACAAATAGGCGTCTACCACCGCTGTGTCGCCCCGGCTGATCAGTTTCATCATGGGGCTGACCTGATGAGAGGTAGAAATTTGTGTGAACCCGATATCGGCCGCAATACTGGCGACCCGGACCTCATGTTCCGTATACTTGAAGCCGTGGATAAACGCGATAGCGACGGCGCGGATGCCATCGTCGTAGGCGGCCTGCAGGCCGGCCCGGGCCGCGTCCTCCTCGAGCGGCATGACTATTTCGCCGTCGACGCCGACCCGCTCGGGGATCTCAACGACCTGCTCATACAGTAACTCCGGTAGCTCGATGTTGAGTGCGAACAGATAGGGTCGTGTCTGATAACCGATGCGGAGCGCGTCACCAAAGCCTTCCGAGATTGCCAAAACCGTACGGTCGCCCTTGCGTTCCAACAGCGCGTTGGTGGCCACTGTGGTGCCCATCTTGACGTTCTGGATGTTGCTGGGCGGAATTGGGTCGTTTGCTGTCAGTCCTAGAAGGTCGCGAATTCCCTGGACCGCTGCATCCTTATAGCGTTCGGGGTTCTCGGATAATAGCTTGTGGGTAACCAAGGTGCCATCGGGGCGCCGGGCCACCAGGTCTGTGAATGTCCCGCCCCGATCGATCCAAAACTGCCAGCGCGCGGAATTCATCATTACATCCCCTCGGGAAGTTAACCGACGCTTGATCAATCACATCGGCTGGGTCGGGTCAACCTGCTGGCGCTTCAAGCCGAGTCGATGAATCGACCTTATGCATCCGGACAGCTTTCTCGCTGCCGGGGTATGCCTTGGACCGAATGCAAAGGACTGGTGATAGTTCTGTTCCGTTGCAAGCCGTTATTCCGCGGAACAGAAGTCCTAGATCAACGAACCGTATGCGAAAACCCACAGGTCGGCTGATGATATCGTTCAGCGGCAGTTTCGGTAGCTGATGCGGTATGGCCTCAGGATTGCGTCACTTTCACATAATGCCATCGCCGCCCCGCTGGCGCCGTGATTCTGGTTATGGCCGGATGCCGTTAGCGGGATTACACTTCCACACATGGACAAGACATCATTCGACGATCAAGCGACGCCTCAGGCAACGAAGTTCCCCGCAACGAAGCGCTGCCATTGGCGATTCGGAACAATGGGTATGGTCGTGCTGACGTTGGCCGTGGTAGCCGGCGTGTGGACGGCGTACTGGTTGTACATGGTGGACCGGGTAGAGAGAGGGATCGAGGATTGGATCGCCAATCAGCAACGCCAAGGTATGCAGTTCAGTTATGAGTCGTTGGAGGTTTCGGGTTTTCCCTTTTGGCTCAATGTGCGCATGGAGGGTGCCAGAATGTTGATCGAACGGGGGCAATCCTGGGAGTGGCGTCCGCCGGTCCTGGTCGCCGGTATCCGCCCTTGGAGGCTTACGGAGATCGATGTGGATTTGAGCGGTTCCCATCAGTTAGTCGGGGCGCGTCGGGTTGATCTGATGTCGCGCAAGCTTGGTGCCGTGATCCACGTTCAGGGACACGGCGCATGGCGTGGCACGCTAAAAGGTGAAGGTATCAGCGCCAAGTTCTCGCGTGTCGGAACTTTGTCGGTAAAGCGCTTTGCCCTTAATCTGCATTGGGGCGGTAATCGGCTAGCGGCGGGGCAATCGCCGTTGCGTCTCAATCTGGAGGGCGGCAACATCAAAGTGCCCGCCGCCTGGTCATTGCCGCTGGGTCGCGGCGTCGCCAAGTTGCGGTTGGCTGCGCACGTTGCCGGGCCGTTGAAGCTGCTGCGTGATCGCGATGTCCTGGTCCGATGGCGGGACGACGGCGGGACGCTGGAACTGGCCCGTTTCAGTCTGGAATACGGGCCTTTGCTTGTGGATGGTGACGGCACCTTCGCCCTTGATGACGACCTACAGCCCATAGGCACCTTCGTCGCACGTGCGGAGGGGTTAATGGAAACGTTGGACGCGCTCCAATTAAGAAATATGATCAGCATTGGACAGGCGACGGCAGTGAAGTTGATGTTGATGGTCCTGGCCCGCCAGCCCGCGGGTCGACCGCCACGTCTCGAAGCGCCGCTGACCCTTCAGGATCGGAAGGTGACCCTGAAATCGCTGCCGCTCATGAAGGTGCCGCGAATAGATTGGTCGCGCGTTATCAGGCAGCTTCCGCAATGAGACGGCTTTGGCTAATTCTCAGTATGGTCATCGGGCTCACTGGACCGGCAGGCCCGGCCACGGCCAACGGAGACGGCCCCTATTTGGCCGGCCGTATGATTGTTGCGGCGGAGAAATTGCTGGACCCCAATTTCACGCATGCGGTGATCTACCTTTTGGAACACAATGCAAAGGGCGCGGTGGGCCTGATTATTAATCGGGTAATTGGCGCAGGGAACCTGAACCATCTACTGAAGGGTTTTGGTTTGATCCCGTCCGAAGGCAGGCGCTACGTACGCCTACACTTTGGCGGGCCAGTGTCGACCGGCAGCGTGTTCATCCTCCATTCGCCGGATTTCAAGACGGCTAGCACGTATCGGGCACCGGGTGGCTTGGCCATGACCAGTGATCAAACAATTTTGGACTCGTTGGCCCGGGGCGAAGGTCCGACCCGCATGAAAGTGATGATTGGGTATTCTGGATGGGGGCCTGGGCAGTTGAAGAAGGAGATTGCCCGAGGCGATTGGTTGAATGTGCCTGCGGACGCGGATTTTGTGTTTGATGCCTCGGGCAGCGATGTCGACCAGTGGAATGCTGCTCGGGACCGAGCTGGTTTAACCCTCTAAGTTTTAGACCTCCACTTGATAGTTGGCGACGGCCGCTTCGTCCCATGCCAGACCCACGCCGGGCCGGTCCGGAATGATCGCATGGCCATCCGTGATCGCCATAGGTTCGGCGATGATCGGATTGGCCCAGCTTGTGTATTCTAGCCAATGCGCCGTCGGCGTCACGGACATGACGTGGGCGGAAACCTCAGGGAAGATGTGCGAGGACATAGGCATGCGTGCTTCCTCGGCGATAGCCATGGCGCAGAGCCAGCCCGTTACTCCGCCGATACGCTGCAGGTCGGGCATGGCGAAATTACATGCCTTCGCGGCGATGGCGTCGGAGAAATCCTTCGGACCGTGGAAGTTCTCGCCTATCTGATTGGGGGTTTTTATTTCTGCGGTGAGTTGGGCGTAGCCCTCGAAATTATCGTAGACGATAGCCTCTTCGATCCAGTAAACGCCTTCCGCGTCTAGCGCCTTGCCACGCTTGAGCGCTTCATCCAGATCCAGGCCTTGATTGAAGTCTACCGGAAGGAAAACGTCATCCCCTACCGCCGCGCGAACTGCGCGGAAGGCGGCGATATCCTGTTCTAGAGTGTTACGGCCAAGGCGTACCTTGGCCATATTAAATTCCCCTTCGGCGATCAGGCTTTCGGCCTCGGCAGCCAGTGCACCCAGATCATTGGTGAGGCCCAAGCCGTTCGAATTATACGCGGGAATCGGGTCCATAGACCCACCAAGGAAGGTTGCTAAGGGTTGGCCGGTAGCCTTCGCCAAGGCATCCCAGTAAGCCATGTCCAAGCCCGCAACGGCGAACAGCGGCAAGCCCTTGTGACCGAACAAGGTGAATTGTTTTAGGCCCTTATTGTAGAGGTCCAATGGCACAACCGGGTCACCTATCGTCGCGGCCGCAATGTCGCGGATGATCGGTGCGAGGTAGGCATTGCCCCGTTCCGAGAAGCCGAAAAGATAGGATCGCCCCGTTACACCTTCTACCGTCTCCACGTCGATCAGCAGTAATGCCATCTTGTCGATAGTGATAACCCGTGTGACCAGGGGGTGCGGCAATGGGACCAGGACGGAGCGCACTGTAACGTCGCGGATTTTCAATAGAGGCAGTTCGGGCAGGGGCATCAGGATGTCTCCCGTCGGCTGGTGAGCGAAGCGTGACGATAGTTGACCAAGCCTAGCACGATGGTGAGGGCGATAAAGGCGAAAGCGGGCCAGTGGATTGTTTTGGCGGTGCACCATCGGCGTGCGGGAACGAACCGATTGGCGCGCCTGTGAGGACCGGAAAATCGAAGCAGCCGAGAACCTAGGCGATATTGACCATCGTCACGTCCCATCCAGGCTGGAGACGTCGTTCAGGTATCGTGCACCTATAGGACTAGGGGGTCGTCACCAGGCTGGCCATTCTTGCTGCGTGGGACCGGACGGTCATTACATCAGATTCACGCGGCAGACCACCCGAGCGATACGCAAGGTAGTGATAAGGCGGCGCGCGGCCTGCGGATAAGCGTTCCGGGAAAACCCGCCGCCGGCGGTTTCGCCTGGTTTCAAGTTGACCTGGGCGCGCGTAATGATTTCGCGCATGGTTTTTGGTTTCGCCGTCATAATCCGACCACGACGGCGCGATTCCGCTTCGACGACACCTATGATGCGTCCGGTATCGTCGAATACTGCACCGCCGCTGAGCCCACCCAAGGATCCGAACTGGCCTGGAATGCGTGAGACCTCGCTCCAGACATTGACTTTTTCCCGGTAGCCGTTGCGGCCGCGATGGCGCATGGCAATTTCCCCTAGATAACTTCCGTGCACGGCACCGGGCGCCCCTTTGGGAAAGCCGATTTTAAAAGCGGCGTCGCCGCGCCGGGGCTGGGCGTCTGACAGCGTCAGTCCGGACGGACCGCCGCGGGTTGTTAGGACGGCGACATCCGCGCGCGGATGGATGATTGTGCGCCGCACCTTGAGCGCCTTCTTTGGGGCGATTTGGATCCAGGTGGTATCGCACCCCTCGGCTACGTGACGTGCCGTCAACCAGACGCCGTCGTCCGACAGCGAGAAGGCGCTGCCCGTCGTCGAAGATCGCTTGCCGTCATCGAGGATCACGCCCTCATGCGGGATGGGTGCGTGAGCCGGAATTTCGTTGCGCTTAGATTTGGGCAGTGCCGTTAACCAGCCTTTGGTTTCCATGCCCCAGACGCGCGGCGCATAACCCCGCGGCTCCGGCCGGCGGGGCTGGTCACGGATGGTGTCGGGCGGACGCTCTTGGGCGCCATCGTCGTCGCCGAGATTGAGAATCTTGCCGCCGACCGCGCCGACGATGAGGAGAAGGATCAGAAACCAGTCAAGGCGACGCATCAGGCCGTGACGGCCGCCGCATTAACGACCGCGACCGCAAGCTTGATGGAAATCAGGACCAAGGCCGACCCCATCTCACCGTCGATTATACGTTTTGGTAGACCTTCCAGCACGAGATCCGTGAACCGGTAGGCGCTCACCTGCAAAAGTAGTGTCACTGGACCCCAGATTAGAATCTCCCAAATGGTCACGCTAGACGCCATGGAAAAGGCTAGCGGGATGGCAAGGCCGATGATCGCTCCAGCCAGAGATGCGGCGGCGGCGGTATTGCCGGCCTGCACCAACTCGATCTCGTCGTAGGGGGTGATCTTGACATAGAGGAAGACGCCAATGGCCAACAAGGCCAACGTTACGGACGAATGCAGCATCAGGACCGGAAATCCGGAAAGGAAACTTTCGATGACCGCGTCCATGATCGTTCTCAGGCCTGCTGTTTGGCGGCGATGACACTACGGTGCAATGCCTGGGTGCGGGTGAAGGAATCGTGCAGTTTTTCGGCATCTCCGCGTCGGATAGCGCGCTGCAGGGCGGTCAGGTCCTCGGTGAATCGGCCCAGGACCTCCAGTACGGCGTCCTGGTTGTTCAGGAATACGTCGCGCCACATGGTTGGGTCGGAGGCCGCGATGCGGGTAAAGTCGCGGAAACCGCCAGCGGAAAACTTCACCACTTCCTTTTGCAGATCGGTTTCCAGGTCCGTTGCAGTCTCGACGATGGTATAGGCGATCAGGTGTGGCAGGTGTGAGGTGATAGCCAGGACTTGATCGTGATGATCTGCATCCATGATCTCCACGTTGGATCCGACCTGCTGCCAAAGGTTAGAAACTCTGTCGACGGCTGTCTGGTTCGTGCCAACTTCCGGCGTGAGGATGCACCAGCGGCCATCGAACAACTCAGCGAAACCCGCATCGGGTCCCGAATGCTCCGTTCCAGCGACCGGATGGGCGGGCACCAGTAACGCGTGATCGGGTAGGTGCGGGGTGACGTCGTCAATGACCGATCGCTTGCACGATCCCACATCGCTAACGATTGCGCCCTCCGCCAGGGCCGGGGCCGAGGCCTGAGCCAATGCAGTATTCGCGCCCAGTGGTGCGCAGAAGATGACGAGTTCCGCGCCCGCCACGGCGTCGGCCACCTCCTTGTGATAGCTGTCGCCGAGCTCTAGTTTGGCGGCTCGGTCCAGGGTTTCTTGTCGCCGAGTGTAGATGGCGATGTGACTGGCTAGGTTGCTGCGTTTGATGGCCAGGGCCAGCGACGAACCGATCAGCCCAATGCCCAGAAGGGCTATACGGTCGAACAAGGGCGTCGTCATGCAGTGTTCCTTCCCAGGAACCGGGCCAGCGTATTGACTACCGCCATCATTTCCGACTCCGAGCCGATGGTGATCCGCAGGCATTCGGGAAGGCCGTAGCCAGCCATGTGCCGGACGATGATGCCGTTCTGCTTCAAGAACGCGTCGGCGGCCTCGGCGTTCTTATCTGCGAGACCATTGAAGCACACGAGCACGAAATTGCCGACGCTGTCTGTAGCAAAGAGCCCCAGGTTCATCAATTGATCGCGCGTCCACGGGAGCCACTTAGCGTTGTGGGCCCGGACCTTTTCGGTGAACGCCGCGTCCCGCACGGCGGCCGTACCCGCAGCCTGCGCCGCCCCATTGACGTTGAAGGGACCGCGCACCCGATGAAGGACGCCAACCACTGACTCCGAACAATAGGCCCAGCCCAGCCGTATGCCGCCAAGCCCGTAGATCTTCGAGAACGTCCGTGTCATTACGACGTTGTCGTGGGTCTCCACCAATTCGATGCCGGACGTGTAGTCGGCGCGCTCCACGTACTCCGCATAGGCGGCGTCGATAACCAGGAGAACATCGTTGCGGAGCCCGTCGCGCAATCGGATAACCTCGTCGGCGGGCAAATAGGTGCCTGTCGGGTTGTTGGGGTTTGCCAAAAACAAGATGCGTGTTTTATCCGTCACCGCCGCCAACAGGGCATCAACGTTAGCAGTGAGATCTGTTTCTGGTGCCGCCACTGGCGTCGCGCCAACGGCCTTTGCCGAAATAGGATACATCAAGAACCCGTGTTGGCTGTAGACGACCTCATCGCCGGGGCCGGCATAGGACTGGCACAGCAGGCTGATGAGCTCATCCGAGCCCGATCCACAGACCACGCCCGCCGGATCAACGCCGTGGACCTCCCCGATGGCGTGGCGTAGCGCCGTGCACTCGCCATCCGGATATCGATGCAGTTCGCCTTGCAGCGCGGCGTAGGTTTCCGAGGCCTCGGGGCTCGGGCCGAGCGCGCCCTCATTGGAACTGAGTTTGATGATCTCTTCGGCGCCGTCGATGTCTGATTCGCCGCCCACATAGGGCGCGATATCCATGATCCCAGGCTGAACCTTCATATCCATCATCCGCCGGTCTCTTCGTGCTTGACTTGTTTCAGGTCTTGTTCACTTAGGGGGGTGGCGTAACCGCCCAGGTGAAGTATGCGCGTCACGCGCGTGCCCAATGCGTCATGCAGTCGGATTATTTTCTGGCCGCCGGTGGCGACAAAGCCAAAGACCTCAATCAGATAGGTCCATCCGGGTGGGCGGTTTGGGTCGTGCCAAAGCTGATGGAAGGCGGCGGAAAACCCGGCCTGGGACAAGGCGTTCTCGATGGCGGGGTGGCCAATATCCTCCTCGGTCTCGACAGCCAAGAACGTTCTGTCGCGGCCGGTCTCCTCTTGCTCGATGGGGCAGATGACCAGGGCCTCTAAATTTGGATTTTCGACGTTGCTGTCAGGAATGAACGGTAGCCGCGCGATGACCTTTGGCGTTTCCGGCGTCTCACTGACTAGGAACCGCCACCAGAGTTCGTCCTGGTCGCGGTGCGGAAACGGCAGGATGCCCACCGTGGCGTTCTGTTTGCGGACGGCTTCGACGACGGCGCGGGTCGAACCATGGCGGATAAGCTCGGTGAATGTCCCGTACTGGTCGCGCGCCAAGCCCCAATATCCGGGATTTTCCTCTGGCTCGAACACGGCAACGGAAAATGGGCCTTCGAAGCTCAGAGTGGCAACAATCAATTCGCGCCAGATGCGCGCCAATTCGCGTTTTGGGAAACCGCCCTTATGTTCAGCCGACAGACGGTACAGTATCTCCGCCTCTCGTGATGGGCGGATCATAACCTTGTTACCTTCCTTGGCCGCGCGCACTCCTTCCACGACCTCGGTTCTCCGCATGATCAGTTCGTGTAGGTTCCGATCAATGGCATCTATCTCATCGCGGAGCGCGGTCAATCTATGTTTGTCGTCCGTCATGACGTTGTTCGCATGTTGTGTCCGAATGCTATTGCGAAGTGAGTGATAATGGGAAGGCTGCGAAAAATCAAAGAAAACCTAGGATTTAGTCGGGTTGTGTCGGGGCTGACAAAGTAGCTCAGTTTGGTGAAGTGGGCCGTGTTTGATGTTCAGGTAGCGGCAGGTATCCGCGAATTCGGCTCCGCTCCTTGACTGGGGGCGCAGCGTATATCTGTTTTACGGATTCGGCGATGATGACGCCGCCAAAGGTGTTGAAGGCACGGTTGCCGATCTGCTCAAGGGGCGTTGATATAGACCGGATCATAGTGGACCGTAGTGGTGGTGCGAACAGAGCGCGATCGATATCCAGCGGGGTGAACAGATTATCGCGGAGCGTCAGAGAAAGTTGACGGGCGGAGTACGGCAGGCCGTGCCCAAAAGGGGTGCGTTCAAACCGCGCCCAGAGGCCCCGCCGATTGGGTGCGATCACGATTAGCCGGCCACTGCCAGCCAAAATGCGCCAAATCTCTCGCAACAGGGGGCGTACTTGTTCGGCATACTCAAGCGCATGAACCAACAAGACCCGGTCGAAGGACAGATCATCGAAGGGCAGTTCCAGTTCATCCACAAGTGTCGTTAATCCTGGGTCTTCATGGGGCCAGTGCAAGACCCCCTGCTGTGCCGGCATGGCGGCGATAGTCTGGGCCGCTTCATTCCGGAAGGTCCCTAGATAGGGGATTGGGTAGCCCAGCCCGAGAACCGCCTGACCGGTTACATCTGACCATTGGCGGCGCAACCGCCGACGGATCATCCGCCTGGCCGTCTGGCCCAAGGGGGTGGCATAGAAATCCCGGATATCGACCACATCGCGCCACATGGGTGTCAGCATACAACGGACCTGGCGGGTTGACACGATCAGATGCGTGCCTCACACCGGAGGGTGAACTACCGAGGCGAACTTTCATGAACCGTCACGAGCGCCGCCGACAGGACAAGGAAGTCCGCCAGCGCGCCAATTCCAGGGGCGCGGAAGCCGGTTCCATGGTCGCCGACCAGGCGACCGCCGACGCGTTCGGCGCGGCTCTGGCCTTGCAGCAGGCCGGACGCCTAGCGGAAGCTGAGCGTGCCTGGGAAAACCTGCGCGCCACAATGCCGGACCATGACGGTGTGAATGTCAATTTGGCCACGGTGCTATGGCGGCTGGGCCGGCTAGACGATGCTGCCACCGCATGCCGTCACGCGATCGCCAGTAACCCCAACCTTGCCGAAGCGCACGCCATGCTTGGAGTGATCCTGCAAGCCCAGGGGGACAAACGGGGCGCCGTTGTCAATTTGGAGCGGGCTGTTCACCTTCGCGACGACTTGGTAACGGCCTGGGTGCAACTGGCCAATCTTTATAAGGAACATGAGGACCTGGGCCAGGCCCTAGCGGCCTGTAAACGTGCCGAAGCCCTGGAACCGGGGCGCGCCGATATTCTCAATACCTTGGGCTTAGTTCGCCAGGCACGACGCGAATGGGATGCGGCCGAGACGGCCTTCCGCGCGGCCGCCAAGGGCGTGCCGATGGGCCAGCCCCGGGCTCAGATCGAGACCAATCTGGCTGCGCTTTATATGGTGCAGGAGCGGTTTGACGTGGCTGCCGAAAGCTGTCGCGCTGCGATAGAGGCCCATCCGGTCTACCCCCAGGCCCACAACATCCTTGGCGCTGCCCTGAAGGCGGCAAAAGACCTGACTGGCGCCGAGGCGGCGTTTCGTAAGGCCTATGAACTGGATCCGACAATGACCGCGGCGCAGGTCAATTTGGGGACCGTGTTCGGAATGCGCCGGCAATGGGACGACGCTCTGGCCTGCTACGGCCGGGCATTAGAAATGAGCCCAGATTGTGCCGAAGCCATGAACAACAGGGGCAATGTGCTGCATAGCATCGGACGTTTCAACGACGCGGAAATCGATTTCGAACAGGCCATCTCGATCGACCCGGAATACGCCGATCCACACCTCAACCTGGGCTTACAGTTGCTCATGCAGGGCCGCTGGACCGAAGCGTGGCCAGAGTTCGAGTGGCGTTGGCGCACGCCGCAAATGGAGCCTTTTCGCCGCACCTTCATCGAACCTCAATGGGATGGAAGCCCAAAGCCGGGCGCGACGCTTCTCGTCCACGCGGAACAGGGATTAGGAGACACATTGAATTTTATCCGATATGCCCCCCTGGTGGCGGAGCGGGTAGGGAAACTGGTCTTGGAGAGCCAGCCGTCCTTGGTGCCGTTGATGGTGGGCATGGAGGGCATCGACGCCGTTGTCGCGCAGACAGAAGTGTTGCCGCCTTTTGATTTGCATGTTCCGTTGCTGAGCCTGCCTGGTATCTTTGGTACCACGCCTGAGACAGTACCTTTAGCGGGGCCCTACCTTCGCCCGCCAGCGGGTATTCATGTGCCTCTACCGGCGGGCGACGGGCTAAAGGTTGGCTTGGTCTGGGCCGGCAATCCGCGCAATCCCTTTGATCCGTCACGCACCGCGGGCCTGGCACGCCTGAAGAAGCTATTGGACGTGCCCGATTGTACATTCTACAGCCTCCAGTACGGCGAACCGGGGGATCAGATTGCCGCTGAGGGCATGCAGGACAAGATTCATGATTTACGCCCGCTGCTCACCGACTTCGCCGCGACGGCGATCTTAGTGGAACAATTGGACGTGGTCATCAGTATTTGCACGTCGGTGGCGCATTTAGCTGGAGCATTGGGGGCCGAAACCTGGGTGATCTTATCGCAGGACGCGGACTGGAGATGGATGCGCGACCGCAATGACAGCCCCTGGTATTCCTCGGTTCGCCTATTTCGTCAAAGGGAGTTGGACAATTGGCTGGAATTAGCGGGACGAGTCGCCGAAGCCTTGAAAATGAGGGTAGTATCCGCCGTCTAGACCTCAACTAGACAAGTAATTCTCCGTGACTTCTAAGTGATAACTGAAAATCTTTCACGTCGATGAAGATCGAGATTTCTTGAAACTCATTAACGTGCTGCTGGAACCGAGCGGCCATAAAGTATTCCTGCCTCAAGCCGGCACCAACGCGGCCATCGAGATTCCTAAAATCCATCTCGGCTGCATTGTCACCTAATATTCTATGATAGACTTGAACGGCGTGCAATTGGCCGGGGAGTCTGGGAAAGCGGCATATACAACGATATGAAGATGGTGCTGGTGCCCGTCCGGCTAACTTTGATGCCTACGTCACCAAGCCTATGGATCCTTCAACTTTGAACGAGACTGTGGAGTAGACGATGTGCGTCTAACGTCAGTCCACTTTCGAAAACAGCATTTCCTTCGCGGCGAGAACGGCGCCGCCGACGATCAACAAACATCCCATCCCCACCGCCCAAGTGGCTTTGCCTTGTCCGAAGAGAATGAGGAGCGCCGTGGAGATCAGCGGTGCGGCATAGGCGAAGGCACCGAGGACTTTGATGTCGCCGTGTTTGGTGCCGTAGTCCCAGGTGAAGAACGCCATGCCCACGGGAAACAGCCCCAAGCCTAGGACGGCGAACCATTGCAGCGTTCCGTTGGGCCAGACCGTTGTTTCAAATCCCAGGTGACATAGCGCCGCCAGTATCGCTGTCGCTGCGCAGAAGCCGCCAACCGTATCCGAGGGTACTGAGCCGAACCGGCGGTTCACGATGGAGTATATCGACCAGGTCAAGGCGCAGCAAACAGCCATAACGTACCCGAGGATAAACTCAGTTTGGAACTCCGGGAGCCCGGCACGACCGGTGATCAGGATGGCTGCGCCGGCCAAGCCGGCGATGGCTCCCGCTAGGTGGAACCATCGCAATCGTTCGCCGGGCAAAAAGGCGGAGAACAGGACAATGAGCAGAGGCCACATGTAGGCGATCAAACCAGCTTCTACTGGCGGCGCATGGCGAAGCGCCATGAAATAGAAGAAGTGATAGCCGAACAGGCCAATCACACCGACCATCCATGCACTAAGCGGCTGCCGCAGGTGGCTGATGACGTTGTCTCGATAGACGAGCCATTTTACAGAGATCAAACCCGTCGCGATACCGAAGGAAAGTGCCGTCAACAGCAATGGTGGAACTGCACCAGTTTGGGTCGTAAACAGCGCCAACAACCCCCACATGAGAACGGCTGTACCGCCGGTGAGGGTGGCTGTACGTTGGCTTGGTGCGCTCATCACGGGAAGCTGAGACCGGAAATACTCCGGTGGGGCCGCGATGCGATCGCGTCGCGGCAATCACCGTTCATGTTCGCCAGTCGCGCTTTGTGGTCTTCAAAGACACGTTTCTTGACCAGCTTCAGGCGAAACGTCGTGCTGTCAGACCAAAATTTTGAGAACCTACCGTCCTCTATGGTATTCCTCATAACGCCATGACCTTGGTCGTGTCCTGATCGGTCGCCAGCGTATTCAGATGTTCCTGCCACAGGTCCATGTACCGCCGAGCTAAATCTTCCATGTCGGGGGTGTCGGGCATGCCTCATCCTTTGCCTAAAATGCTGCACTTCATGCTGCACGCGCAATAACATTTCATTGCAGTGCAGCATCTTAAACGCTAATGATGGACGCTGTAAAATCGACATGTTCCAGGACTTGACGGAACCACGTGGTGAAACAAGGGGCCTGATGATGGCAGACAAGGCGCACAGCAAGGACGATGAACAGGTCACGATCAAGAAGTACGCGAACCGGCGTCTTTACAACACGGCGACCAGCAGTTACGTGACCCTCGACCATCTGGCCCAGATGGTGAAGAACGGGATCGACTTCGTCGTGTTCGATGCGAAGACAGGCGAAGACATTACCCGCTCCGTGCTAACCCACATCATTGTTGAGGAGGAGAGCAAGGGCCCGAATCTGCTGCCCATCGACTTCCTTCGTCACCTGATCACTTTCTATGGAGACAGCCTGCAGGCAGTGGTACCCAACTACTTGGACCACACCATGCACGCTTTTGCTCGCAACCAGGAACAGATGCGCGGTGCCATGCAGGATGCGCTTGGCGAGCTTAACCCGTTCGGTCAGTTTGAGGAGATAGGCAAGCAGAACATGGCCATGTTCGAAAATGCCATGAAGATGTTTGTCCCCTTTTATGGGGCGAACGACGCCCAGGCGACCAACGATTCCGCTTCTCCGACGGCGACGGCCGACGCTGAGGGAAAGGGGGCGGTCGATGAGCTGGAAGCCCTGAAGGCGCAGTTAGCGCAGATGCAGGTCCAGTTGGACCGGATGTCGGGCGACAAGTAAGCCGCATCAGTTCAGTTCCCTGACCACCCGGAATCCCAACCAGTAACTCTTCACGCCCGGCGGGTTTTTTGCGCGGTAGTAAGACCGTGCGACTTTGTTGAAGTAATAGAACGAACCGCCTCGGATCACGCGGTTCGTGCAATCTCCTTCCCTGCGCGCGCTGGCATCCTTGGGCCGATCCGTGTGGTCGTGGTTCCAGCAATCCTCCGTCCATTCAAAGACGTTGCCGGCGGTGTCATGCACGCCAAAGGGGTTGGCCGGGAAGGAACCCACAGGCTTGGTTCCGTGGGAGCAGCAAGAATAGTCCTTAGCGGAGCAGCATTTGCGGGATTCGCAATCGCGGCAGTTGGCCATCTTCTGGCCGGGTGTGTCTCCCCACCAAAACTGGGTCGTAGTCCCGCCCCGGGCCACGTATTCCCACTCTGCCTCGGACGGCAGGCGGTAATTCTGGCCGGTTTTGCGGCTGAGCCAGCGGGTGTAGTTCTTGGCCTGAGCCCAGGTCACGTTGATGACTGGCCTTCCGATCATGCCCCATTTGTGGTCGTCGGGTTTGTGGCGACAGCCCTTTTCCGACACGCAGGCGAACCACTCATTGAACTTGATTTCAAACCGCCCGATGGCGAAGTCATTCTCAACGGTGAGGCGGCGTGGTGGGCCGTGGCGGTTCTTGCCGCCGAAACCCATGATGTAGAGGCCCTTCGGGACGACGATCATTTCCGGGCAGGTACCGCAGTCCTTGAACACGGTCCCTTTTTTAGCACCGACCGTGGCGGTTTGCGCGTTGGCTGGCTGAGCAAGGACGTAAAGCGCCAGAAAGCCAAGAACCAGAAATCGCCGCATAAAGAGCACCTCCTGCCCGATGTGGGTTACGCCGAATGCCATCTAGGTAACAGACGACGAAGAAAGGTTAGCTGCCCCGACTTCGTCGTCAACTCCGTCGTCCATCTTGCTAAAGCGCGCCAGTGCCCATCGTGCGGTTTCAGCGACCAGCTCTGACGCATCGCCGGCCAGGTGCTGGGCAAGCGGTTCCAGATCGCGGTCGCCGCTGTTGGCCATGGCGATAAGAACGTTGCGGAGGAATCGGTTCCGGCCCGTCCGCTTGATGGGCGAGCCGGCGAACAGCTGTCGGAAACCGGCGTCATCCAGGTCTGCGAGATCCTCAAGACGGGGCGCTGTCAGTTCCGCACGTGGGAGAAACGCCGGATCGGATGTGGCATGGGCAAACTTATTCCACGGACACACGGCTAGACAGTCGTCGCAGCCATAGATGTGGTTGCCCATGCGGATCATGAGTTCCGGCGCGATTGCACCTTTGTGCTCGATGGTCAGGTAAGAAATGCAGCGCGTCGCATCCAGTTTGTAAGGTGCGGGTATCGCATCCGTGGGACACACGTTCATGCAGGCCTGGCAAGACCCGCAGTGGTCCGGTTCCGGCAGGTCCGGCTTAATATCCAACGAGGTGACGATCTCGCCCAAGAACAACCAGGACCCATATGTCCGAGACACTAGATTGGAATGCTTGCCCTGCCAGCCGATCCCAGCGCGTTGAGCCAACGGCTTTTCCATCACTGGCGCAGTGTCGACGAAAACCTTGAGGTCGCCACCCTCCGTTTCCGTCAGCCATCGCCCGAGGCGCTTGAGGCGTTTCTTCAGGACATCATGATAGTCCTTCGCCGCTTGGGCGTAGATGGAAATAGCGCCGTGGCGCGTCCACTCAAGGGTTGCCAGGGGATCGCCGGCGGGACCGTAGTTGGCCGCCAATACGATCGCGGTCTTTGCGTCCGGCATGATGGCTTGCAAATCGCCACGCCGGCCGTCGTCCCGTGCCAGCCAATCCATGTCGCCATGCCAGCCTTTCTTGATAAATGCGTGCCAGCCTTCGCGATCCTTTCGGGCCGCGGTGGCGGGCGTGAAGCCCACGGCATCGAACCCCCCCCTTAAAGCTTGGTCGCGTATTCGTTTCTTGATATCGCTCACGTCGTACTCATTTGCTGGACGGCCCGCATTTTGATCTTATATAGAGGTTCATAATAGACCATGGTAGTGGGCTAACCCTCAAAGGAAACGTGATGCAGATCAAATTTTCCATTCTCTATGTGGGCCTGATTGTCCTAGTCAATTGGGGGTTCTCTGTGGTGCCGCTGGTGGACATCCCCGGTGACGAAAAGTGGCCCCCAATGTCACTGGTCGTCGGCTTCATTTTTGTGGCCCGGGATTTCGCGCAGCGTGAGATCGGCCACCGGGTGATCATCGCCATGTTGATCGCAGCTGTGCTCAGCTACGTCATGGCCGATCCCTTTGTCGCCGTGGCCAGCCTGGCCGCGTTCCTGATCTCTGAATTCGCCGATTGGGCCGTTTATTCCTTCACGGGCCTTCCGTTCAGACAGCGTGTCCTGATCTCCAGCGCCGTTGGGACGCCGCTGGACAGCATTGTGTTCCTGGGCATCATCGGCCATCTGTCGGTGATAGGTGCGCTGGCCATGACGGCGTCCAAGATGCTGGGTGCGCTACTGGTCTGGTGGTTTATCCGCCGGCGCGAGGCGGCGACGACGTGAGTGTGGCGCCGACCGCCGTCGTTCTGTTGAGCGGTGGTCTGGACTCGGCCACCGTTCTTGCCATTGCCCGTGAGCAGGGTTTTCAGATTGCTGCGATCAGTTTCCATTATGGCCAACGTCATGACGAGGAATTGTTGGCGGCTGAAGCGCTGGCCCAAGCGGTTGGCGTCGACCGCCATGTGATTGCCGAGTTAAACCTGCGTGTATACGGCGGATCCGCACTGACCGATGACATTGATGTGCCCAAAGACCGTGCCCCTGGCGCTA
>DFRF01000220.1 GCA_002378125.1 Rhodospirillaceae bacterium UBA3470 | reverse complement strand
CGTTTGGCAAAATAACCAAACGCGGCAGGAGGGGTAGGTGAGGATATCGATCACAAGACTGTTTTAATTGGAAGGGTTTCTCGATTTCCCCACTCTTGCCAAGACCCAACGTAGTTCCGAATTGTAGAATAATTGAGCAAGCGAAGCGCTAAATAGGCATGAGCGGAGCGATATCCAGTATTACAATAAACTATTATTTTTTTTTGTGGATCAATATCTAAGCTTTCAAATAAAAGCTGTAACTCGTCTGCAGATTTCATACAGCCACTTGTTTGATCGAACAGATCTTCCCAATCCCGATGTTTGGCACTCGGTATCGCTCCACCACGCCGTGCCCTTTTGTCAACTCCAAGAAACTCTTGCTTGCTACGGGTATCTATAATCACGTAGTCGGGATTATCAATTGCCTCAAGGACATCGATATAGGTCGCTACCTTCTCTTTAACAGCGTTATAAAGAAATTTTTCGGGTTTTGGCACTACGCCTTTCGTAACTGTTGAGAGGCCAGATTCTATCCAGTTTCTAATGCCGCCGTCCAGTACATGAGCATCATCATGGCCGAGATATTCAGCAAACCAGAAACCTCTTGCAGCGCACATATCTGTAAATTCGCCATAGAAAACAATCGTGTCAGTGGCCCTTACTCCACGCCAACCAAGCATTTCAGCCCACATGCGTGTAAAGGCTTTCAACGGTGCGTCATCAGTGTCGTCGGTATTTACAAAGTACGGATCGAAATGTTTGGCACCCGGAATATGGCCATTTGAATATAATTCTGCAGGTCGGGTATCTATGACTACAACCCCACTTTCATCCATTTTCTCAGCTAATAATTGGGCAGACCATAAAAGATCAGAATTTGGATAACTGCGTGACGAAACACCCATTGATCAAATCCCTGGAAAAATATAAGAGCAAGATTTCGCTGTAATCTAGCCACCTTCGACACTTACACAAAGAAATTCCATTATCCCTAACGCGGTGTATGTTTATCGCAGGGAGTAGTAGCCCGATCCAGCTCCCCAAATAGCGATGGCGATGCTCAATCGTTAATTACGTTCGTCTCATGATCCGCCCACAGCTGCAGGGAGGCAGGATAGGGCCAACACCCCTGCCATATACCTATACTCCCTGCTTCGGTGCATTTTTGATTTTTTGTGTGCTTGCCTAATGGATACAATAAAGCATTTAACTAAACCGGGCCTTCTGGCCACATCTTAATTTCCACCCAAAACTCTACCCATACTTTGATCAGATGATCTGATTAAGGAGTTGCATTTCGCCCCGAAAAAGACGGCCTAAATTATCTAATAGAATATCGAGGACGTTCTCCTCATAGGCTTGAGTTTCTCCAGCAGTATGCGGGGTCAGGATGACGTTAGATATATCCCAAAGCGATGAAGTGGCAGCGAGCGGCTCCTCTGCTGTCGTGTCAATTCCTGCGCCTGCAATAGCAGCCGATGCCAACGCGTCTACCAAGGCTGGTTCATCGACACAACCGCCACGCGCCACGTTAATAAGATAGGCATCGTTGCGCATGGCTGCGAGCGCGGCACCGTCGACGATATTTGCCGTCTCATCGGTCAAGGGGCAGGTTAGAGCGACGAAATCAGCGCGAGGCAGCAATCCTAAAAATTGCTGGGGTGTGTAGGCTTCGTCAACTAGACCCTTGATTGGATCAATGTTCCGTCGAATGCCAATGACATTCATATCAAATGCTTTGGCAAGTTTGGCGAGCCGACTGCCGATAGCCCCCACGCCAAATATAATTAGAGTTTTTCCTGCCAGCTCGGCTTCACGCTGACTAATGTCAGAGATCATACCACGCCAATATCTAGCACGCTGATTATCGCGAGCGAGATGAATCTTCCTGACCAGGCCAAGCATCAAAGCGATGGCGTGATCGCTGACAGCGTTAACGTTAACGCCTGACGCATTCGCGAAACGCAATCCCTTTGTGGCTAGCGCATCAAGGTCAAACTGATTATAACCTGCTCCACAACCCTGAATAAACTTGAGGTTAACGCCAGTCTCTATATAGGCATTTTGCCAAAAGCCCGTGACCACTAACACATGGCCTTCGTTGATCCTTGCAGAAGTCTCTTCCTGAGTCCGCGTTTCAATGAAATTTAGCCTCAGGTCACGTGATTCTAGGCAACTGCCAAACTGGTACGCCGGATGAGCAAAATGAACGATAACTTCGTCTTTCTTTGGAAACCCGTTCAAAGATGCCTCCCCATGTTTGGCTGGACCAATGCTGTGATAGAACCAACTAATCACTTATCAGATTTTATAATGATCCGCTCATATATCTAACCTGGCAATGACTCGGTCCTACATCTCGTTAACGGTAATCGGGTAACTGACAGACCGGTTATTGTCGTGTGCGAAGGGTTAGTAGCAAAAACAAAAGAACAACACTCATTCCCGTAAGCATGTACAAAGAGGCTGAAAAGCCACCACTCAGATCAGAAACGACACCTATCAATAGTGGCCCGCCGACACCACCGATTTCAGCTGCCGAGAAAAACATGCCGCCGGCAACCCCGGCCCGTTCCGTGCCAACACCTGGGATATCCAACAATACTAAAATAGAGAGGGTCATGGCACTGCCTCGCGCAATGCCCTGTGCAATCAATCCTAATGTTAACCAGAACCCATCATTTGCCTGCAACATGATCGAGGAGCCCCCGAAACCGATAAACAGAACGCCCAAAATCCACACCCGTCTCTTGGGAACGGCAAGCCTTGGAATTACGAGCGAAGACAACACCGAAAAAACGACCGGAACCGACGCCATGTAACCAGCCGTGGTTGCGTCAATACCCTTGGATCGCAAAATTTCCGGCAACCAGTTATTCATACTGTGATTACAAAAGAAAATACCGATGCTCATGGCCAAGACAATTTGAAAGGCCGGAATGCGAATTAAGCGCTGGAAGTTCTCCTTTTGCGTTCCGCGTGGCTCAGCGGTGTATTCACGTTCCACCCGTTTGCAGTCGGGGTTTGCGGTGATTAGCCACCAAACCAGACTGGAAGCGACGATAAAACCGGCATAGAGCAGCATAACAGCACGCCAGTCCCCATCCATTAACGGCATAAATAACCCATTAGTTAGGGAAAGCCCGGCTATGGAACCTAGCATCGGTGCTGTCATATAGATGCCCATTGCCATGCCGCGGCCACTCCCTTCGAACCAAATACTGATTGTCTTAGGCGCACCGACCGAGACCAGAGGCCCACCTAGCCCAAACACCGCCACGGCCAGAAACAAACTCGCATAGCCAACGGCCTGAGAGCGGAGCACAACCGAAACAGCTATCATAATAAAAGCGAACATCAGGCCGCGCCTAACCCCGGTGCGGTCCAGGAGAATTCCAAGCGGAATGGCAGAACCGATATAGACAAGCTGCCAGGCGCCAAGTACCACCCCCATCTGGGAATGACTGAGGCCAAGGTCAGTAGAGATTTCGGCAACCAATGGTGCCAGCGTCACGATGGTCAGTCCAAAGCAATAGTAGGCAAGCCAAACCCCGGCCAAGACCGCCCATCGAAGCGGACTAGCGCTAGCCTTGAAGTTTGATATTTCTTTAACATCGGTCACGTTTGCGCCTCACGAGTTCGCCCGTCTATTGTCTAGAAGTATCCCAACCACGAACATCTCAACACTCCGCCCCCACAGCGACCCGAGCCTCTTTCATCGTCTCTTGCGCACGAAGGGAAGAGCTGAACCGAATAGAAATCATGAATAGCTTGCGTAACTGTCTCCGCCAGGTAAGGGAAGGGAATGTGGCACAGGTTTGACTAAATCATTGATAAAGATGCCTCCAATCAAGCCTAAACCCGATCTGACACCTACAGCGACGGCGAAATTAATCCGGCTACAAGCTCTTTTCGCAATGCCCGTGGCCTCGTAATTGAGAGAACGGTTTTTGCTTCCTGTCGTCGCCCGTCTTTTATCAGGCATGCAGCAAGAGAGAAATCAATTAGATCACGCTGAGCGTTGGATCCTCCCAGGCGAGCGTGGTCACGGAGGACTGAACTGAAATATTCGGCAGCCTTTGCCCAATTCTGATCCTCCATTTCACGATAACCCTTCGCGAATATTTTCGTGATGTCGCCTGCCGGCCCACATCCATTTTCGATAATATTATTGAGAGCGTCTCGATCTCCACTCCGTGCATGTGCTATTGCCGCGTGCACATCTGCAAAGCCAAGTCCAGTTTTAGGAAAGCGCGCTAATGCATAGCTGCTCAATGCTCTCCATCGATCAACAGTAACATCAACGCCTGCAAGTTCGGCTCGAAATAATAATGCCACTGAGTCTGTTAATATATTTAAGGGTGGCCCTTTGCTCGTTTCAGGTGAAATATCAACGTCCAACACCTGCCACATCTGGTCCACGTTGCCACTTTCCAGAGACCATAAACCTACGTGCCACGATACGTGGTTATACAATGCTCCAGATGGGTCGTACTCCCTCCAAAATTTGGTTAGATAGGGAAGGCCCGCGCTATCTTCCATATTTTCATAATATAGGTGTGCACGAATGTGCATGGAATGTGCACTTTGTGGGTTAGCATCTATGGCAGTGTCAATATTCTTTGCTGCTTCATCTAATTGTCCAACTTCCAATTGGGCAAAGGCTAGTTGTGCGCGTAACCACCAATTATCTCCGTAGTGGGGTATCAGTTGTAAAACAAAAGCTAATTGCTCTGCCTCTCGACCCGGTAGGCCAGAGAAACCAATTAATCCAAAAACGCTTGTACACATTTGTGCAATTAAAACGTCTTTAGGCCAATATTTAACGTGCTCATAAACCGCAGATCGAGCTTCTGCAGACCTACCCTCAAGGAGTAAAGCTGACGCATTTAGATGAGAGCGCTCTCTATCACTAACATCGACAGCCAATTCACAGGCACGACTAAGGCTTCTTTTTACAAGATCCGGTTGACCACGTAATTGCATTTCACGTGCAACACCGATGTGTGCAAGTAAAAAGCTTTCATCAGCATCAATCGCTGTTTGGAAAGCAGTCTCGACCCCCGGCTCGGCACCTAAAAATCGGTGAACGCCGAGATCGTAGGCCTCGCGAGCTTCATTAGAGAAAGTGCTAATGGGATTTTCATAAGCATCGGACAGCATTTAATATTTCCTACAACGTTTTTTTCAAAATTACTTTTGCCTCAATAGCCTAGCTTCAAAGTAGAAATCAGACGATAAAGAAACCTATAACGCAAGTAATCGTTGACTGCGCTGTGTAAACTAAAGACGGGTTCTTCAAGTACCCTGAAAGACGCTCAAAACATTGAGAAAATGCCGTTTTAAACGTGGTTTAGAACTCTCCTGGACGCACCACATTTTTACAAAAGAAGGTCTGGGAGAATGACTTCTGCGAGTATACCGAAATTCTCCCGCATCTGACGAATGTCGTTAGACATTGTTTTTACACATTTATAACATTTTCTGATATTTCTTGAGCATGAAACGATTTTTGCCTGCACTGATAGTTTTCACCCTGCTTCTTAAGAACGTGGGGGTAAGCCGAAGTGCTGATTTCCAAAAAGGGGTCGAAGCCTACAACAAGAGTGATTATGTCACGGCTTTAAGGGAATGGACACCTCTTGCCGAACAGGGTGATGCGGATGTCCAGTATAGTTTGGGTATGATGCATGACTTAGGGCAAGGTGTTAGACAGAATTATATAGCTGCCGTGAAATGGTATAAACTTGCCGCTGAACAGGGGCAGGCCAATGCACAAGCGGCCCTCGGGCAGATGCACCAAAATGGAGAGGGTGTTCCCAAAGACCTCATTCGCGCCCACATGTGGTTTCATATTGCGGCAACAGCTGGGGTAAAGTATGCGGATGAAGCTAGAGAAATTCTTGTCAAAAGACTTTCTCCCTCTGAAATTGAAAAAGCACAAAATCTTACACGTGAATGTGTCCGTAAGAAATACAAAGGGTGTTGATATATCTGAGAAATAATCCGAAACACTTCATATTTTTTTGTGTAATTTATTGTATCTAAATGTAGGAAAATTTAGGTGAATAATTTGAAATTTTATCAGGAAATGACAATTAGTAAATAGCTCTTCACGCGAGACACCGCCGATTATCACCACGTCGCTCCAACCGTTTTCCCAAAGAATATTTAGTAGGCTAGTTTTAACATTACAAAAGTAATCCGGAAATTAATTTCCGAATCAGACCAACATCTACGTTTGGACCTTTTTTAAAAAACGGCGTAGTATAACAGCATTTATGACAAGCATAAAAATTAACCCCCAAGCTTCACCGCATCAATCCAACGCCGCCTAAATCATTTTGACCCATAAGGACCCAGTATCTTGACCAATAGCTTTCCAATTCCTGACAGAGAGGAAGAGCGCGTCGCAGAACTTGAGGAGTATCAAATCCTCGACACAGTTCCGGAGGCCGCATTTGACGAAATAACCGAGTTAGCTGCAGAAATTTTACAGTGCCCAGCGTCGTTTATTGAGTTCATGGATGGGGATAGGCAGTGGTTTAAGTCAAAATACGGGCTTCCAGATGATTATACGGAAACACCGCGAGATATCGCAGTTTGCTCACATACAATTTGCCAAAGCGATCTTTTGTGTGTTCCAGACCTATCTCAGGATGAGCGATTTGCCGATAACCCCCTTGTAAGCTCCGCCCCAAATGTCCGTTTTTATGCCGGTATGCCTCTTATTACTCCCACGGGGCATGCAATAGGCACCCTATGTACCGTTGATTTCGAAAAAAGAGAACTATCCATAAATCAACAAGAAGCCCTCAGGAGGCTATCTCGGCAAGTCGTCACGCAACTCGAATTACGCCGCGCTCTCCTTGAAATGAATGACGCTATAAAAACGCGTGATGAAATGTACGAAGAGTTGCAGTCAGAAAGAGATAAAACTGATAATTTGATGGAGAAAATTCTCCCAAAGTCTATTGCCGAAGAAATTAAACACAACGGTAAGGTATCTCCTCGGTACTTTGATGAAGCGAGCATTTTGTTCTCTGACATAGTCGGGTTTACAAAACTCACAGAGGCTCTACCTCCAAACACACTGGTAGAGCTCCTAGATCAAATATTTTGTAGATTTGATACAATTGCTGCCAAGCATGGAGTGGAAAAAATTAAGACCATCGGAGATGCATATATGTGCGTGTCTGGAACCAATAATGACAAAGAGGGACACGCAGATAAATTATGCGCGATGGCAATTGAGATGCGCGATTATATGCAGAAATCCAATATCCAACGAGAAAAGCTCAAGATGCCACGTTGGGACATTAGGATTGGGATTCACTCAGGACCAGTAATATCTGGGGTTGTTGGTGAAAATAAATTTACATTCGACATCTGGGGAGACGCAGTAAACATCGCATCTTTGATGGAACAAAATTCTGAACCCGGACGAATAAATATTTCGGAAACTACCCAATATCGAGTAAATCAAAAGTTTGAGCTTACGGATCGGGGAAAAATCGCATCCTCGAAGAAAGGTAACATGGCCATGTTTTTTCTCGAAAATTTTAAATCTGACTGATTTAAGTGCTCTTCAACGCTGCTACCTAGCAAGGGTAGTTCCGGTAGATTTGGTGGCAGCATATCCGTACCCGATTGCATCACGCCAAAACCCCGCGAGCGCCACGTCATCGTTTTGATCGTGCGAATGACTTATCGCTGATTGCGATGGCACCCTGGTTGACTTTGGGAATCTTGCGATCGACCGATTAGGTCTTCAGCACTCCGATCTGCGCGGCCAGACGGCTAACCGCATCCACCAACGCCGCTTCCGAGGCCCGACCTTGACCTGCAATGTCATGGGCACTTCCGTGGGCAACAGATCCGAATAAGATTGGCGTGCCGATAGTGATCGCCGACGAGGCGTGCGGCGTCGTCACTTTGATCGGTATATGCCCTTGATCGTGGTAGAGAGCCACGTAGACATCGTGCGCCCGTTTCGCCAACAAGGCGTCAGCACCCGCCGGACCTGTCACGTCCAGGCCCAGAGCTCGGGCCGCGTCCACGGCGGGCCGCACGATCTCATCGTCTTCGCTGCCGAACAGCCCATTTTCTCCGGCATGGGGATTGAGACCACAAACACCGATACGGGGCACCGGTATGCCCATCTGGCGGAGCGCGGTGTCAGCGGCAGCGATGGCGCGTCCAATCAAAGCCGCATCGAGGCGCGTGATTGCATCGGCGAGGGGCAGGTGCAGGGTTGTGTTAACTATCCGAAACACGGATGACAGCAGCATCAAAAACACATGTTCGTGGTCCGTTTCCGTCAAGTCCGCGACGAGGCCCGGGTATCCGTCGAAGGAGATGCCGGCCAGGTTGACGCTTTCTTCCGTGTGCGGTCCGGCCACAACGGCGGCAACATTGCCCGCGCGGGCCAATTCTACAGCTTGCCGCGCGAAGCCGACGCAAGCCGAACCACAACGGGCGTCAACACGGCCGAATTGTCTGTTCCCATCATCATCGTCCGTGACGGCCACGAGCGTCACAGGCGGGAAGTCTGCACAGACCACCCGGTCACTCTCTATATGGACGTCGATGCTACAAGCGATGGCGTGAAGCCGCAGGTCGGCCGGAGATCCGACGACCACGGGTTCACACGACTGGCGCAGGTCGGCGTTTCCGAGGGCCTTCAAAACTATCTCCGGGCCGATCCCTGCGGGATCCCCGATGGGCAAGGCAATGCGGGGCAAGAGATCAGGCATCACAAGGGGATGGCCAGCAACGTGTCAATCTTATTGCTGTCAACAACGACGGTTTTCTCGGCGAACTGCGGGGTTGTCCCGTTGAACACGACCAGATCCAGATACCTACCCGCAGCGAATAACAACATGTCGCCGTCGTGACGGGTACGAACGACCATGAAATTTGTCTCCGACCGCAGGCCCTCATTAGTGCTTTCGGTGATCAATGGCGGGTTGATCACGTGGCGGTAGCCTTGATCCTCATAGATGTTTGCCTCACGAAGTGATGTCACACGGTCACGCAGCATGGCGCGCGAGGTCGCATAGATTATGCCGAGAGGGAGGGCCTCATCGAAATCCGCCTTGGTGGTGATCCGGTAGTGGCAATCCTCAGTGAAGAACTCTGGCCAGGCTTCCAATTGGTCATTGTCGATTGCCGCCGTATATCGAACCTGAAGGTCCTGAAGGCGTGCCTGCCAGTCTCGTAGATCGTTGATCTCGCTCACGGTTGGGGTTGCTCCATCAGTGCCCGGTATTTCTTCCAGAACCCGCGGATTGAGGACTCGGTCACCCGCGACGCACTAGACGTGACATCGCCCCCCCCCATCTTGACGACACTCACGTCCTCGCTGACGCCCCGTATGCCGCGCTGGACAAAGTCACCGACCGCGCCGTCCTCCATGGAAATATAACCAGCCGGGCCGACAAGATTGCATTGGCGGAGACGATGCTCCGTCATCGCCTCGTCGTCATCTTCGAACCCCAGATAGGTCCAATTCAGTTCCGTTCGGTCGGCATCCAAGGCCAGGACCTGACGTACGGCGATAGCGTTTCGAATCTGTTGTAGGACGAACCCGGGAAAAACCGAGAGAATCTGCAACGTGATGCCATCACCAAACTCATCCACATTGTTCAGCATCTCAGGCGCCTCGAGGCACACCGAAGCATTGTCCGAGCGCATGTCGGCCTGAGCGTAAGTCGAATTGTCTATATCCGGATCGATCATCGAATAACTGACGTGGTTGCCGCCGCTCTCGTCGACGATGATGCCGCCCTTTTGGGTCAATCTGTTCATACGGAACGTGGTGAAGAAAAGGTGCAAAATAGAGGCGTGATAGCTGTCCTTGACGTTCTCCACATACAGCTTCCAATTACTGGGCAGAACCTGAGTATTGCGGCCAAGAACCCGAACAGGCTTATGAAGGACACGGCTCAGCCGGGCGCAAATCTCCGGCCCCAAATAGGCTTTAATCTCCGGCGTGTCAGGTGAGAATGATCCAAACACAAGTCCACAATACACGGCGACGCGGAGCCGCCGAAGGCCGTGGTCGGCCATGTCAAACCCATCATCCATGCCGCCTTCGCCTCGAATCCCCTTGGCAAAGGCCACGTTGGTCAGGTTACCGTCCAGGTCATAGGACCAGGCGTGGTACACGCAGGAAAATTTCCGCGCATTGCCGCGTCGTTTCAGGCACAGCATGGCGCCCCGATGGGCGCAACGATTGACCATGGCGTTAATCTGGCCGTCGTGGTTGCGCACCACGATGATTGTCATCCCAGCAATACCGGTGACGATAAAGTCGCCTGGTTCTTGAATCTCGGCACTTAAGCAGAGGTAATTCCAACTGGGCCCCTTAAATAGGCGTTCGTTTTCCAGCGCGTACTGCCCGGGATCGTTATAAACGCCGTAGGGAACATACGTCAGGCTATCATCTGGCCAAGGCAGCGGGTCGATATCGGGAACGGTCAAAGCTAGCTCTCTCTCAAGGAAAATCCGACGAATCTTAAGCCCTACCAATGGCAAAGCCAATTCCCAGGATTTCATGGCCAAACCTTGCTTTTTGCACGCCGAATGCCAAATTTGGAATTCGTATGCTGTCCAACGCCTCCATGGTTCAAGGAGAACGCCGTGACGATCGCTATCAAGGGACTGCACCACAGCGCCTACCGATGCCGCGATGCCGAGGAAACCCGACAGTTTTATGAAGATTTTCTCGGCCTGCCCCTGGCCGATGCATTCGAAATTACAACTACGCAGACGGGTCGCAATACCAACGTGCTTCATGTCTTTTTCGAAATGGCCGATGCATCATTCATGGCCTTCTTTGACGACCCTAATACGCCGTTCGATTTCAAGGAGCAGCGCGATTTCGACCTTCACATCGCCCTTAAGGTCGACAAGGACCACTTGCACGCCATGCATGCCAAAGGGACGGCCGAAGGTCGGCATGTTCGAGGCCCGGTTGACCATGGCTTCATCCATTCCATCTACTTCCGTGATCCCAACGGATACGTGGTTGAACTGTCGGCGCCCGTCGGTGACAACAAACCTGAAGACAAGGCGGGAACCCAGGCGAAGGGCCGTGACACCCTGACGAGTTGGTCTAATCGGAAGGCGATCACGCCAGTGGAATAAGGGGCTCTTTCCTCCGACTTAATCTTAATATATATTTAAGATATGAAGTTTTACGTCGCTATCGCCGTTGGAGCCTTGGCCTCCGCTGTGACCGTTACATGGCCTGCAGAGGTGTTGGCATTCGGCCGCGCCGTCTCCGACACCTTCCACAGTGCCTATATCACCCACTTCTTCGACAAGGCGACTTTCCTGGTAAATTGCCTATGATCCGGTGTCTAGTCCTCGGATTGATGGCGGTAATATTGACCGGTCTGGCTCTGGCTCCCGATGCCTCTGCCAACCGGACCAAACGCCAATACGCCACCAGCCAGCAAGCCTATTGGCGCGTCGGTCAATTGGACCCCGTGCTCTCAAAAGCCTGTCGCAAGGGCGAATTTGGTCAACGCAAACTGAAACTGCTGACGATCGGTTTCATCGGAGGGCAGGGCCGCGCGCAAACGGGAATTGCAAAGACCGGTTGGAACCTCGTCGACCCCAGTGGCTTGGCACAACCCAAGACGACCTATCATTTCTTCAATCAAGGCTATTCCAACTGCAAGGTCTACAAAGCGCGCAATCCCGGGCCGCGGTAGGGCTGGGTCCCATCCTCCCATGAACGATACGAAAGACGGCATTGTCGATCTTTGGCCGACCAGGATGCTGCGACGGAACCTGCCGGACTTTGAGGCCACAAACCGAGAACTCCTCAAGCTCATCCGCGAAATGGAAAAGACCAACCGCAACCTGACCACCGACTATCGAGACAACAATCTTCTCAACCTGGACCATCCAGGCGCCAACTGGCTGCGGGGCGAGGTCAATAATTCGGTCATTTACTACCTGCAGTCCATAGGTATCGACTACCCCGTGGATTGGCAGATCCACGCCTGGGCCAACGTCAACCGGATGGGCGATTATCATGACCTTCACAACCACCCGCACTGCTATCTGTCTGGGACCTACTATGTGAAGATACCAGGAGACGCGGAAGCCGGGGGGCGCAAAGACCTACGTCCAAACCGGATCACCTTTTACGACCCGCGTCCAGGCATCAATATGGGATCTATTCGCAACGATCCCTACGTAGACCCAGAGTTCACCATCCTACCGGAGCCTGGGTTGCTGATGCTATGGCCGGCGTTCCTGAACCATTTCGTTCATCCAAACCTATCGAAGGAGACCCGCATCTCCGTCAGCTTCAACATCATTCTGAAATGGGCCGAACACTATCTACCGTCACAGGAATGACGCCATGACAACCGATGTCGTCGGTACAATCCTATTCGGTCGATGGGCTTTCGATGTGTTTGCGGTTGTAAAGAACAGATGACCACAACGCCATGCCGATCAGTCCGGCGCTCATCAAACCCGTGATAACCTCTGGTACGTGGGTCAGCGACTGCATGAACATGATTACCGACAGGATCAGGATCGAATAGAATGCGCCGTGCTCGAGGAAGCGGAATTGCGCCAATGTCCCTTTCTCGACCAACATGATAGTCATGGCCCGCACGTACATGGCGCCGACGCCAAGACCAATGGCAATCAGGAAGAGATTGGTGGTCAGCGCAAAAGCACCAATTACGCCATCGAATGAGAAACTAGCATCCAGGACCTCCAGGTAGAGGAAAGCGCCAAGGCCACCTCGCGCCGCCGTACCTACGGTCTCATCTTCGGCGTCAAGGAGGTCCCCCAGTAGATCGACGCCCAGGAAAGTCAACAGGCCAAACAAGGCGGACATGAGGAAGGTCAACGCTAAAGCATCCGACAGCACCGAGGCAAAGCCCACGATGACGATCAGGACAAACGCAATCTCGAGACCACGAATGGACGCAACCTTTTGTAGGAAAGTCTCAATGGCATGGACCCAGTGAACGTCCTTTTCCGCATCCACAAAGTAGCTCAGACCCACCATCATCAAGAAGGTGCCACCGAAGGCTGAGATGGAAAGGTGCGCGTCGCCAATGATGCGCTCATATTCAGTGGGCTCCGCAATGGCTAATTCGACAGCGGCCCAAGGAGAAATCTGCGCTGCTACTGCCACAATGGCCAAAGGGAAAATGATCCTCATGCCGAAGACGGCTATCAAAATCCCCCAAGTCAAAAACCGACGCCGCCAAACCTCGGTCATGTACTGGAGTTTGTTGGCATTAATGATGGCATTGTCAAAGGAAAGGGAAATTTCCAAGACAGAGAGAACGCCGCCGATGAACAAATAAGAGAGCGCCCCAACAATGTTACCCGTGTAGGTCCAACCAAACCAGAAGCATCCAGCCAGACCGGCAATTGTCACTATGATCGGCCAGAGCAGATATTTAATTGTTGGCATTGAAGTTCCCACTCCCCAACGATCTCGTCATCCCGATGAGGATAGCCTGCCTGAAGGTTTGTCGCATGATGACACAGTCTCGTAATTTTTCGAATAAATATAACGATACGTATTTTTTGTGTTTCTTTTGGATATAAATCTGCCGATTGGGAGCAGAATATCTCTTTAGTATTTCTGGCGCTGCCGGGTCCCACCAAAACCCATGGCATGGCGATCGATCGCAGCTGCCTTGATCAAGGCGAAAACCTTGGTGCCTGGCTGCAAACGCATAGCAGCAACCGATTTCTGCGTTACTCTGGCGATCAACGGTGTGCCCACGTCCAGGAGGATGTCCGTTTGTGGGCCAGCCTCTGGCCTGATTTCTACCACGTTCCCCTCAACAATATTTAGAAAACTGGAATCCACTGGTTTGCCAAGACTTAGCGACACATCCCGCGCACGGATACGCATGCGCATTTTGTAACCCAGGTCCTGATCTAGGGCCGGCACCCACAACCGTCCCCCTGGAAACGCGAGCTCGGTCAAACCGTACGTCTTGTCGTGCCCTGCAACAGTGACGGGGAAAACAGCGCCCGCCTCATAACGTCCAGTCAACGGACGGAGGTCGAGGCGGCTCATGATGTCTTCGACTGGACCGACGGCGACGGTCGACCCGTTATCCATGATCACCATGGTGTCGGCCAAGCGCACCACTTCGTCGATCGCGTGGCTGACATATACGATGGGGATCCCGACATCATCGCGAAGCCGCTCGATAAATGGCAGGATTTGGCTCTTTCTCGCGCTGTCGAGGGAGGCCAACGGCTCATCCATCAACAGAATGTCGGGAGAGCTCAGTAACGCGCGGCCGATGGCAACGCGTTGCCGTTCGCCGCCAGAGAGGCCCGCCGGTCGGCGGTCGAGCAGGGTGTCAATATCCAAGAGATCCGTGACATCCTCCAAGTAATAGCGTCTTGTCGCTTTATTGCGAAACCGTTGCCCGTAAGTGAGGTTACCGCGCACCGTCATATGGGGAAAAAGTCGGTCCTCCTGGAAGACGTATCCGACGCGACGGCGTTCCGGGGACACGTTTATCCGCTTATCGGAATCGAAAAGGACGTCGTCACCAACTTCGATTCGACCGGCCCCCGGCGTTGCCAAGCCAGCAATTAGATTGACCAGCGTCGTCTTTCCCGATCCAGATCGTCCGAAGAACGCAGTCAATCCGGGGGCGGCCAAGAATTCAGCCTGCAGCTTGAAGCTCCCCACTTGATGCTTGACGGCGACATGAAGGGTAGGTGACGTGCTCACTTCCGTGTCCTTCGTGTCAGGTATTCGGAGGTTATCAAGGCCCCTAACGCCAGTGCCAAGGAAATCATCATAAGGCGTAACGCAGCGCCTTCGCCGCCAGGTGATTGCACGGCCGTATAGAGCGCCAGGGGCAGGGTCCGGGTCTCGCCTGGAATATTCGAGACGAAGGTGATGGTCGCGCCGAACTCACCCAGGCAACGTGCAAAGGCCAGGATGGTGCCGGTTAAAATTCCCGGCACTATCAAGGGTAAGGTCACGGTGACGAACACCACAAAGGGGCGCGCACCCAGAGTGCAGGCTGCTTGTTCCAATTTTCGATCTACGGCTTCCAATTCCTGGCGAATGGACCGGACCAATAAAGGAAAGGCCATGACACCTGCCGCCGCGGCCGCCCCCTGCCAACTAAATGCGATGCTGATCTGAAACGTTTCCCAAAGCCACGCTCCAATCAAACCCCGCCGCCCCATGATCACCAACAATAGATAGCCGACAACCACTGGAGGAACGATCAACGGCAGATGGACAATGCTATCCAGAAGAATTCGACCCGGAAACGTTTTTCTTACCAATACCCAGGCCATGGCAATACCGATCGGGAGGCTGACGCCAATGGCCAAAAGAGCGACCTGAAGACTGAGCTGCAGCGCTTCCATTTCGAGTGAACTCAATGCCATGGAGCGCGCCTCTCTTTACGACCCGCTCGTCGGCAGGAAACCATTCGCCGCGAACCGGGCTTGCGCATCAGCCGACATCAGAAACGCGTAATAAGCCTCCACAGCATCGTGATCGGCGCGCGTGCTAACCACTGCCGTATATTCGATGGGCGGGTGGGTGTATTCGGGAAACGTTGCGACCCGCCACACCTGGTCCGTTACACCAAGATCCGAACCGTAGACAATGCCAGCCCGAGCCTCGCCGCGGGCGACCAATGCCAACGCGGCTCGCACATTGGCGGTGCGAGCAATCTTTCCGGTCATGGCGTGCCACACACCCAAGGCCTTTAACGCGGTCGCACCATAAATTCCCGCGGGAACGTGGTTCGGGTCCGCCATCGCCAGCCATTCCCCTTCAAGCAACTTGGGCATTGCCTCCCAACGGCCGGGCAACAAGGACAAAGGCGCGTCGGCTGGCGACACTAAGATGAGCCGGTTATGGACAATGACCTGGCGGGTCTGGGCATCCATAGCGCCAGCCTCAACGGCGTAGTCAACCCATTGACGATTGGCGGATATGAATATGTCGCTTGGAGCGCCATCGACAATCTGCCGAGCTAGAACCGAACTGGCGGCAAAAACACACCGGCACGCAGGTAACCCCGCACGTTTCGCTACCTCTGCAATTTCCCCCATCACTGTTGTCAGGCTTGAGGCGGCGAACACGGTGACCGGTCGCGGCTCAGCCCGTACGGAGAGGCTCACCAAGCAGGTTAAAACCCCAATGTAAATATAGTGGCGGCGCAGAACCATTCGGCGGCGTCGCTCCCCAATTAAAAGTTACACGGGCAGCTTGTCAGAATAGGTCTAGCCGTACAATTCATCCGGATTGATTTCCACGTCGGCGATTTCCACGACGGCATTGTCGCGAACCGCGAGATAGAAGCAGTTGCGTCGTCCTGTGTGGCAAGCTACGCCTTCCTGGTGCACCTGCATCAGCACGGTATCTGCGTCACAGTCCCAGCGGAAATCCTTTAGCGTCTGAACCTGACCAGAACTCTCCCCCTTACGCCACAGCTTCTTACGCGACCGCGACCAATAGCAAACCCTACCGGTACGCAATGTCTCGGCCACCGAATCTTTGTTCATCCAGGCCATCATCAGGATTTCGCCCGTGTCGTGCTGTTGGGCAATGGCAGGAACGATGCCGTCGTCATTGTATTTAAGAGCATTTGCCACTTCGGCAATAGTGGCGTCGGAAAAAGTCTTAGACATGATCGTCTCCAAGGTTCGTTCGTGCATTCAACAGGCGGACGCGTACCGGGCTAGGCCGGCCTCAAGGTCTTCAATCAAATCATCTGTGTCTTCCAAGCCGATATGAAGGCGTATCGCCGGATGTTTGTGTGGCCAAGGGCTGGCAGTGCGAACCTTTTCCGGATGGGCCGGCAAAACAAGGCTCTCGTAGCCGCCCCAACTTGCTCCGAGACCAAACCGCTCAAGACCGTCGATCATCGCAGCACCGGCGGTCCAGTCGCCTCTCGCCATGACTACGCTGAAAAGGCCTGACGCGCCCGAATGGTCACGCTTCCAAATCTCATGCCCTGGATGGTCGGGGAGCGCTGGGTAGAGAACTTCCGCAATCTCTCTATGGCCTTGCAGCCAAGTTGCTACTTTCAACGCGTTCTCTTGATGTCTAGGTAACCGCACGGCGAGGGTCCTAAGGCCTCGAAGAGCTAGATAACAGTCGTCAGGCGCCGCATGATAACCAAGTGAGTTGGCAACCCCCTTTAATTGCCGAAATTGTTGCTCGTTGCTGACGGTTACAGTACCCATCATCACGTCGGAATGACCAACTACATATTTAGTGCTGGCTTCGCAAACCACGTCTACGCCCAACGAGATGGGTTGACAGAAATAGGGCGACGACCAAGTGTTATCGACCATGGTCACAATTTTGTTTTCCTTAGCAACCGCGGTAATCGCTGGAATATCCATCATCTCAAAGCTGAGGGATCCTGGTGATTCCATAAAAATAACTTTGGTATTAGGGCGAATTAGATCCCCGATACTCTCCCCGATCGCGGGGTCATAAAAGGAAGTCTCGATGCCGGCGCGGGCCAACATGGTCCCAGAAACACGCACCCGGCTTGGCCCATAGACGCTATCAGACATCAGTACGTGGTCACCGCTCTCCAAAAAGGATAAGGCCGCGCCGGCGAGGGCCGCCAGGCCCGACGGATAGGCAACAGTATAATTGCCGCCATGGAGAGTGCTTATCGCTTCTTCGAAAGCAAATTGGGTCGGCGTCCCACTGCGGCCGTACTGCGGAATTTTCCCATACGGAG
>DFRF01000146.1 GCA_002378125.1 Rhodospirillaceae bacterium UBA3470 | reverse complement strand
GATGAAGACCAAGTCGAGCGCCAAGAAGCGCTTTCGTCTCACCGGGTCCGGCAAGGTCCGGGCTAACCCTTCCGGCAAACGGCACTTCCTGCGCCGACGTTCCCAGAAAATGAAGCGTAACGCCCGGGGCACCATGCTCCTGTGCGACGCGGATGCGCGCCTGGTGAAGGCCTGCCTACCGAACGTCTAAGCATCTGGATTTACGGAGAGACATATTATGTCACGCGTCAAAAGAGCCGTCGCCCGTAACGCGCGGCGGAAGAAAATTCTCAAGCTGGCCAAGGGGTACCGTGGCCGCTCCAAGAACAACCTGCGTTTGGCTATCGAACGAGTCGAAAAGGGGCTCCAATACGCCTACCGCGACCGCCGCGCTAAAAAGCGCTCGTTCCGGAGCCTGTGGGTTCAGCGCATCAATGCTGGCGCCCGAGAACACGGGATGACCTATTCGCAGCTTATGAACGGCCTCAACAAAGCCGAGATCGGAATCGATCGCAAGATACTGTCGGACCTAGCGACCAATGAGCCGGCAGCTTTTAAGAGCTTGGTGGATCAGGCACAAGCCGCTCTCGCCAAGGCCGCGTAATCGGACCTCGGTGCTAACGCGCCGCAGCTGATTTGGAAACCGGGAGCCCGCTTGTGCGGCGTCTCCCGGTTGCCGTTTTACGGACAGGAACTGAGATGGAAGATTTAGAACGTCTTCGCGAAGAACTGACCAGCGCGGTGGCTGGCACCGCCGATACGCAGGCCCTGGAAGAGCTCCGGGTCAGCGCGCTCGGCAAGAAGGGCCAGATTACTGGGCTAATGAAGGGGCTCGGCGGCATGGACCCCGATGAACGCAAGGCTATGGGGCAGGCCCTGAATGCGTTGAAGGCTGAGGTTGCCGACGCCATCGAGGCGCGCAAGGCGGCGCTTGAGGATGTGGAATTGGATGCCGGTCTTGAGACCGATCGCATCGATGTGACGTTGCCCGTGCGCCCTGAGATGCAGGGCCGCATCCACCCTATCAGCCAGACCATTGATGAAATCGTCGCTGTCCTGGGTGAGATGGGCTTCAACATCGCCGAAGGCCCGGACATAGAAGACGACTGGCACAACTTCACCGCCCTCAACATCCCCCCGGACCACCCGGCCCGCCAGGAACACGACACCTTCTACCTGCCAGGCGAACAGGATGGCGAACGCATGGTGCTCCGCACCCACACGTCGCCGGTTCAGATTCGTTCCATGCAGAACGGTGACCCGCCGTTTCGTCTGATCGTGCCGGGACGGACCTATCGTTGCGACTACGATGCCACACATTCGCCCATGTTCCATCAGGTTGAAGGCCTAGCCGTCGACAAGACCACGCACATGGGGAATCTGAAGGGCTGCCTGATCGAGTTTTGCCGCGCCTTCTTCGACGTAGACGATTTGCCGGTCCGCTTCCGAGCCAGCTACTTCCCGTTCACGGAACCGTCAGCGGAAGTGGATATCGGTTGCACCCGCGAAGGCGGCGCCTTTCGTATTGGTCATGGCGACGATTGGCTGGAGATTTTAGGCTGCGGCATGGTCAACCCTAAGGTCCTGGAGAACTGCGGTGTGGATCCGACCGAATACCAGGGTTTCGCCTTCGGCATGGGTGTCGAGCGCCTGGCCATGCTGAAATACGGTATTCCCGACCTTCGTACCTTCTATGAGACCGATCTTCGCTGGCTCAAGCACTATGGGTTCAGGGCCTTGGATGTGCCGAGCATGGTCGGAGGACTGAACCGATGAAATTTACACTCGCTTGGCTCAAGGAGCACCTGGACACCAACAGGGAGTTGGACGCCATCCTCGACAAACTCACGGTCATCGGCCTGGAAGTGGAAAAGGTCACCGACCGGGCTAAGGGCCTGGAGACCTTCATGGTTGGCCATGTTCTGGAGGCCAGGCAGCATCCCGATGCAGACCGCCTGCGGGTCTGCCGGGTCGATACCGGTGACGGCACCGAGCACCAAGTTGTTTGCGGCGCGCCTAACGCGCGGGCCGGCATGAAAGGCGTCTTCGCCGCCGAGGGAAGTTACATCCCAGGCACGGACATAACCTTGAAGAAGGCGGAAATCCGCGGCGTCGAGAGCCGCGGCATGCTATTGTCCGAACGCGAGATGGGCATTTCTGATGAACACGAGGGGATCGTAGAACTCCCCGAAGACACGCCAATTGGCGCCGCTGCTATCGAAGTCATGGGTCTGGACGATCCCATTGTCGAGATAGCCATCACGCCGAACCGAGGCGATTGCCTGGGGGTGCGAGGGATCGCACGCGATCTGGCGGCGGCCGGCATCGGCACAATGAAACCTTTAGATACGAAGCCGATCCCGGGCAAATTTGAGAGCCCCATCGATGTGATTTTCGATTTCCCGGACGACAAGAAGGACGCCTGCCCTTACTTTATCGGACGCTACGTCAAAGGCGTTAGAAACAGGCCCAGTCCCGCCTGGGTGCAGGACAAACTGTTGGCTGTGGGGTTGCGCCCTATTTCGGCGCTGGTCGACATCACCAACCTGGTGACCATCGAACTGGGTCGGCCGCTACACGTGTTCGACGCCGCCAAGGTAACGGGTAACGTGCGCCCGCGCATGGCCCACGACGGTGAGGAACTTTTCGCGTTGGACGGCAAAACATACACCATGGACGCCGAGATGTGCGTGATTGCCGACGATGTGAAGGCGGAAGCCCTCGGTGGCATCATGGGTAGCGAGGAATCGGGTTGCACGGAAGACACCACGGACGTGTTCATCGAATGCGCCTACTTCGATCCCATTCGCACGGCCATGACTGGACGCAAGCTGAACCTGCAATCGGACGCGCGGTTCCGGTTCGAACGCGGGGTCGACCCGGCCTTCCTAGAACCCGCCATGGAGATCGCCACCCGTTTGGTCGTGGAGTTCTGCGGCGGCGAGCCGTCCCACGTGGTGGTTGCCGGCGGCGCACCCGATTGGCAGAAGAGCATCACCCTTCGCCATGAACGGGTGCGCACCTTGGGCGGTGTCGATCTAGACGCCGGGGAGATTTCGCGCATTCTGAAGGTGCTGGGCTTCTCGCATGCGCGCAAGGGCGACAGCTTTGAGACCCAGGTGCCGTCGTGGCGCCCGGACATCGTCGGCGAGGCCTGTCTGGTGGAAGAGGTGGTACGCATCCACGGATATGACAATATCCCAGCTGAACCCATGTCTCTCATGGGTACGTTGCCGCATGCGGCGCGCACTGTGGATCAGACCCGCCGCGCCGATGCTCGGCGTGTACTGGCGTCGCGGGGCATGACTGAGGCGGTGACCTATTCGTTTCTGGCGGAAAAGGATGCGGCACTCTTTGGTGAGGTGGCGGACGCCATCAAGCTTGCCAACCCCATTAGTGCTGATCTGGACGTCATGCGCGGTTCGATCTTACCGAATCTGATCAATGCTGCCGTGCGCAATGGCGCGCGCGGCATCGCCGACACGGCGTTGTTCGAGGTGGGACCGCAGTTCACGGGTGACCAGCCTGATGACCAGACCGTGGCGGCCACGGGAATCCGCACGGGCAACAACGGCATCCGCCACTGGGCTGGCAAGCCCCGCCCTGTGGACGCCTTCGACGCAAAAGCCGACGTAATCGCCGTCTTGGATGAGATTGGTATCGCCACGGACAGGCTGCAGATTTCCACCAAAACGCCTGCCTATTTCCACCCGGCCCGTTCCGGCACCTTCCAGCAGGGACCAAAGAACACGCTCGCCTACTTCGGTGATGTTCATCCCCGGATCCTTAAGGCGCTCGACATTGCTGGCCCGGTAGCCGCGTTCGAGATTTTGCTCGACAACCTGCCGAAACCGAAGCGCAAGAAGGACGCGGCGCGCGCGCATTTGATGTTGTCGGCCTATCAGAAAGTCTCGCGCGATTTCGCTTTCCTGGTGGACACCGACGTCACAGCGGCCAAGGTCGCCGCGGCGGCCAGCCAGGCGGACAAGCAGTTGATCACCGAAACCGAGGTGTTCGACGTGTTTGCCGGTGGTAACGTGGAGGTGGGCAAAAAATCGCTGGCACTGTCGGTGACCCTGCAGGCCATGGACCGCACCCTGACCGACGTGGAGATTGATGCCGTCGCCGACAAGGTTGTCGCCAACGTGGCCAAGGCTACGGGCGCCACGTTACGCGGATAGGTATGCAGTCGCTCATGGCCTTTCCGGATGACGACCGCCGCGCCGTGCGCGGGGTGCTCCTGGACATCGACGATACGCTGACCACCGACGGCCGGCTCACGGCTAAGGCTTACGCCGCGCTGGCGGACCTGCGGAACGCTGGGAAACTGGTTGTACCGGTAACGGGCCGGCCCGCTGGCTGGTGCGATCACATCGCCCGCATGTGGCCCGTGGATGCCATCGTCGGGGAGAACGGCGCCTTTTACTTCCGTTATGACCATGACGAACGGCGCATGACCCGGCGCTACTATGCGGATGGCGACGCCATCGCCGCTAATAGGACTAAACTGGATGCCATCGGCCAACAGATCGTGGCGGCGGTACCCGGCGCCTCCATCGCCGCCGATCAGGCGTACAGGGAGACTGACTTGGCCATCGATTTCTGCGAGGACGTGCCCCCCTTGGACCGCGATGCCATCGACCGCATCGTGTGGCTAATGACCAATGCCGGCATGACGGCCAAGGTTAGCTCCATCCACGTCAACGGTTGGTTCGGCGAGTACGACAAGCTTACGATGATCCGTCATTTGTTCGATGAAATCTTCCACGTTGATCTCGACGCGGAGAAAGCGCGCTTCGTGTTTGTCGGCGATTCCCCCAACGACCAACCGGCCTTCGCCTATTTCCCGAACGCCGTGGGTGTTGCCAATGTGCGGGACTTCGCGGACCAACTGATGTCGCCGCCCGCCTTCGTAACCGAAGAGCGTGCTGGGGATGGGTTCACCGAGATGACCTCCCGCCTCTTGTGCGACGAGGACTTGGGCAACTAGGGTTTCGCCGCAACGCCGGCGTCGATCAAGGCTGCGATCTCGCCCGCGCCATAACCCAGGTCCTCCAACACCGAGACAGTATGTTCACCCAGTCTGGGCGCCGTCGGCACCGGGGCGTTAGGCGTGGCGCTGAACTTGGCGGCAGCGCGGGCCTGGCGGACTGGGCCCAGGCCGGGTTGATCGATCTCGTGGACCACGTCGTTAGCCTGGACTTGCGGGTCGGACAGCATCTCCCAGCGGCTCAGCACCGGCGCGCAGGGTACATCGGCGGCCTCTAGAGTAGCTATGATCTCCGTCGTCCCGAAGGGGCCCAATGCGGCCTCGATCACTTCCATGCGTTCCTGGCGGTTCTTGTTGCGGAGACCAGCGGTCAGGAAGCGCGGGTCCTCAATTAGATCTGGGCGTTGGACGGCATGGCAAAGGGCTGACCATTCCTTGTCGGAGACGGTGCCCAAGGTGATATAGCCATCGGCGGTCGGGAAGATCATGTCGTGGGGGGTTGACGCAGCGTCCAGGTTCTCGGCACCAATCTTGGAGAACTGTGCCATGGCTTCTGGCCAGATGTAGCTGACCATGGTGTCCAACATGGCCAATTCCACATGCTGGCCATTGCCCGTCCGCCCCCGGGCTAGAAGTGCCGCTAGGACCGCCTGGCTGGCGTAGACAGCCGTGGTCTTATCGGCAATCAGGGTGCGGATCATCTTTGGGCGGTTGTTCACCGGGTCCGCTTGAATCTCAGCGAAACCGGACAGCGCCTGGACGACGGGGTCGTACACCCGCTTCTTCACATAGGGACCCGCCCGCCCGACGCCGCTGATGGAGAGATACACAAGGCCCGGATGCCGAGCCAACACTGTGTCGGCGTCGAAGCCTAGCCGTTCGATGACGCCGGGGCGGAAGTTCTGGGCGAACACGTCCGCCGTGGCGATGAGTTTCCAGAGCACCGGCGCCGCATCCGGATTTTTCAGGTTCAAAACCACTGAGCGCTTGCCCCGGTTCACGGAGACGAAGCCCGGCGTGAAATTTTCGTCATCGCCTCGGTGGCGCATGATATCGCCCTGGGGCGGCTCCACCTTGATGACGTCGGCACCCTGGTCGGCTAACAGCCCCATGGCGCCCGGCCCGGAAATCACGCTGGTCACGTCGACAACGCGGATGCCGGCCAGTGGGCCGGCCGTTGGATACTTAGATGTCATGGGTTGTTGGCTTCCAAAGCGGCTTGGTAGGCGGGTCGGGCCGAAACCCGTTCGCGGTAGGCGGCGACCTCCGCCGGCAGGGCGATGTCGTAACGGTCGGAGAAGTTCAGACAACTGAGCATTAGGATATCGGCGCCGCTGAACGCGTGCCCAAGGAGAAAATCGCCTTCAGAAGGCAATGCCGGCACGACTGATTGGATCATCCGCAGGAAATATTCCCGCGCCGTA
>DFRF01000226.1:6740-16830 GCA_002378125.1 Rhodospirillaceae bacterium UBA3470 | reverse complement strand
AGATTGGATGGAACAAACTCTGGGCCCCGAAGCCCGCGTGCGAGATGCTTTCGAAGGCATTGCCAGCACTGTCAATAAGCTGCCAAGCATCATGGAGAGGCTGGAGGAAACCACCAACATGATCTCCGGCGGACGGGTACGTCTGCATCAGGAAACGATCAAGCAATTGCGGCGCGACTCCCGGAGGGACGGCGTCTCTAGATCCCTTTGGTTCGCGGCTATCTTTCTCCTATTGGCGGTGATCATCGTCCGCCTGAACTGAGCTCGAACCTATATCTTCGCCATGCCAGGGCGCGAACCGATGAAGCTTGCGCTTTCGGATAGACAAGCCTACTTTAATCACACTCAAAACTCGTGAAATTGTCGATTTCTTTGATGCTGGCTGGAAAACGAATCCTACTGATCGTCGCGGGCGGCATCGCCGCCTATAAGACGCCGGACCTTGTTCGCCACCTACGCGAGCGCGGTGCAGTTGTGCGTTGCGTTCTGACGGACGGCGGCGCACAGTTCGTAACACCCCTGACTCTGGGCGCGGTCAGCGAGGACAAGGTATACGATAGCTTGTTTTCCCTGACAGATGAGCATGAGATGGGGCACATTAACCTTAGTCGGCAGGCGGACGCCCTTCTGGTGGCGCCAGCGACCGCGAACATGCTAGCCAAGATAGCCCAGGGCCTAGCCGACGATCTAGCGACCACATTGCTTCTAGCGACCGACAAACCTGTTTTGGTGGCGCCGGCTATGAACGTCCGCATGTGGGGGCATCCCGCCACTCAGGCGAATATTGACACCCTGGCCGGCCGCGGCGTCACGGTAATAGGCCCCAATGAAGGAGATATGGCCTGCGGCGAATACGGGATGGGCCGCATGTCAGAACCACTTGAGATTGCCGCCGCTATTGAGAATTTTTTCGCGGCAAACGGACGTCTAACCGGCAGCCGCGCACTGGTCACCAGCGGCCCCACGTACGAGCCTATTGATCCGGTGCGCTATATTGCCAACCGGTCGTCAGGCAAGCAGGGCCATGCCATCGCAGAAGCGCTGATGCGTCTCGGCACGAAAACTACGCTGGTCACGGGACCCACCCAGCAGCCGGACCCGCCAGGGGTCCAGGTTGTCCATGTGGAATCTGCTCGCCAGATGCTGGTGGCGTGCGAGGCGGCCCTGCCTGCCGAAATCGCCGTTTGCGCCGCCGCCGTGGCCGATTGGCGCGTCGACACCCAAACCGATCAAAAATTAAAGAAAAACACCGGCGCCCCGCCTCCGCCCCTTATGATGACTGAGAACCCCGACATCCTCCAAACCCTGAGCAACGCCAAAAACACGCGCCCAGGTCTTGTCGTCGGGTTCGCCGCTGAGACGGAGAATGTGATCGCCAACGCTCAGGCCAAGCTAGCCCGGAAGGGTTGCGACTGGATCGTCGCCAACGATGTGTCTCCAAACACGGAGACCTTCGCGGGCGACGCCAACACGGTTCATCTGGTCACCGCCGATAGTGTCGAGGATTGGCCACGGCTTTCCAAAGCGGAGGTCGGAGAACGATTGGCCGACCGTATTGCGGATGCCCTGGAGGCGGGGCATGGCTGATGTGACCGTGCCTTTGAAACGCCTGCCGCATGGCGCTGACCTTCCGCTTCCCGAATATGCGACGGCGTTCAGTGCCGGGGTCGACCTAATCGCCGCCGTGGCGGCGACGGTTGCCCTTGAGCCCGGCTCGCGGGCCATCATCCCGACGGGCATCGCCATCCAGCTTCCGGCGGGCTTCGAGGCGCAGGTGCGCCCGCGCTCTGGCTTGGCCGCTAAGCACGGCATTACGGTTCTGAACAGCCCCGGCACCATCGACGCCGATTATCGGGGCGAGGTGGGAGTTGTCCTGATCAATCAAGGCACCGTGATCTTTCCCGTGGAGCGTGGCATGCGGATTGCGCAAATGATCGTCGCGCCTGTCGCCGTTGCCGTTTGGCGAGAGGTCGGCGACCTGGACGACACGCAGCGTGGCGGCGGCGGATTCGGTTCTACCGGCACGGAGAGCACCACCTGATGTTCCGGTTGCCCCAAAAGGCATTGTTCGCAATCGAAGCAGTCCTGGATATCGCCTATCATACGGGGGCGGAACCCGTTCAAAGCAAAGAGATCACGCGCCGTCAGGGCATCCCCCGGCGCTATCTGGAACAGGCCCTGCAGCAGCTGGTGCACCACGGCATCTTGGTTGGCGTGCGCGGGCCGCGCGGTGGCTATCGGCTGGCGCGGGACCGCCGATACATCACCATCGGTGACATCGTTCGCGGGGTTCAGAGGGTCAGCAACGGGGCCTCGAAGCCGGACGATATGGGGGGCTCAGAACTAGGCATCAAAGTAGTTCACCCGCTTTGGACGGAGATTCAGGACATGCTAATGGCCCGTCTGGAAGAGTTGTCCATCGAGGATCTCTGTGGCCAGGCTGGCAAGGCCGGCATCGTCAGCGAGGGCCGCAAGGCCCTGGCTTTCACCATTTAGTCCCGGGGCCGCGATATGAAGAATCAATCCGAAAAGGAATTCGGCAGCAAGGTATACAATTCCATCGTCGATGCCATTGGCGCGACGCCGCTATTGCGCCTGGACCGGCACCGGGTGGACGTCGATGTTGGTACGCAAATTCTGTGAGAATGCAAGTTCTTCAATCCCCTAAGTTCGGTCAAGGGCCGCATCGGGCTGGCGATGATCTGAGCGGCAGGTCATGGCCGGCAAAAACATCTTCGCAATCCTGCCCCGTTTCGCCGAGTGTTAATTGTCAAGGGCACTTTTTGACGGTCTAGATTGAACGGAAGCCCACCACCATGAATTTCTCCGAAGAGCAAATCAACCGCTACGCCCGCCACATCCTGTTGAGAGAGGTGGGCGGCGAGGGCCAGCAGAAGCTCCTGAATGCCAAGGTCTTGGTGATTGGCGCGGGGGGGCTCGGCTCACCTAACATCCTCTATTTGGCGGCCGCCGGAGTGGGCACAATCGGCGTGGTTGATGACGATGTGGTGGACCTCTCGAACCTGCAGCGCCAAGTCCTTCACGGTACCGCTGATATCAACCGGCCCAAGGTAGTCAGTGCCGCGGAATCGGTTAACGCCATCAACCCAGACATCAAGATTATCCATCACAATGAGCGCATCACCGCGGACAACGCCATGGATATGATCGGTGCCTACGACGTAGTGGCCGACGGCTGCGACAATTTCTCTACTCGGTTCCTTGTCAACGACGTATGTGTGTTCCAGAAGAAGACCTTAGTTTCTGCCGCGATTCTGCGGTTCGACGCGCAGTTGGCTACCTACCGCGCGTTCCCCGGCCCGAACGGTGGGGAGGCGGGTCCATGCTACCGTTGCATCTTCCGTGAAGCCCCACCGGACGGCCAGATTCCCAGTTGCGCCGAGGCCGGGGTCATGGGCGCACTGTGCGGGATGGTAGGTTCGTTCCAGGCGACCGAAGTGATCAAAGAAATCCTTGGCATCGGCGAGAGCATGGCCGGTTCACTAATTGTCATGGACGGACTCAGCGCAACTTTTCGCAAGATCGCCGTGAAGCGTGACCCAGGCTGTCCCGTCTGCGGCAACAACCCGACAATCACGGACCTCAGCGTCCACACCTGAACCTAACCGAGGTCGATCCCCCTAGACTTGAGCCAGGCTGCGAAACCGTCCCGCTCCGGCAACGACAACTGCCGCGTCACGTTTTCCGACCAGGTGCATTTCTCCAGCACGCCGTACTTGCCCGTATGACGCTGCTTGCCCGCGGAAAGCGGGAAGCGGTCATGGTTGCGGTCATCGTAGGCGGTGACCTCAATGTCCAGACTGCCGTCATCGTAGCGTTCCTGATGGACGACGATATCCTGGGGTAAGCGCATGGAGACGTATCCGACCTGCGCCGGCCACCCCACTGGCAATCCGGCGATGGGGAACACGCCGTCTGGTAGCTTCAGGATAGCCGCGTAGTCCTCGATCCGGTTGCGCACGTAACTAATAGGGCAACACCCCAGGCCTACACTTTCGGCGGCATTGATGAACATCTGCATCGCTAGCGCCGCATCCACAGTGGCGTTCATGAACGTGTCGGCGTTGTTGTTGGCGTAGTCATGGCTGCGCAGGTTCGCAAGACGGCGAATACGCCGCACGTCGCCCAGGAACGTCAGAAACACGGGCGCGTCGGCGATCCAAGGCATGGATGGGATCAGGTCGGTAATGGCCTTCTGCTTCGCCTTCTCCCGGACCACAATGATGGAATACTGCTGCAGATTGGATTTCGTTGGCGCCGATTGGGCGCAGGCCAAAAGCAGGTTCAACAGACCCTCGTCCAGGTCACGATCGGCGAATGCTCGGCATACTCGGCGGCCCAGCAGACCCATGATGGTCTGGTTCATATATTCAGCTTGAGCATCAGGCTCTAGGCCGTAGCGATCCTGGAGCATTTGGGTGAGATCAGGCATGCGACCTCCGGAAAGTCGTTTGTTGGGGCCAGGAGATTAATTAAAATCACCGGGCTTGTCAGGATACTTCTCCGAGAACGCGATCCGGCGGATTGTGGCCATCGATGAACGTCTTGATATTGATCAGGACTTTTTCGCCCATGTCGATACGGCCTTCAAAGGTGGCGGACCCCATGTGCGGCAGGAGCACTACGTTATCCAGGGCCACCAGCTTCGGATTGACGGCGGGCTCATGCTCAAACACGTCCAGGCCGGCGCCGCCAATCTCGCTGGCAACCAGCATGCGGGTAAGGGCGTTCTCGTCAATCACTTCGCCGCGCGACGTGTTGACGATCACCGCATGCCCCTGTAACAGCTGCAACCGACGAGCAGATAATAAATGGAAGGTAGCGGGCGTGTGCGGGCAGTTCACGGAGATCACGTCCATACGGGCCAACATCTGGTCCAGGCTTTCCCAGTGAGTGGCCTCCAGTTCCTGCTCAACTTCCTCATGTAGCTTGTGGCGGTTGTGATAATGGATGGAAAGGCCAAACCCCCGGGCCCGGCGGGCCAGGGCCTGGCCAATACGGCCCATGCCGACAATGCCCAGCCGTTTGCCGTAGATGCGGTGTCCCAGCATGCTGGTCGGCGCCCACCCGTGCCAATCGCCGCTTCGGAGCCGGCGCTCTCCCTCAGTCAGACGCCGGGAAACAGCTAAGATCAGCCCCATTGTCATGTCCGCCGTATCCTCTGTGAGCACGTCTGGAGTGTTGGTCACGGTGATGCCGCGTTCGCGCGCGGTGACCAGGTCGATATGGTCGATCCCCGTACCGTAGTTGGCGACCAACTTTAGGTTCTCAGCCGCCTGGGACAAGATCGCGGCGTCGATGCGGTCTGTGACCGTCGGAACAAGAACATCGGCCGTTTTCACAGCCTCGATCAAATCTGCCTTGGACATAGCCTCATCGGCAAGGTTTAGCTGGACGTCGAACAGCTCCATCATCCGCGTTTCAATGGGGTCCGGTAGCTTTCTGGTGACCACGACACGCGGTTTACTTTGTGGCATCCCTTGCCTCCCTTATGATCGCCCTGCAGGCCATAGCAATACCCTCACCCCTTGTCCAGCATCCGTTGGCGACGCCGGGCGAGCACAGTATAATGGACGTGAACCGCCCAACGATCCCATTTTGGGCAGAATGCATGACAGGACCAAGACAACGTGCGCCGAACGATCTTCCCTTACCTGATAGCTATCTTTATTGGCCTTTCGACCACGCCAGCAATTGCCCAAACCAAAGGTTCAAGCCTGCCGCTACCCCGCTTCGTCAGCCTGCACGCAACGATAGTCAACATGCGCACCGGGCCGGGCTTCAAATATCCGGTCGAATGGGTGTACCGCCGAAAGTTCCTGCCCATTGAGATCATCGCCGAGTATGAAACTTGGCGGAAGGTTCGCGATTGGCAAGGCACGCAAGGTTGGGTTCATGCAAACATGCTGTCCGGCCAGCGGACCTTCATCGTTACCTACAAGGTGCGGACCGTACGCCGCTACCCCGACACCAAGAGCCCAGGCGTCGCGGGCCTGGAACCAGGCGTCATCGGGCGGCTTCAATTCTGCCCCGCCAATTCGACCTGGTGCCGGGTCGAGGTGGAAGGCCGAGACGGATGGCTGCGCCGTGCCGAGTTCTGGGGCGTCTACCGCCACGAAGCCCTGGAATAGGTCGGGCCTTCAGCCGTCTTTGCCCGGCAGGCACGACTTGACGGCCCCCCACACTAGCCCCGCTGTTGATGGTCAGGAAGCGGCCATGGAGATCAACCGTGGATTTGGTGATTAACACGCCTAGAACTTGCCCAGTTTGAGTCCGATAAAGATTGCTTTCGACACGCTTGAAGGACTTGTTTAGGTGTGACAAGGCCGGTGGCGGATCCTCGGTCCCCGTGTCGACCACGATGATCGTTACCCCGCCTAGTGCCGCTTCGGTGCTGATTATCACCTCACCGCCGTCCGGCATGAAATTCACAGCATTTACTAAAAGATTCAGAAGTATCTACCTCAACTCACGCTTGTCGGCGTAGGTAGGAGGCATGGGGTCCGGCAACGACATGCCGGTCTTGATATTCACTACGGAAGCACCTTAGGAGAAGATTAGGTATCGGCAAAATCGCCTTGCAGGGCAGCCCGCGTTGCCTCTGACAGAATTGTCATATGCGAATATTTTTCATGCTCGATGGCTAGGACGACCTTCACCAAGGGCTCACGGAACAATGCTACGTCGTCATCGCTAAAAGGGAAATGCAGAAACTGCACGGATGACGCCTTACCGTCGGCGCTGGTCCGGTCGACGTCCGCTTCGGCTTCAGCGAAGATAACCTTGCCGTCCAGATTCAGACATACTGTCTCTTCAACGCCACCAAGGCCAGCGAGAACCCTCTCGCGCCGCTCCGGTTCATCAATCTCGAACATCAGGGTCGCGATCAGTTCCCGGCCTTTTGGAATCAATGGATTGTAGGCGGCCAATTCATCGACGATCTGCTGCTCGCCACCTCGTTCGATGTACAGCATCTCATGAATTTGGTGCCACATGGTATCGTAGCTCTCGAAATAGAAGGTTGCATCCGGACCCAAGGCGACCCGGCGGTCAGTCTTCATTTTAGTAATGTTGCGACGGCGCTCCTTACGGACCGCAGCGTAGTCGTCCATGTCCATGATATCGTCGCGTGTGATTTCCGTTAACATGATATGCTGCTCTTCCTAGAGTCCGTAGGCCTTGGCCAGGAGTTGAACCGGGTGCTGGGCGGAGCTGACACCGTCCACCGTCTCGCCCAGACGCTCGATCCCCTGCAGAATATGATCGCGCGCTAACGGGCACTCGGACACCACATACGAATTGGCCGCCTTCGCGACTTGGCGGGCGACAGGCTTGCCGACCTTCAGCCCCACTTCGAACGTGTCCTTCATAATCCCCCAGGAACCTCCGTGTCCAGAACAGCGTTCGATTACAGTGACCTCCGTGTCGGGGATCAAACGCAACATTTCAGCGCCTTTCTGGCCCATGTTCTGGGCCCGCGAGTGACACGCGATGTGCACCGTGACGCCACCATCCAAGGCACCAAGTCCCTCGGCCAGACCCTCGTTCCTAGCGATGTCGACGATATATTCAGTGATATCTGCCGTAGCCCGACTCAAGGTCTTCACGTTGTCGTCGTCGGGAACGATCAGGGGCCATTCAAACTTCAGCATGAGCGCGCAGGACGGAACCAGGGCGATCACGTCATATCCCTTCTCGATCCAGGGGACCAGATCGGCCGCCGTCGCCTTTGCGGCCTCGGCGACGGCGGCGATATCGCCTTGCTCCAGCTGCGGCATGCCGCAGCAGCGGGGATACACGACCTCCGTCGCTACTCCGTTCTTGGCCAGAATGGCTTGTGCTGCGATACCAATTTCCGGATTGTTGTAGTTCGCGAAACAGGTCGCATAGAGGACCGCCTTTCGACCCGCCGCTGGCGCATCGACCGTTAAGGTCGGCGTAGATGTAGCCCGGTCCACAAACGTGTCACCATGGAACTTTGGCAATACGGCATCGCGGTGCACATCCAGTACGCCTTCCATCACCATTCGGGTCAGGTGGTTACCGCAATCGCTTGCCCAGTTGGCCAATCCGGGCGCAGTGCCCGCCAGCTTGCCATTGCGGTCCGTCTGAGTCACCTGCTTAACGCCGAATGGCACGCCCGTCTTTTGCGCCTCGGCGGCCCGAGCGCGGAGCATCAGGTGCGGAAAATCAATGTTGAACTCATGCGGCGGCACGTAGGGACACTTGATTAGAAAGCAGATGTCGCAAAGCGTACAAGCGTCTACGACTGACTTAAAGTCCTGACTGGCAACCGTATCCAGTTCGCCGGTCTCGGACCCGTCGATCAAATCAAACAGACGCGGAAAACTGTCGCACAGATTGAAGCAACGTCGGCAGCCATGGCATATGTCGAATTGGCGGCGCAGCTCCGCATCGAGCTTCTCGGCGTCCAGGAATTCAGGGTCCTGCCACGGAATAGGATGACGTACGGGCGCCCCCAGACTGCCTTCACTCATGATCGGATTTCCTTGGGTCGAATAGTCGCATGGTCAAAACAACAGCGGAGGACCATCACAAGCCCCCCGCCAATGTCATTCCTTCGAATGGATAGGCCGTGGCCCTTAGTCCATGCTGTCGAGCGCTTTCTGGAAACGGCCAGCGTGTGACTTTTCGGCCTTAGCGAGCGTCTCAAACCAATCGGCGATCTCATCAAAGCCCTCGTCACGGGCCGATTTAGCCATGCCCGGGTACATGTCTGTGTATTCGTGGGTTTCACCAGCAATCGCTGCCTTCAGGTTGTCGGCAGTACCGCCAATGGCGAGGCCGGTGGCAGGATCACCCACCTCTTCAAGGAACTCAAGATGGCCGTGCGCATGGCCCGTTTCACCTTCAGCGGTAGAACGGAAAACGGTGGCGACATCGTTATAGCCCTCAATGTCGGCTTTCTGGGCAAAGTATAGATAGCGGCGGTTAGCCTGGGATTCGCCGGCGAACGCCGCTTTCAAGTTTTCTTCTGTTTTCGTGCCTTGCAAGCTCATGAGTGACCTCCGTATCGAGATATTAGTCAGTAATCAATAGAGCGGTGACGCGGTCCAACCGACCGCGGCTAATACATATGGGGACTGGGCATAGGTGAGTCAACATTTATTTGATGATCTCTAAACAATGCCATAACTTATTGTTTGATAATGATTATCAAACGCGAACTACAACGTCGACACGCTTTATGGTTTTACCTTCCGGAGGCGCGGGCAGCTTCGACAAAACTACGTCCTCACCAGAGATATCCTGTAGAGAGTTGGTCTCCTCGCAGAAGAAATGGTGGTGGTTTTCCGTATTGGTATCGAAGTAACAACGTTGCGAATCAACAACGATCTCACGCAACAGACCGGCTTCAGTGAACTGATGCAGCGTATTGTAGACCGTGGCCAGGGACACCCTGATGGCTGCCTCCTGCGCGTCCGCGTGGAGGCTTTCGGCAGTGACATGGCGATGCCCATCGTCGAACAAAAGTTTTGCCAGGGCGATGCGCTGGCGCGTCGGACGCAGGCTGGCTCCGCGAAGCATTTCTATGACGTGACTGTAGGGTTTGGCATCCATGGCGTCTCTCACTTTAGCCTCTTGAAGGGTTGGCCACCGAACAGACCTGTGAGGCAGATTTTACCCTCCGCAGACAGCCAAGCGCATATCCATAAAAATTTTACGGATAATAGGGGCGCTGGCGGGGGATTTCAATAGCTAAATTAGAATCTCTCCAATACACCTATTCAAGGCGCGAATCCACGAATGACATGCCGATAGCGTTGTATCCGCTATCGATATGGTGAATTTCGCCGGTGACGCTCTTCGACAAATCGGACAGTAAGTATAGCGCGCCACCGCCGATGTCTTCCTGGCAAAGCGCGCGGCTTAATGGCGCAACTTCCTGGGAACGCCGCAGGATATCCCTCGCGCCGCCAATGGCACTGCCGGCTAGGGTCCGCATGGGACCAGCCGAGATCCCGTTGACCCGGATGCTCTGAGGGCCTAGGTCGTTTGCCAAATACTTGATGGAAGCCTCCAGAGCCGCCTTCGCCACGCCCATGAC
>DFRF01000226.1:0-6412 GCA_002378125.1 Rhodospirillaceae bacterium UBA3470 | reverse complement strand
TTGTAATTGGGCATGACCTTTTCGGCGCCATAAAAACTGAGACTCAAGAGACTGCCGCCACTATTCATCAACTTGGCTGCGTGATGGGCGACGGCAGTAAAAGAGTAACAGGAAACGTCCATGGTCCGTCGAAAGTTTTCTTGGCTAGTGTCCACGTAGTAGCCCTTCAACTCCTCTTTATCGGAATAAGCGATGGCGTGAACGACGAAATCCAACCGGTCCCAGCGCGACGACAACCGGTCGAAGACACTCCCCAAGACCTTCATGTCCTCCACATCGCAAAGTTCCACAATGTCAGAACCAACCCGTTCAGCCAAGGGCCAGACCCGGCGCTCCAACGCTTTGCCCTGACAGGTAAAGGCCAGTTCAGCACCGTGCTGATGAAGCGCCCGAGCAATACCCCAGGCTATGGAATTATGGTTAGCTACCCCCATGATGAGACCGCGCTTGCCGGCCATCATCGGACCCGGCGTGGTACTGGTCCAGGTGTCAGTATCGGATTTGAAGGAATCTGGCATCGGCGTTTGGTCCGCCACCTATTGATCGTAGCGACTGAAGGTCAATGACGCATTGGTGCCGCCAAAGCCAAAGCTGTTCGACAACACGCAATTCAGTCCAGCATCGTCGATCCGCTCGGTCACCACCTGGGCGTCACCAGCCTCGGGATCCATGTCCTCGACGTTCGCCGAAGCGGCGATGAAATCATTGTCGAGCATGATCAGCGAATAGATAGCTTCATGGACACCCGTCGCCCCCTGAGAGTGACCCGTCAGGGACTTCGTCGACGAAATCTTCGGACGATGGGCGCCGAAAACTTCCTGAATGGAATTCAATTCGATCATGTCGCCTACGGGTGTCGAGGTGCCGTGCGCATTGATGTAATCCACAGTCGTGTTGCCAAGGCCCGCCATCGCCATGCGCATACAGCGCTGGCCACCTTCGCCGGAGGGCGCCACCATGTCGACACCGTCGGAGGTCGCGCCGTAACCGACCACCTCCGCATAAATCTTGGCGCCACGCGCCCTGGCCCGATCCAGCTCCTCAAGCACCAAAACCCCAGCGCCCCCGGCGATCACGAACCCATCCCGGTTCACGTCGAATGGTCGGGACGATTTCTCCGGCATATCGTTATACTTGGAGGACAGCGCGCCCATGGCGTCGAACAGAACGCTGAGTGTCCAATCCACCTCTTCGCCGCCACCGGCGAAGACGATGTCCTGCTTGCCCCATTGAATCAGTTCCGCGCCGTTTCCTACGCAATGCGCGCTGGTCGCACAAGCAGACGAAATGGAATAGCTGAGCCCGCGCATGCAGAACGCCGTCGACATGTTCGCGGAATTAGTTGAGCACATAGATTTTGGCACAGCGTAGGGGCCAATGCGTTTTGGACCGCGTTCGCGGGTCACGTCGGCGGCGCTCACCAGCGCCGACGTGGAGGGCCCGCCGGAACCCATGACGAGGCCCGTGCGCTCATTTCTAACGTCACTTTCGGCAAGGCCCGCGTCTTTGATAGCCTCACACATGGCCACGTAGTTATAGGCCGAACCGTCGCCCATGAACCGGCGAAGCTTGCGATCAATCATGCCGTCCATGTCTATTTTTGGCTTGCCATGCACATGCGAGCGGAACCCCATTTCGGCGTAGTCTTCGCAAAATGTGATCCCAGATTTGCCGGCCCGCAGGCTCTCGGTCACCTCAGCAATGTTGTTGCCTATGGGCGACACAACTCCCATGCCGGTCACGACGACGCGTCTCATATTCGCACCCTCAGTTATCTTCGTCTTCGGTGAATAGGGTCACTTTCATGCCCTCGGCAACGTAGGCGACGGTGCCGTCCACCAACATCTTGCCGTCGGCAATGCCCAGGGTGATCTTGCGGCTCACCACGCGCTTGATATCGACCATGAAGGATACCAACGACGCGCTCGGCTGGACCTGCTCCGTGAATTTCACTTCACCGACGCCAAGCGCGCGGCCATGGCCCGATGCGCCTGTCCAACCCAGAAAGAAACCGACCATCTGCCAGAGCGCATCAAGGCCCAGACATCCGGGCATCACCGGATCGCCTTGGAAATGACAGGGGAAAAACCAGAGATCCGGTTTGATATCCAACTCGGCGATCACCTGGCCCTTGCCGTAGGCGCCCCCATCGGCGGTGATCGATGTAATCCGATCGAACATGAGCATCGGCGGCAGCGGCAGCTGCGCGTTGCCAGGGCCGAATAGCTCCCCGCGCCCGCAAGCCAGAAGCTCTTCGTAGGTAAAAGTGTTCTGTTGGGTCAAAAGCCTCACGCCTTCCCTGATACTCATAATCTTTAAATCTTCACATGTCTTATATCCCAACCATTCCCAAAAGACGATGCCATCTTTGCAAAAAAGTACGGCGGCCCGAGAAGCCAATCTCGAGCCGCCGCATTGAATAATTAAGGCGGATGAGCTAGTTACGCGCTCGATCACCTTTTGGCTTGACCTGGTCAGAGATATCCTCACCCGTCTCCTGGTCAACCATCCGCACGGACAGTTTAACCTTACCGCGGTCATCAATCCCGATCAGCTTAGCTTTCACAGCGTCACCTTCTTGAATGATATCGGTGACCTTGTCGACCCGGTGGTCCGCCAGTTCCGAAATGTGAACTAAGCCGTCCTTATTGCCCATGTAGTTCACGAAGGCGCCGAAATCGACAATCTTCACCACCTTGCCTTCATAAATCTTGCCGACTTCTGGCTCAGCGGTGATGCCCTTAATCCAATCGATGGCCTCCTGCATGGCGTTGGCGTCAACAGCGGCGACCTTCACTGTGCCGTCGTCGTCAATGTCAACCTTGGTGCCCGTTGTCTCACAGATTTCGCGGATCATCTTGCCGCCAGGGCCAATGACATCGCGAATCTTGTCCTTGTTGATTGAGATCGTCTCGATCCGGGGCGCGTGCCGGGACACGCCTTCGCGCGCTGCGGTCAGGCCCTTGGCCATTTCGTCAAGGATGTGGAGCCGACCGTCACGGGCCTGGTCAAGCGCCACTTCCATGATCTCCTTCGTAATCGAAGTGATCTTTATGTCCATCTGCAGGGACGTGATGCCCTTTTCTGTACCGGCTACCTTAAAGTCCATGTCGCCCAGATGGTCCTCGTCCCCGAGGATATCGGACAAAACGGCAAAGCCGTCGTCTTCCTTAATTAGGCCCATGGCGATCCCGGCAACCGGGCTTGAGAGCGGCACGCCCGCGTCCATCATGGACAGCGAGGACCCGCAGACCGTCGCCATGGAGGATGAGCCGTTCGACTCCGTGATTTCCGAGACCACTCGCACCGTGTAGGGGAAGTCAACCTTTTCCGGCATCAACGGATGTACGGCCCGCCAAGCGAGCTTGCCATGACCAACTTCGCGCCGTCCTGTGAACCCGAACCGCCCGGCTTCGCCAACGGAGTACGGCGGGAAGTTGTAGTGTAGCATGAAGTGCTGACGATAATCCTCAGCCAGACCGTCTATGATCTGTTCGTCTTGGCCGGTGCCCAGGGTCGTGACGACCAGGGCCTGAGTTTCTCCGCGGGTAAACAGTGCCGAGCCATGGGCCCGGGGCAGCACTCCCACTTCGACGGCGATCTGACGCACCGTCTTGGTGTCGCGGCCGTCGATGCGCATACCCGTATCCAGGATATCGCGCCGGACAATATCTGATTCCAAGCTCTTCAAGATGTCTCCCAGGACAGCACTAACCAGATCCTGGTCTTGGCTCCCATCGGCTTTCAGGGCGTCGACGATGTCGGCCTTGGCTGCCGAGATCTTCTCCTGACGGACCTGCTTGATGGTCTCTTTGTAAGCGTCGCGTAGCGGACCTTCGCCCAGTTCGCGAACCTTCGCAGCCAATGCATCCTTGCCCTCCGGCGGGGCCGGCAGATCGATCGGGTCCTTGGCGCAGGCTTCGGCCAATTCGATGATCGCCTGGATCACCGGCTGGAAGGCCTCGTGACCAAAGGTGACGGCACCCAGCATGTCCTCCTCGGAGAGCTCGGAAGCTTCCGATTCAACCATCAGAACGCCCTCAGAGGTCCCAGCCAGCATCAGCTCAAGCTCGCTCTCGGCCATTTCCTCGAGGGTAGGGTTGAGTAGGTACTCACCATCTTTGTATCCGACCCGGCAAGCACCGATAGGGCCCATGAACGGCAGGCCGGAGATGGTCAACGCGGCGGACGCAGCAATCATCGCCGGCACGTCAGTTTCGTTCTCCTGATCGTGAGACAGGACCTGGGCGATAACTTGGGTTTCGTTTTTGAAACCCTTCACGAACAGTGGACGGATGGGCCGGTCGATGAGGCGCGAAACAAGGGTTTCCTTCTCCGTCGGGCGGCCTTCACGCTTGAAAAAACCGCCGGGGATTTTACCAGCGGCGTAGGCCTTCTCAACGTAGTGTACCGTGAGCGGGAAGAAATCGAGCCCTGGTTTTGGCTGCTTTTCACCGACCACAGCGCAAAGCACGGTTGATTCCCCGTAGGTGACGATGACGCAGCCGTCTGCTTGGCGGGCGACCTTTCCCGTCTCCAGGATTAGCGGCTTGCCGGCCCATTCGATTTCCTTACGAAATTCTCTGAACATTCTTATATCCTCTCGTGCGTACGTGCATATCTCGCGTACGTCTGCGTATGATTGTTTCCTCATACGCCGCCGTCCGGCCCTATGCCTGAACGGCGAGGGGCGCCCAATGATGCGGCCCCGTACCGGTCCTTGGGCCCCCGGCCGGATGCTGGGGGATTTTCGGAGACGGCAGAACCGACGCCATTGGGCGCCGGCTTCGCATTTTCTTTAACGACGCAGGCCGAGGCGCTTGATCAGGTCCTCGTAACGCGTCTGATCCTTGCCCTTGACATAGTCAAGCAACCGCCGGCGCTGACCGACCATCATCAGGAGGCCACGCCGGGAGTGAAAATCTTTCTTGTGGATTTTCAGATGGTCTGTGAGGTTGGTAATGCGCTCCGAGAGGATCGCTACCTGAACTTCTGGAGAACCCGTGTCCCCGCCTTTCTGGGCGTACTCATTAATGAGTGCTGCCTTGCGTTCAGCCGTAATCGACATCGTCTACTCCATTTTATATCATCTACAAGTTCATGACCCGAACGGGATGAATGCCCCCGTCGACAATTCTTACCAGAGCCACAAGGCGGCCTTCCGACATGGCGCACACAGTGTCACCTTGTTCGATCTCCTTGAAGGTGGACCGACTGGCCACGGGCAGAACGGAAACCGACTGTCCGTGCTTGAGTCTCTGGGCCTCCTGAACCGTCAGGGCCAGTGCCGGGATGTCGTCCAGCACGGTCTCAATCGGCATCAGCAAGTCAGAATCGAGCGGAATATGCCCTAGTGCTTCAATTTTATCCAGAGAAATCGCATCGGCTTCGGTGAAAGGCCCAACCGCCGTCCGGCGCAGCCAATCGACATGTCCGACTGTGTCCAAATGATGGGCCAGATCGCGCGCCAACGCGCGCACGTAGGTACCCTTCCCACAGGTCACCGAAAGAAACGCGTGGTCTGCGTCCGGTACATCGACCAGGCGCAACTCCCGAACCTCGACCCTCCGGGATTTCAATTCGACGGCTTCATCCCGCCGCGCCAGGTCATAGGCCCGCCGCCCATCGATTTTGATCGCCGAATACCTGGGCGGTATCTGTTCGATTGTGCCGACGAAGGCTGCTAACGAGCTCTCGATTTGTTGTGCGGCAGGGCGATGATCATGGGTCTCAATGATCTCGCCCTCGCGATCGTCCGTGGACCGGGCTTCACCCCATCGAACGCCGAAGTAATAGGTCTTGGAGCCATCCATCGCATAGGCTGCCGTCTTAGTCGCCTCACCGAGGGCGATGGGCAAGATGCCCGTGGCCAAAGGGTCCAAGGTTCCGCCGTGGCCCGCCTTCTTGGCATCAAACGCCCGCTGCACGCGGCTAACCGCCTGCGATGACGACAGACCGAGAGGTTTATCTAAGTTCAGCCAGCCATGCACCTGCCGGCCTTTGTGCCTACGCCCCATCGTCTTCTCATTCCAGGTCGCGAGCCACTTCGGGCTGGCGCAACAAACCCTCGATATGGCCGGCTTCATCAAAGGACGTATCGGCCAAGAAATTGATGCGCGGTGTGTGGCGCAGGCGCACCTTCTCGGCCAGGACACGGCGCAGGAAAGGCGCCGCACGGTTCAGGCCCTCAAGGACCCGGTCCGTTACCGCCGCGTCGCCGCCCAAGGGGACCACGAAGGCGGTAACGTTCTTCAAATCAGGGCTAGCCCGGACTTCGGTGACGGTGATAGGCGTGTCCTGCACTGCTGGATCGTGCAATTTTCCACGTTTGAGAACTTGCGCCAGAATATGGCGCAACTCCTCACCGACCCGAAGTTGGCGTTGCGACGGGGCCTTGGCACGGCCTTTCGAC
>DFRF01000004.1 GCA_002378125.1 Rhodospirillaceae bacterium UBA3470 | reverse complement strand
CGTGCTGTTGAAATTCGGCGGCTACGGGCTCCTTCGCTTTTCGCTGCCCATGTTTCCTTTGGCCACCGTGGACTTCACACCCATGGTCTACACGCTCAGTATTATTGCCGTGGTTTACACATCGTTCGTGGCCTTAGTACAGGAGGACATGAAGAAGCTGATCGCCTATTCGTCAGTCGCCCACATGGGCTTCGTCACCATTGGCGCCTTCACCCTAACGGTTCAGGGTCTTGAAGGCGCCATCTACGTGATGCTCAGCCACGGGATTGTCTCCGCCGCCTTGTTCTTGATCGTCGGTGTTGTCTATGACCGCATTCATTCCCGCGACATCGAGGTGTACGGCGGCCTAGTGCACCGAATGCCGGGCTATGCGCTGACGTTCATGTTCTTCATGCTGGCCTCAGTTGGCTTGCCCGGCACGGGCGGTTTCATCGGCGAATTCCTGGTGCTGCTAGGCGCCTTCCAGGTAAACGCCTGGATATGCGCGCTGGCGGCTTTGGGCGTCATTTTGGGCGCGGCTTACATGCTGTATCTCTACCGGCGGATTATCTTCGGCGAACTCACCAAGGACGCATTGAAGAAGATTGCCGACATGAGCCCTCGTGAATGGGCCTTATTCGCGCCGTTAATCATTCTGACACTTTGGATGGGCATTTATCCTTTGCCCTTCCTGGACATCATGCAGGTCTCAGTCGAGAACCTACTGCAACAGGTCCAGACGGCTCAAGCGACGGCAGCCAACGTAACGTTAGCCGGACGCTAGGACGGGGAAGGGACAAAAGATATGCCTAATACCCACGTACCCGAACTGATCCCCGCGCTGCCGGAGCTATTCCTGGCGGTGATCATCATGGCGCTGCTGATGTTTGGCGTATTCCGGAAGGGCGGACGCGACGAACAGGACGTTACCACTTTCCGCTACGTGACTTATATGAGCATCATAGCCTTGTTGTTGGCGGTGCTGCTCACGACCCTGCTGGCCGGCGAACGGCTAGTGACTTTTGGTAGCATGTTCGTCTCCGACGGTTATGCGGTCTTCTGCAAGGTTTTAGTGCTGCTGGCGTCGACCGGATCATTAGTGATCGCGAAAGGATTCATGGAAAGACATAGTTTGGCCCGGTTCGAGTTCCCGGTCCTTGTGGTCTTTGCGACCCTCGGCATGCTGATGATGATCTCGGCCAACGATATGATCTCGCTCTATCTTGGTCTCGAAATGCAGAGCCTCTCGCTCTACATAATCGCCGCTTTCCAGCGCGACGACACACGCTCCACGGAGGCAGGCCTTAAATATTTCGTACTAGGCGCTGTGGCCTCGGGAATGCTGCTTTACGGCATGTCTTTGGTGTACGGTTTCGCCGGCACCACCAGCTTTGAGGTCATGGCCAAGATGTTTACTAACACGGGGCCCGAAGGTCCGGGCACCGGCATGATCTTTGGGATCGTATTTATCCTCGCGGGCCTGGCCTTCAAGGTTTCCGCCGTGCCTTTCCACATGTGGACCCCAGACGTCTACGAAGGTGCGCCAACGCCGGTCACGGCCTTCTTCGCAATTGCCCCGAAGATTGCAGGGATGGCACTATTCATACGGGTCATGGTTGGGCCTTTTGGCGATCTTTTGGCGCAATGGCAGCAGATCGTTGTTTTCATTTCGATTGCCTCGATGATCCTGGGTTCCTTCGCCGCCTTAAACCAGCGCAACATCAAGCGTCTTATGGCTTACAGCTCTATCGGTCACGTCGGCTATGCGCTGATCGGCCTGTCGGTCGGTTCGGAGGCCGGTATCCGCGCGGTACTGATCTACCTGGCCATCTATGTGTTTATGAATATTGGCACGTTCGCCTGCATCCTCTGCATGCGGCGCGGCGGACGTATGGTGGAAGGGATTGATGACCTGGCGGGCCTGGGCAAGACGCACCCGATGATCGCGTTGGCCTTGGCGATTTTCATGTTCTCTATGGCTGGCATTCCGCCGCTGGCCGGTTTTTTTGGCAAGCTTTACATCTTCCAGGCCGCAATCGCAACGGAGCTCTATACCTTGGCGATCATTGGCGTACTGACCAGCGTGGTTGGCGCTTTCTATTACCTCCGGATAATCCGGATCATGTACTTCGACGACGCCGAGGATCCGCTGGATCAGTCCATAGACCGCGAAATCGGCGCGTTGTTGACGCTCACAGGAATTCTGATCTTGGCATTCATCGCTTATCCGGAACCGTTGGTGTCCAGCGCGGCGGCGGCGGCGGCGTCCCTGTTCTCCAGTTAAGCGCCCTCGGAACATGTCCGAACCACGCCTCCCTTCTGTTTATAACCTGATTTCTCTGGAGCGTTGCGCGTCCACAAATGACGAGGCCCGCGACCTCGCCCGTCGGGGTGAGGACGCTGCACCTGACGGTACATTGGTTTGGGCACGCGAACAAACCAGGGGGCGGGGCCGACGCGGACGCGATTGGGTCAGCCCGCCGGGCAACCTCCACCTATCCCTGATCCTCCGGCCCGAGGTGCCGCTACGCGAGGCGGCGCAACTCAGTTTCGTCACTGCTGTCGCGCTCTACGATGCCCTCGGCAATATTTCGGAGCCCGGACACCAAATCCACTTGAAATGGCCAAACGACGTCCTCCTCCAGAAAAAGAAGGTCGCCGGTATCTTGCTGGAGTCGGAAGCCGGCGGGGCCGAGTTTCCCGAATGGGTCATCGTCGGTCTTGGCGTCAATGTCGCGCATTTTCCCGACGACGCGGCCTATCCGGCAACGTCACTGAGTGCCGAGCATTGGACCGTTACGGTAGAGGATACTCTTGTCGCCTTTGCCCGAAGTTTCCAAAAGTGGGCCAACATTTGGGTGGAAGAAGGGTTCGACAAAGTGCGTCAGACCTGGCTCAACCGGTCCATAGGCAAAGGCAAGGCCATCGCGGTGAGCTTGGACAACGAGACCCTAACCGGTAACTTCAAGGACCTGGATGATGATGGCGCTCTGATCCTCGAGAACGACGGCGCGGAACGGCGGATTGCCGCCGGCGTCGTCTATTTTCCAGATAATTGATCGGGACGGACATGCTACTTGCTATTGATTCGGGCAACACCAATATCGTCTTCGCAGTATTTGGCGACGACGGTACCGTGATGGGCGAATGGCGTTCCTCGACCGATTCCAACAAAACGGCGGACGAATTCGGTATCTGGCTAGAACAGCTTATACATTTGCAGGGCCTGTCGCGCGCGGATATCACTTCGGCTATCGTGTCCACCGTGGTGCCAGCAACGCTGTTTTCCTTAAAATTGCTTTGCCACAAATACTTTGACTGCAGGCCCTTGGTGATTGGGGAACCGGACGTGAACCTGGGCATTGAGGTGCAGGTGGATCGTCCCGATGACGTAGGCGCAGATCGGTTGGTCAATACGGTGGCGGCACACGAACGCTACGGCGGGCCATTGATCGTGGTCGATTTTGGGACCGCGACCACTTTCGACGTGGTCGGCGCGGATGGCAGTTACCAGGGCGGCGTAATCGCGCCGGGCGTAAACTTGTCACTGGAGGCACTGCACCAGGCCGCAGCGCGCCTCCCGCGGATCGCCGTCGAACGGCCAAAAAAAATTATTGGTAAGGCCACGGTGCCGGCTATGCAAACCGGGATTTTCTGGGGATATGTAGGGCTTGTTGAGGGGTTGGTGTCACGCATCCGCGCCGAGTACGGAGCCAGCGACATGCCGGTCATCGCCACAGGGGGTCTGGCGCCTCTGTTCGCTAAGGCCTCCGACGCGATCCGCGAGACCGATGCAGATTTGACGCTCCGCGGGCTTTTTACCATCAACCGACGCAACGCCTCATGAGTAGGGCAACCGCAGAAGAACTCTTGTTCGTGCCGCTTGGCGGCGCAGGCGAGATCGGCATGAACCTCAACCTTTACGGCTTTGGCCTGCCCGGGGACGAGGATTGGCTGATGATTGACTTGGGCGTCACCTTCAACGACGGCGAATTGCCGGGCATCGACGTCATAATGCCCAATCCCAAATTCATTGAGGATAGGAAGGACCGCCTTCTGGCCCTGATACTAACCCATGCGCATGAAGATCACCTGGGTGCGGTCCAATACCTGTGGCCCAAGCTGCGCTGTCCCATCTACGCGACACCATTCACGGTCTCTGTGCTGCGTCGCAAGCTTGCCGAGACAGAATTCGGCAGCGAGGTAAAAATTAACGAAGTCCCTCTTGGGGCGAAATTCACGCTTGGCCCTTTCGATCTGGAGTGGGTAACGATGACCCACTCCATTCCCGAACCAAACGCTATCGCCCTCAGGACGCCATTGGGGACGGTCCTGCATACGGGCGATTGGAAGTTCGATCCCGATCCAGTCGTCGGGGAACCGACGGACGAGAAAACGCTCCGGCGCATTGGGGAAGAGGGGGCCCTAGCCGTGGTCTGCGATTCCACGAACGTGTTCACGCCGGGCACCACGGGGTCGGAGGCGGACATCCTAAACAACCTCACCGACATCATCGCCAGTTGCACGGGCCAGGTGGCGGTGGCCTGTTTCGCCTCCAACGTAGCACGCTTGGAAACTATTGCCACGGCGGCAGCCAGGAACGACCGCGACGTAGTTCTGGCCGGGCGGTCATTGAAGCGAATTACCGATGCGGCCCGAGAGAACGGCTATATTAAGGGCGTCCCCGCCTTCCTCATGGAGGAGGACGCAGGGTTTCTGCCGGATGACAAGACGTTGATAATCTGTACCGGCAGTCAAGGCGAGCCCCGCGCAGCGCTCGCCCGCATCGCCGCCGAAGATCATCCCCGCATCGTTTTGAACCCGGGCGACACAATAATCTTCTCGTCTCGCGTAATCCCCGGGAACGAACGGGCCATCGCGGAACTGCAAGCAAAATTCCTGCGCCGGGATATCCATGTGATCACGGCCAAAGACGCCATGATCCACGTCTCGGGTCATCCCGCACGGGATGAATTGACCCGCATGTATCAACACCTACGGCCCGAGATTGCCATCCCCGTACACGGGGAGCTTCGCCATCTCACGGAACACGCCGAATTGGCTCGCACCTGCCAGGTACCGCACGCCATCGTCAACGAGAACGGCGGCGCCGTGCGCCTAGCGCCAGGGGCACCCGGTATCGTCGACTATGTACCGGTGGGACGCCTAGCGTCCGACGGCAACCGCCTCGTGCCCACTCAATCGGAAGTCGTAAAGAGCCGAACACGGGCCATGTGGCACGGGTTCGCGGTTCTCACGGTCATCCTAGACCGCAATGAGGTCGATGAGGAAATGCCCATTTCCACCGCGGGCCTTTTGGAAGATGAAGATGACCCGATCTTGGATACGGTTCGGCTTGCCGTTCGGAAAGCGATCGATAGACTGTCGCGCGACGCCAAGGAGGCAGACGATCACACCGTTTCCGAGGCCGCTCGTATCGCCGCGCGCCGGGCCTTTCGCGCCCTTTTCGACAAGCGTCCAATCACCCGCGTGCATCTGGTTCGACTGGACCAACAAGAAGGAGTTTCACCATGATCGGCCGTCTCAATCACGTCGCCATCGCCGTGCCCGACCTGGAAGTCGCTACGGCCACCTACCGTGACACCCTGGGAGCCATTGTCTCCGCACAGATTGCAGAGCCTGACCACGGCGTTACCGTGGTCTTCGTGAAATTGCCGAACACCAAAATCGAGCTTCTGCACCCCCTGGGCGAGAACTCACCCATCGCCGCTTTTCTGGATAAAAACCCATCTGGTGGAATGCATCATGTGTGTTACGAGGTCGATGACATCATCAAAGCCCGCGATCAAATGAAGTCGGAAGGCGCCCGCGTACTGGGTGATGGAGAACCGAAAATTGGTGCTCATGGAAAACCGGTCCTGTTCCTGCACCCGAAAGATTTCTGCGGTACTTTGGTTGAGTTGGAACAGGCTTAGGGGAGAGAAGGGGACGCGCCGTGTCACTTACCCTCGGCTTTGCGGTCTACGTCGTCATATGGTGGCTGACCCTCTTCATAATTCTGCCCTGGGGCATCTCGCGGGTCAATCCAGACGACTTGCTACCCGGCGAAGACCCGGGCGCGCCGGCAAAACCGCAGCTTCTAAAGAAGTTCATCATCACCACGGGTGTATCGCTGGTGTTCTTTGTGATCTTCTATTTCGTCTACGAAAGCGGTGTTATCTCATTTCGCGAATAGGTCAGCCGGCATCTGCTGATCAATCCAGGCTTCGAGAAGCATCCGATCTTCGTCGTTGACCGCGTGCGTCGCCGCCCCTGGTGCCTTCACGTAGTTTTCTCGGTCCGGCTTGGGAATGAACCGACCGGACACCCCAACAACCCGGAGACCGATGTCATGACATTTTCGTAGTCGTCAAGCAGAGCCTCATAGGCGATCAGGTGCACGTGCGTATAGCTTTCAGCCAGCGCCTGCCAACCCCTAAGGTAGCCGGACCAGCGCGTGAACATAGTTTCGGCCAGCGCCATCTGGTAGCGCAGTAAACGCCCCGACGGTGGCGCCTGTCTAAATGCCACAACATCCCCCGCCACTGGTCCCTCCGGCCAGGGTCAGTTCTGAGTGAAGGTCCAGAAACTCGCCATCATGGGATCGGGTCGGCGGTATGTGTAAAACAGGCGCGCCTAGTCGGCAACGTCACCGATGATTGGGACGAAGAAGGCCGTGGCATGGTGGGACTTGATAACATTCGCGGTGTGATGCGCGGCCAGTGCGCGAAGCACGTCGGCCAACGTTTCCGCGTGATGGAAGTTAATGTTCACGTCCGCGTGGTCGAAATCAAGTTAAACACCTTATAGCCGCATACCTCTGCGATGGCGTTCACAGGGAAATGGTTGCCGGACCGCTCGTGCCCGAAAACCACAGCTATAGGCCGCGGCTCTCGGAATTGCGCGATATTGACGGAAATTTCCATCCGCTCAGCCTGCCCCAGCACCGACCCCGTCACAACGCGACTAAGTAAATTTCCCCTCTAAATATGTTTCTTCCCATGGCTTTACCTTTTCTTAATTCCTCTACGCTTAGTTTCGATTCTGAAAGTTTCTCCTTCCACAGAAAGTGGACAATAAGATGAAAATACATGCCGACACCCGCCAAGGGAGATTCTCACTTTTGCGCTAGTGATTTGCGCTTCAGATTCTGGAGCTTAGGCGCGCTTGCGCGTCCCGGCGCCGGTAACGCGTTTTCATGCCGTGACCCCCAACTTGTGGGGTCTCCTGGAGCCGCTTCCACAGCCCCAGACCCAAATCTAGGGCAAACCCCGGGCCGCGGTGCATCGCCAAACCTCCTTGCACCGCGGCCATGGGAGTGAAAGAGGGAGATTGGATCCACCAAGTTTTATCTCAAACTATTAGTTCCAATGGGAACGCGCAGGGACATGGCAAGGACTTAAACGGCTCAACTTGATACACGATCCCTTTCCATTGTCATTGCTGATCGGTTTGCATAGATTGCATAAGGAATGCCGACCCACCGGCGGCGGCCCGGAAATCGAGGCTCTTATGCGTTTATCCCAATACTTCCTGCCGACCCTCAAGGAGAACCCCGCCGAGGCGGAAATTGTCTCGCACCGTCTAATGTTGCGCGCGGGGATGATCCGTCAGTCCAGCGCCGGCATCTATTCGTGGCTGCCAATGGGCCTCCGGGTTCTACGGAATATTGAACAGATTGTCCGTGAGGAACAGAACGCAATCGGTTGTCAGGAAATCCTCATGCCGACAATCCAGCCCGCCGACCTGTGGCGCGAAAGCGGCCGTTACGATGACTACGGGCCGGAGATGCTACGCATCAAAGACCGTCACGAGCGCGACATGCTCTACGGCCCCACCAACGAAGAGCAGATCACCGAGATCTTCGCCGCATCGGCCCGCAGCTATCGTGACCTGCCAAAGCTAATGTACCACATCCAATGGAAGTTCCGTGACGAGGTGCGACCCCGGTTTGGCGTCATGCGCGGTCGCGAATTCATGATGAAGGATGCGTACTCCTTCGATTTGGATGCGGAAAGCGCGCGGCTGTCCTATAACAAGATGTTTGTTTCTTATCTACGCACCTATGAACGGATGGGTCTCACCGCCATTCCCATGGCTGCCGACACGGGTCCCATCGGCGGCGACATGAGTCACGAATTCCTGATCCTGGCGGATACGGGCGAAAGCGAGATCGCCTGCCACAAAGACTTCCTGGACCGCAACCTTTCGGACACGGACATCGATTTCGAGAGCGACCTGCAACCTATCGTCGACAGTTACACCAGTCAGTACGCGGCCACGGACGAGAAGCGCGAAGCGGACGTCGAAGCGGCATTGGGCGACGACCTGGTCACTGCACGCGGCATTGAGGTCGGCCACATCTTCTATTTCGGCACCAAATACTCAAAGCCACTGGGCGCCCGTGTCACTGACGCAGACGGTCAAGAAGTGCACGTCGAAATGGGCTCATACGGGATTGGGGTCTCGCGCCTGGCCGGCGCCATCATCGAGGCGTCGCACGACGACGATGGCATTATCTGGCCCGATAATATCGCGCCATTTAAGGCGGGCCTGATCAATCTAAAAACGAGCGATGCCGCCTGCAATGCCGCCTGTGATGGCGCTTACAATGACCTGCGGGAGAAGGGGGAGGAAATTCTCTATGACGACCGTGAGGCCCGAACCGGCGCAAAGTTCGCCGACATGGACCTCATTGGCGTGCCGTGGCAGTTAATAATTGGGCCCCGGGGACTTAAATCCGGTGTCGTGGAGATGAAGCACCGAGCTAGCGGCGAGCGCCAGGAATTGAGCCTGGAAAGCGCATTGACGCAGATTCTGGTCTAGGCGGCATTGAATGTTTTCACGTTTTGAATGGATGGTAGCGCTACG
>DFRF01000119.1:8840-9266 GCA_002378125.1 Rhodospirillaceae bacterium UBA3470 | reverse complement strand
ATTTGACCTGTTACGTTAGCAAGTTCATCGCGGATCACTTGTGACGTCGTCGCGGGTAATTTTCTTGCGCCTCCGTACATCGGGTCTCCGACGATACTATGTCCGATCGACGTCATGTGAACCCGGATTTGGTGGGTTCGGCCGGTCTCAAGTCGGCACTCGACCAAGCTGATCAAGTCGTCAACGTTGTCCAGAACACGATAATGTGTCCGGGCAAACTTTCCGCCGCGCCGGAGCACCGCCATTTTCTTCCGATTACGGGGGCTGCGGCCGATCTGACCCTCAATCGTTCCGGTCCGTTTTAGTGGCCGGCCCCAGACCATCGCCAGATAGGCCCGTTCAATGGAATGGTCTGCAAATTGTTTAGCCAACCCCTGGTGCGTCAAATCGTCCTTCGCTGCGACCAGCAATCCGCTGGTATCCTTA
>DFRF01000119.1:793-8522 GCA_002378125.1 Rhodospirillaceae bacterium UBA3470 | reverse complement strand
CAGCAATCCGCTGGTATCCTTATCCAACCGATGCACAATTCCTGGCCGTGTCACGCCGCCGATACCCGAAAGGCTGCCGCGGCAATGATGGAGTAGCGCATTGACCAGGGTGTCATCCGCGTGCCCGGCGGCTGGATGTACTACCATGCCGGCAGGCTTGTCGACGACGATGAGGTGATCATCCTCGAACACCACGTCCAGTGGGATCGCCATAGGCCACGGCGCGGCCGGCGCTGGCGGCGGAACCTGAACAACCCAAGCGTCACCTGGCCGTACTTTGGTGGCCGCATCAGTGGCCGGTTCGCCATCGCGATAGACGTGGCCCTCGGCGATCAAGGCCTGGACTCGGGCCCGTGAAAATCCCTCCAAGGCGACGGTCAAAACCTTATCTAGACGGCCGCCGGCCTTGTCATCGTCGACACGGACAGTATATGTGGTGGCTTTCGACATCCTCGCCACTCTACGGCGTCGGGGGCAAGGGTCAAACAGGAACACAATATGCGTTGGCTGAAAGCATTAGTGATCGTCCTGGCCGCGTTGATCACGCTGGCCATCGGGTTATTGGGGTACGGCTTCATCAAACGGACCGAGGACCCCCACTGGCGTCTGTTCAGCGTTACCAAGACCCCCAATGCGCCAAAGGTGGAAGAGCAACCAGCAGCACCGACGGCGACGGCAACCGCGTCGGCCCCGGCCCAATCGCCACTGAGCGCGCCGAGCGCCGCACCCTGGGGCGATCTTCAACTTGGCCTAGCCCCAGAGTGCCAGATCGCTCAGGTCCAAATCGAGGGTAACCGGCTCGTTCTCAACATCGAACCAACGGGCCCCTGCAGACGGATTATGATCATCGACATGGAAGCGGGCCGCGTCCTGGGCATCGTCCGTCCGCGACCGTGATCCGGATCGCGCCAACTCATTTCGGGCAGATGATCCAGGCTGCGGAGGCCGCCTACCCGAGGGAATGTTGCGGCTTGTTGGCGGGTACGGAGGCCTCGGAAGGCGCCGTGACGGTTACCAGGGTCGTGGTGAGCGACAATGTCCACCCAACAGGCGGCAATGACCGGTTCGAAGTGGACCCCCGGGTCCGGTTTAATCTAATGCGCGAACTTGGCGAGATCGGGGACAAGCCGCAGGGTTCGGAACGCATTATTGGCCATTACCATTCCCATCCCGACCATCCGGCCAAACCCTCGGCCCATGATCTGGCCTGCGCCTTCGAGCTTGCTTTCGTTTGGGTCATCATCAGCGTTGATGGCGGTACGGTGCGGTCGGTCGCGGCGCACAAGCTGCATGACGACGAAGCAGATTTTCAGCAAATTCCGTTGCGGGATGCCGATGGCTCCACCTATGCTATCGCGCCCGATCAATAACAGAGGAACGACCAACTGTGAACTTCGCGAGTGACAACATCACTGGCGCATCGGATGAGATCCTTGACGCCCTTTTACGGGCCAACGCGGGCCATGCGATGCCCTACGGCAACGACGACCTCACCGCTCGGGTGGAAGAGCAATTGTCGGAATTGTTCGAAACGGAATTGAGTGCCTTTCTGGTGGCCACAGGTTCGGCCGCCAATTCCCTGGCCCTGTCGGTGATGACCCCGTCCTACGGCGCCGTACTGTGCCACTGGACCAGCCATATTTTTGAAGATGAGTGTGGCGCGCCAGAGTTCTTTACCGGCGGCGCGCGCATGGTGCCGGTGGACGGACCGGACGGCAAAGTTGACTTACAGGATTTGGCTATCAAGGCGGCGCGCGGCGCCGGCGACGTGCATATGCTGCAACCATCCGCCGCCAGCATCACCCAAGTTACAGAAATAGGCTCGCTATATACGGTGAACGAGATCGCGGCAGTGGCAGACGTATGCCGATCGCACAAATTGAAGCTACATATGGACGGTGCGCGGTTCGCGAACGCCGTCGTAGCGCTGGGCTGCACGCCTGCCGAAATGAGCTGGAAGGCCGGCGTCGAAGTGCTTTCCTTCGGGGCAACGAAGAACGGCGCGTTGGGTGCCGAGGCTGTGATCATCTTCGACAAAGATCTCGCCGATACCTTCGCGTTTCGGCGCAAGCGCGGCGGCCATCTGTTTTCGAAGATGCGCCTCCTTTCGGCGCAGATGGAGGCCTACCTGTCGGACGAGTTGTGGCGCTACAATGCCGAACATGCCAACGCCATGGCGGCGCGCCTGCGCGATGGCATCGCCCCCCTGGCGTCCTTCGAATTTCCCTACACAGACGGTGCCAACATGCTGTTCCCAAAGCTTCCAGCGACGCTACATCAGGCGTTGAATGACGAAGGCTTTATTTTTTACGGCGGACGCTGGGAAGAAGGCGTGGTCCGGTTGGTCACCGCGTTTAACACGGATGCAAATCACGTAGATGCATTCATTAACGCCGCTGTCCGCCTGGAGCGCAGCGGAAATGATTCGCCTTCTCTCTACTCCGCTGGAATAAGCTAGAAGCGGAAATGCCGCTCTAGCCGAACTCAAACAAATTGAGCTTCACCGGATAGCAGACAGCAGACATTATCCTCACGAATACGAGGCTACTCCAAGAATCGGCGCAACACATTCTCAACTAATCGGCTAATATCGTTGTCACCGCCATTCCAGGGCAATGAACCGCAAAAAGTGATGGAACCCACGCTGAATACTTTGCCGCCGCCGGGGACCTCGAAATAGATCATATCCGCTCGGATTAGGTCGTCGACGGGCAGCAAAGGCAATGTGGTCAGATGGGTGAGGAGCTCTTCTGGCACCAGCACGAAGTGATCTGGGTGCCGCTCCGACTGCGCTAGCACGCGCACATTCGGAGGCGAGCCAAGGCGGATGTCGGCGCGATCCAACTCGTACCCGGCGGCCCCACCGCCAGAGAAGCCATAGTCGCCCAAAATCTCTTCGTCAATGCCGTCGAAAAGCCAGACTAAGTCGGGCGCGTAGCTTTCCTCCGTGCGGCGGTAATAAGTACCCTCAAATTGCCCCTGACTGGTAAATCCTAGGCCAGCAAGTTGCTGCGGCGGACGCCCACTTCGCCGCCAGAGACCACCATAATTACCGTCAAACGCGTTATAATACTCTCCAGGCTCTGCTGCCCAGGCTCGTATACCACCTTCTCCGCGGCGGATTTCCATAATGCCTTCTTCTTGCTCGTGAACGGCTACGCGCCAGTAGAAGCCATTGCCACCTAAGTACATGAAATTTCCACCACGGTTCCGGAACGTCAGCAATGCGTCGAGTGTGTTTGAGGTGTGGTACTCTGGATGACTACCGGTGGTGACTGCCTTATAGCCTTCGATGGCGGAATATCCCTCTTCGTGCAGTTCCTTATCCGTTACGATGTCGTAAGAGATGCCCTTTTTATGCAGCCACCAAATCAGGTGGCTATCTGCCTGAAAATGGCGTAAACCCGAGCCCTTCCCATAACCCATAGTGTAATAACCGGGTCGGGTGTTCAGCAAAGGTCGCAGGTGCGAGCAATGGCAAATACCGGAGCCATCGCGGTGAAAGTTATATGTGGAGCAGCCTAACTCCTCGTATTGTGCGGGGTTGTAAGGGTATCCCCCACGCGCCAGATGACGTTCCATCCACTCGGACTTAAAGTCAGGCCGGGAATGGTTGCCATAAATGACATGGGTGAACGTCGACACAAGCACAGCTAGGTCCGCCTTCCGCTGGCCTAATGGCGGACAGACGTAGAAGGGAATCGCATCCTCGTGACCGCCCTGCGTTATCCGCAATACATAAACACCAGATGCAAAATCCTCTGGCACCACCCACTCTATGTCGTTTTGCCAGCCAAAATCGTAAATATCATCGCGATGAAAATGGATTGCACCATAGTGTTCCGGATTGTGCTGCCAGTTCATTTCGCTGCCATCCCAACCGGAACCTGTCATTGCGCGTGCAGGATGATTAATCAAGCTGCCGTGATAGCCGCCTTTCCCCGTATCTTCGACAACTAACGAGCTGGTCTTCTTGGCAAAATCCCATTTTGCTACGATCCGCGTGGGATCGACGTTCGCTGCCGCATAGATCCCAGGTGCTTCAATCTTGCCATCAAAGTGATTGTCCGCGAAACCATCTCTGAGGCCGGCAGCGATCAATATCGGCAAACCGTCCAAGTAGGACTGATTGGGCGCTACGACACTTGCTTCGGCAGGATCTGTCCAAATTTCATCGGGTTGCTGCGCAATGGTGAACAAGCCGCTTGCCTTAGTGTAGGAGAGCCGAACGAAGCACCATTGCCGTGAAAGCAACGGTTTGCCAGTCGAAACAGAAATGTCGCCCACCCGAGCTGCCAACGCACCATCTGTATCAAGAAACAACTCGAAGCCGCCCGCTGAAAAGATTACTTGTTCTCCGTCACCCGGGAGTGTCGGCCAGATCGTGGCCGCAATTGTCAAATCTCCGTCAACCGCCGGCCCCGTCTTGATAATGGCATAAGAACCAGGGTTAAAGGCTTGCGGCCGCGCGGTGTAATCCTTTTCAATCGATGTCTCAACTGCCTTTTCAATAATCCCTGGGCCGTCTGGGTTTGCATCCGCGCAGATAGAACGCAGAACCCGCGCAGAAAAATCACCGCCACCAGCACAGGACACCTTAAAACCGATGATTTCTCCAGGACGCACAGAAAGCGGATGGCAATAACCGATAATTGGAATTCGCGGGAATTGTCGGGTCACAATATTACCTTTTGGTTAAATGATACGTGCTACGATTTCAGTCTATCACTGTAAAGCTGAATGCCCGCATTTAAACCTTCTCACGAACCGGAGACCCGTGAGCCAGTCTCGCCCATCTAGGACGGCGGCGACCCCCGCCCCCATCTGGACGATCGACGTTATGTCGTCCGCAGCGGCAGATCAGCTTGTACCATTCTGGATAGTGCGTGCGGCGACATGTGATCAAGTCTCGCCCCCCGTCGTCCGCATCCTCACGATCGTCACCGTCGAACAGGTTGTACACGTTTCCCCCTTCTGATTTCGGAGGTCGTGGCCAAGGCGCAGGATACCCCGATCCGGTTTGCTTTTGGAGCGCCGCGCTTCCAACACCGTGATATGGTTCGTCAGGACGTCCCCCGGATAGACGGGCACTAGCCAGCGCACCTCGTCCATGCCAGGCCCACCCATGGAAACACCATCGTCGAAGTAACCTGTTTCCACAAATAGGCGAAAGGCCAGCGAAATGGTTTGGAAGCCACTGGCGATAACGCCGCCAAAGGGCCCCATACGGGCGTAGTTTTCATCTATATGGATGGGTTGCGGGTCGTAGGCATCCGCATAAGTCATGATCTCGCGCCTCGAAATATTGTAGGGGCGTGAAATAATCACCTCGCCCTCCGAATAATCTTCCAGATAGCGGCCGTTTCCCGATGTCATACCCATATCAAGCCCGTTAATAAATGTTTGCGTAGCCCGAAGGACGGCTTCCGGCTGGTCCCGGTGCGGTGAATGGCCGCAATCAGGAAGTTTCAATAATTCGACAGGTCCCAATGCCCTGGCTGCGATCCCGTTGATTTGCGCCATGGTGCCATATTGATCGGCTTCCCCTTGGATCGCCAGGACTGGGGTGTTAATTAGGGCCACCTCCGCCCTAATATCCCAGGCCCTGAATTCCGGCGCTAGCCAGATATCATTCCAGCCGCGGAAGGCGTGTTCTGGATCATCATGGAAGCGACCCAAACGGGTAAGGAAATCCGTACCGCCGACGCTTTCACGTAATTCCGCGATGGAATTCACGCCCATCGCCTCTACGAAGATATGCGGAGCCATGACGATCATCCCTGCAACCGAATGTGTAGCTGCATGGATCAAGGCGATGGAACCGCCGTCGCTATGGCCGAATAGGACCGGGTTTTCGATGGCAAGCGACCGCAGAAGCTCAGGCAACACCTTCAGGGCCTCATCATGCATGAAGTCAACACTATAGGATTCCGCCCGCGGCTCTGAGCGTCCGTAGCCACGCCGCGAATAGACCATGACCGAGCACCCGGTTGCCGTCGCGACCCGGCCAGGGAACTCACGCCACATGGCTACGGAGCCCAATCCCTCGTGCAAGAGAACGATGGTCGGCGCTTTTGCATCTCCGACGTAGAGGCTCACCTCAAGAGCCGCACCCGCTACCTCAACAGTGCGGACCTCATCCGCGGACCGGGATGGTTCAATCTGCATCACGGAGCTTGAAACGTTGGATCTTCCCCGTTGCTGTCTTTGGCAGGTCGTCAATAAACTCAACCCAGCGGGGATACTTATACTCCGCGAGGCTTTTGCGAACGAGGGCCTTAAGGTCCTCAGCCAGTTCTCCCGAGGCCTCAGTACCTTCGTTAAGAACGACGAAGGCCTTTGGCTTGATCAGGTCGTCAGCGTCGGGATGACCGATCACTGCAGCTTCCAATACCGCGTCATGAGCAATCAGCGCGCCTTCCACCTCAAAGGGCGAGACATAGATGCCCCCTACCTTCAACATGTCATCGGAACGCCCACCGTAAATGTAGTAGCCATCCTCATCCACGTAGTATTTGTCGCCGGTGACAGTCCAACGGCCCTGGAACGTGTCGCGGCTCTTTTCACGCTGGTTCCAATACATTACTGCGCTGGTCGGACCGGAAACGTGCAGATTACCCAATTCCCCATCTGCCACCTCCTGGCCATCGTCGTCCTTGAGGAGCAACTCATAGCCCTGCACGGCGAATCCTGAAGAGTTCGGACGGACATGCCCTTGGCGGTTGGATAGGAAGATGTGCAGCATTTCCGTTGAGCCAAGGCCATCCAGGATATCGCAGCCTATGCGCTCTTGCCATCGAATTAACAACTCACCGGGCAAGGCCTCGCCGGCCGAAACGCAAAGCCGAAGGTTAGTATCGTTTTGAGACGGCAGATCATCACCGGCCAGCAGCATGGCGAATAAGGTCGGCACGCCAAAGAAGATCGTCGGCTGGTGATCCTTAAGGATCGTCGCCACGGCGCTCGGCATGGGCGGGCCCTCCAGAAGCACCGCCGTCGCACCGACGGCGAACGGAAAGGTCAGCGCATTGCCGAGCCCATAGGCAAAAAACAACTTCGCGGCTGAATAAACAACGTCGTTCTCGTTAATACCCAGGGTGGGAATAGCGTAAAGATTCGCCGTCTCGATGAGATGGGAGTGCAAATGGACGGCACCCTTCGGCATACCCGTAGTGCCCGAGGTATAAAGCCAGAAGCACATGTCATCAGGTTTCATCGCGGCGGCCTGAAAATCCGCTGGCGCTATATCGGTCAACGCCGCCAACGTCTGGTGTGATCCCGTATTCTCTCCGGCGACCAGAACATGGTTCAAATTGCCGTGACCATCCAAGAGACCTTCGAACGCGTTCAATAAATCCGGCGACACGACCAAGACGCGAGCCCGGCTGTCGGCTAGGATATAGTCGTAATCCTTCTCCGTCAGCCGCGTGTTTACCGGTACAGGCACCACACCAGCAAGAATTGCGCCCAGGAAGCAGACCGGGAAAGCCACCGTGTCGTGCATACAAAGTATGATTCGCTGTTCCGCTTGAACGCCTAGGTCCGTCAGCACATTCGCGAACTGACGAGCACGGCGGTGCAGATCGGCGTAGGTGTGCGCGCCGTTAGTATCGATGACTGCTGTCTTGTCGCCGCGCCCCGCCACCAAGTTACGTTCGATCAGGTCCTCGGCGGCGTTGTAAAGGCCATCGGTACTTGCTTGCATGCTAATCGGTCCTCCCCGAAATCT
>DFRF01000119.1:0-440 GCA_002378125.1 Rhodospirillaceae bacterium UBA3470 | reverse complement strand
ACTTGAGGCAAGAATCTGCCTCCGGATTTGTATCAGGTTTAGCGCGGGATCGTCACGCCGTACGATTAGAGTGGAATTATAATGCATATTTGTTGTAGAAACAGTGAATGTATAGGAATCTGCGCCAAAACCGAGAAACCGCAAACGATGATGACCTGAATGCCTTCCTTGCGAAGATTGGTGCGCGAGTACGCAAGGCTCGGGCAAAGCGCGGTATGACCCGGCGCATCCTGGCGACCGATTCAGGCGTTTCCGAACGCTACCTTGCGAAACTTGAGGCCGGCACGGCGAACCCCTCGGCGGCGGTCATGTTTAAACTAGCTCACGCCATGGATTATCCTATCGGCGACTTCATTCCCGGGGCCGAACCCATGCCGGCCGAGTTGACGGCTGTTGTCGACCAACTCAGGACCATCGGCACCGAGCGAATGGCAGACGTT
>DFRF01000213.1 GCA_002378125.1 Rhodospirillaceae bacterium UBA3470 | reverse complement strand
CTTGAGGGCACCCGGCGGATCGCGATTTTAAAGCTGCCCCAGACGTCGATCACTTTAACTTTTAAGGGATATTCCCAATCGCAGCGGTCAGAGCTCATCGAAAAATTCGACAAAGGGTTTCAACGCGCCGGCGGCTAGGCCCGGTGAGCGGGCTCTACAAACTCTGCTGCTGGATGGCGGATTGGTGTACGCCGACCATTCGTGATTGCCTGGAGAAGAGTGATGAATGGCTGAACAAGTTCCTGAGTGGTCAGTATTGGAAAGATGCGCATTCGCAGATGTGATCGGATTCAGGTATCGGTCATACCCAGGGCCTCGATGAGGATGGTGTAATAGCGATCGCCAAAGTCCATGGCGTCGGCGCGCTTTAAAAGGTCCATGGTGGCTTCCGCGCCGGTCATCCTAATGCCGCATGATTTTGCAAGTTCGAGGGCATATCCCAGGTCCTTCATGATGTAGCGGACGGGGAAGGTCTCAGTGGGGTGCAGGTCCGGTAGCATAGATTTTATGCCGTGGTTGCGCAAAACGAAACTGTCGGCTGACCCCGTCGCCAACGTTTCGAAAAGCATTCTGCCGTCGACGGCTCCGGATTCGCGGGCCACTTTTAGGGCCTCGGCTATGGCCTGAACTGTCTGAACGACGATCATGTTGTTCATTAATTTCACAGCCTGCCCGGCACCGGGTGCGCCGCAGAGTGTAATATCGCCGCCCATGCACTTGATGTAGGGCAGCACGGTATCAAAGTCTTCCTGATCGCCACCGACCATGAAGTTCAGGGTGCCGTTTTCAGCGGCCTTGACGCCGCGCGCCACGGGCGCATCGAGAAAACGTACCCCCTTGGCTGCTGCTGCTTCAGCAATCTCCTGAGCAAGCCGCACCGGACAGGTGGAGCAATCCAAGATGACCTGACCGGGCCTAGCGTGGGCGAAGAGGCCGTCATCGCCAAGCACAACCTCGCGCACCTGAGGTTCACCGGGTAGCGACAAAAAAATGATATCTGTCCGGGCTATGACTTCAGCAAGTGACGTTGTCGCTTTCACCCCATGGGCCGACAATCTCTCCAGCGGCGCGGGATTCCGATCGTAAGCGAAGACCGTTCGACCAGATTTCTGTGCTAGGTTGCGGCACATTTTTTCACCCATGACGCCGACACCGATGAAACCGAGTGTGGGCTTATCAATCATATTCTATCCCTCCTAATTCTTGGTGAGATGGTAAGGCGGCGCCGACCGATGCGACAAGCGTCCCCGTGAGGCTTTGAAACACCTAGTCGCGTTTGTTGTCGTAGGGGTTCTTCCGCTTGCGGGTGTTCAGCCGAAGTGGCACGCCGGTCAACCCGAAGTCTTCGCGAAGACCGTTCGCCAGATAACGCAAATAGCTCTCTGGGACCTTGTCGGCGCGGGGTGAGAAGATTGCGAATGTGGGGGGGCGGGTTTTCACCTGGGTAATATAGCGTAAACGCAGGCGGCGAGCCGAGACCACGGGCGGCGGATGTTCCTCCAGCATCATCTCAAACCAGCGGTTCAGTTCACCCGTGGGAATGCGGGCGTTCCATATCTCATAAATTTCGAAGACGGCGGGCATAAGACGATTAATGCCGTGTCCCGTGCGCGCCGAACAGGCAACGATGGGTACGCCACGGACCTGAGGAAGAGAGGTCTGCAGCCGATCGGAAAGACGGTCCAGCGAATTCTTGCGGTCGTCGGCGACATCCCACTTGTTGACGACGATGATCAGGGCTCGGCCTTCCTCGATCACCTTTCGGGCGATCGTGAGGTCTTGCTTCTCCAACACGGCGTTAGAATCAAGGACCAGAACGACAACCTCGGCGAACTGTACGGCGCGGAGCGAGTCCTGCACCGATAATCGTTCGAGCTTGGCATCACCCTTAGCTTGCCGGCGTATTCCCGCCGTGTCCACCAATTGGACTTTCCGGCCTTCCCAAGACCAGGGCACGGCAATAGCGTCGCGGGTGATACCGGCCTCTGGGCCCGTGAGCATCCGATCTTCGCCCAACAGGTAGTTGACCATGGTCGATTTGCCCACGTTTGGCCGACCGACAATGGCCAGGGATAAGGGGCGCGAGGGACCGTTTTCCGAAAGCTCCGGTGCATCTACGTCATCTATTCCCGGGTGCGCCATTTCGGCTATCTCCGAAACTGCGTCATAGAGATCGGACAGGCCCTTACCGTGTTCCGCCGAAACAGCGATGGGGTCCCCGAGGCCCAGCGCATAGGACTCCAATCGGCCGCTTTCACCGGCGCTGCCTTCACATTTGTTGACCAAGAGTAGGACCGGCGTTTCCTGCGTTCTCAGCCAACTGGCAAAATATTCGTCCATGGGGGTCAGACCGGCGCGGCCATCAATCATGAAAATCGCCAAATGCGAGTCGTACACGGCGCGCTCGGTATGCTTACGCATGCGCCCTTCCAAGACATTGTCATCGGCATCTTCAAGCCCAGCCGTGTCGATGATACGGAATTGAAAGTCACCTATCTTGGCGTCGCCTTCCCGGCGGTCTCTGGTGACGCCGGGTGTGTCATCAACGATGGCGTGACGCTTTCTAGTCAGTCGGTTGAACAGCGTCGACTTGCCGACATTTGGGCGGCCAATGATGGCGACAGTAAAGGGAATGATAACCCCACAATCCAATGACTAGGCGGAGCTGATGCCTAGCGATAAGCGACTAACTCGGCGTCGTCGGCCAGGAAGTAAACGCTGCCGTTGGCCACGACGGGAGCAACAGTGACCGCATCAGGCATTTTTACAACGCCCAAAATCCGGCCGGAGTAGGGTGAGATCGCTAAGGCTTCCGCGTTGGAGCCGGCGACGATTAAACGGTCGCTGGCCAGAATAGGTCCGGTCCAAATGATCGGATTCTTAAGATCTTTGGGATTTTCATAGCGCGGCAAGCCACGGACCCAATGTACCCGCCCGTCGGTCCGCGAAAAGGCTGTGATCTCGGATTCTGTCGTCAGCAGGAAGAGATAATTTCCCGCGACCCAGGGGCTTTCAATTCCAACTACCTCCCGATCCCAGATTCGCCGGCCCGTGCGAATATCAATGGCGGCCAGCAAACCGGCATTGGAAATAGCAAAGACACGATCACGATCGATGATCGGGCGGCCGCGAATACCCGCGAGAGAAGAAAGGACATCGGTCTGACCGGCGGTCGTCAAGGTGTCTTGCCAAAGCACGCGCCCGTTCTCCACTTTGAGCGCGATTAGCTCGCCAGACGTATACGCCACGACGACAATGCCGCGGTCGACGGCGGGACTGGCACCGCCCAGTACGCTGGTCATTTCAGGAAGGCCCCGATGGCGCCAGATAAGCTCCCCGGTCACTGAATTCAGTGCGAATAATTGATTGTTCAGGGTCACTGCAAAGACGCGCCCGCCGCGAACCGTGGGGGCCGCCCGCATGGGCGCTACCACATTGCGGCGCCAGAGCTCCCTGCCTGTCTTCGCTTCCAGCGCTACGACCTCGGCAAAGCCTGTTGTTGCGAATACACGCCCATCGTCGAAGGCCAGACCGCCCCCAATATGACTGTCGTCATCTTCTTTGGGCTCCAATTCCGCCGACCATATTTCTTGGCCGGTGATCTCGTCGAAGGCCCGGACCTGAGTAGTCGCGTCCATGGTGAACACCATGCCGGCGGCGACGATGGGTTGTGCGTTCAGGCGCTCTTCTTCGTCTGCGCCCGAGCCGATATCGACGGACCAGGCTGGCGCAAGCGAATCGTTGATCTCAATATGATGCATGGCGTGATTGGCGTAACCGCCTGCTTGAGGCCAAGTTTCGTTTGGCGTCGGTGCTGGCAGCAGAATGCGCTGATTGGCCAATTCATTGTCCGCCGTTAGTGATCTATTATGAGTTAGAATAGCAATCCTATCACCTTCAAGCGGCGGTCCCTCCTTCGGCGAAATCCAGTCCTCGACGTTGCTGCACGCGGACAAGAAGAGGATGAGCGAGATGGACGCGAGCCCCGTGCCGCAGCGGTAAATAGGTCGGGTGGGTGGAATGGTAGGGTTCACGTTCTGCTCCTGCATCCCATCATTCGGTAAGCACGTCGAGCATGCTTTGAGCGCGGGCACGAAGACCCTGTGGGGCGGCTGCTTCCTTGCTCAGCTCTTCGTAACGTATGCGCGCCTTCTTGGTATCACCGTTCTTCAACGCGGCAAGCGCGCCAACTTCCTTGGCGAAGAACCGCCAGGAGGTGGAACCGGAAGCCAATTCGTTGGCCCGCGCGACTAGGCCGGCGCCTTCAGATTTTGCATCCAGCTCCGCAAAAGCCCCTAGAACAACAGCCAAATCTTGGTAAACGGCGGCGATACCATCGTCGTCAGCCAGGTTTTTGTACGCGCCGATGGCGGAATCAAGATCGCCCTGTTTCGCTGCTAGCGAGGCTAGCTGGAAACGCGCCAACATCTGGTAACCGGCAGGCGAATCCTTAGCGATTGCATCAAAGGCATCTTTAGCATCCGCATGCTTACTCGTGTTGGCCAAGGATTGGGCCACGGCAAATCGCTCGCCCAATTCGATACGAGTATTCAGATCATTGATCTTCCAGCCTTGAAAACCGGCGACGCCGGCCACTAAAAGTAAAGCGCCTCCGACAATCAGTGTGCCGTACCTCTTCCAGAGCTGTTGCAGATTTTCCTGCTTCAGTTCCTCGTCGATCTCGCGTAGCAGAATATCTTGTTCGTCGGCCAATTCGGTCTCCTGATGGAACGTCTTGAAAGGCCCGGAAACATATCTTCCTGTCCCGGCAATGGCAAATCTAACCAGCGCCAGGACCTATGCCCCCCGCCATTTGATTGAACATCCCATGCTGGCGATTTGATCATCAGGGCCGCGTCCTGTTTGAATGATCTTCCTCATGGCGTCTAAAAGCTCCCGCCGTGGGCTATCTTCGGCCGGTTTTGCTCTGGATTCGTCTAGCCGACCTCGGTACTGAAGTTCGTCGTCGGAATTGAAGCCAAAGAAGTCCGGAGTACATACAGCGCCATAGGCCTTGGCTGTTTCCTGGGTCTGGTCGAAGAGATAGGGAAATGTGAAGCCATGGGTTTTGGCAAACATCTTCATGTTATCGAAGGAATCGGCCTCAACAATTTCCGTGGCGTTTGGCATTATGGCTGCAACACCAACACCTTCATCCTGCAGCGCCCTGACGTCTGCCACTAACCGTGTGACCACGGCCTTCACATAGGGGCAATGGTTGCAGATGAACATCAAGAGTGTGCCATTTGGGCCGCGAACCGCGTCTTGGTCGTATGTCTTGCCGTCGATGCCCGGGAGCATAAAGGTTGGCGGACTCCAGCCAAAATCACATATGGGGGTGTGCACAAGTGGCATGTTTGAAGATCACTCCTATGAGCGTTGGCTATCCTATAGCATTTCTGGACCGCCCTGAGAACCAGAAACGGTTATTAATACAAATGCTTAGTTGATGCGATGATGGCGTCGCAGCTGGCGAAAATTAACGTGATATTAATACTGATATGAGATCAAAAGTAGGAGGGCTAAATTCGTGGATACCGTGCACATGCGAGCTTTTGTTGGCCATCGAAGATTCGTCTTGTCGGTGCTTCTTTGTTTCGCCGCTCTGGGCGGTTGTGGGCCATTGGCCATGTCGGGAGTGCCGTTCCTGGGGCAGGCGGATGCCCTGACGGTCGTCGGCACGGATAAGACGATCGTGGATCACCTCGTTTCGTTCAAAAGTGGCAAGAATTGTTCAACCGTGCGCCGCGAGCTGGGACTTCATTACTGTGAGGAAGATGAACCCGATGTTAACCCCCGGGTCTATTGCTATAACACTCTTGGTCGAGTGACCTGCTATGACCGGCCGGACCCTCATGCCAATGGTGTCCAGAAAGTGGGCGATAATAGCCATAACCTCCTAGATCCGCTGCGTCAGCGTCACCGTCAGCGCGAGGCTTTGTTCGAAGATATCTCCAAACAATAAATTGCCGTAGTGCCGGCCCTTACTGATTGCGTTTCGGTCTGATAGTCCTGTCGTCGAAGGTGGCGCGAGAACGGGACAACTCCCACTCTTTGTTTTGGGACACGGACTTCATTAACATGCAAGTTTATGATTACACCGGCGGATTATTGCACGACACAGATCTCGATAATTGCCTATCAGGTTCATGGAGGCTGACACCGCCAGGTCATTGAGACACCAGAGCCATCGTACTCCATTAAAAAGCTATCGTTATGTGCATGTGGGTCCCATGCAGGCCCATACGCGACGGCGTTCGGGACGAAGGTGTAATCAATTCTCAGATATGGCGAAGCGGCCAAACTCGGGTTCGACAATTTTCTCATAATCGGCGAAACACAGCATCAGCGAGCGGTCCAGCCGTCCGGCATTGAAGGTTACTTCATTCCAAGCCTTGAAACTTTCGTCGACGACAAGGATCAGGTTTTTTCGGAAACTGAAGGGTGGAATCGCGCCCATGACGCAGCCTGTGAGGTCCGCCACTTCTTTTGGCTGAGCAAACCGGCCTTTTTGCGCGCCCACATGTGACAATAGTGCTTTCATGTCCAGGCGTTGGCTGCCGGGGATAACGGCCATGATGGTGCGTTTGCCTTTGCCGCGCCCACTCACGGAGAGTACGAGGGCTTTCATGGCCTGGGCCGGATCGTTTCCCCGAATGCGGCTGACTTCCTCAGAGCGCCCTTCCGGTTCGTGTTCAATAACTCGGTATCGCGCATCGTGTGAATCTAGCAAAGCCAACAAGCGCTCATGGGTATCCTTGTCGCTCATAGGGTCCCGGCCATGGCCGCCTCGTAAATGCACCGCATGGCCGCTGCCTTAACTGGAACCGGGTTCGATGACGCCGTTGGATCCATCGCCGCCATGGAGGCAAGGTCGTTCAACCGATCCGCCTTGATGTCCAGTGTGGCCGCCGTGTGGGGAATTTCGAACTGTTCACGAAGTGCCAAGGTCCAGTCGACAACCGCCTGGAAGGACGGCTGCCGCAATTCCAGGTAGCGAGCTAGGTCGGCCATGCGGTCCTTTATCGCCGGTTGGTTGAACATGAGGACATAGGGGATGAAGATGGCATTGGTCAGGCCGTGATGTGTATCGTAGATAGCACCAACGGGATGGCTCAAGGAATGGATTGCGCCGAGGCCCTTTTGGAAAGCGGTGGCGCCCATCGCGGCGGCGCTCATCATGTGAGTTCGCGCTTCCAGGTCGGCGCCGTTGGCGACCGCGCGCGGTAGCCAATGGCGGATCAACTTCAGACCCTCTAAAGCCACACCGTCAGCGATGGGATGATAGCCCGTCGCGCAATAGGCCTCCAAGCAGTGCACTAAGGCGTCCATGCCGGTCCAGGCCGTCAGGTTGGCCGGCAATCCGGCGACCAACGCCGGATCGCAAATGACGATGCCCGGCATCATGCGGGGATGAAAGATGACTTTCTTGGTTTGCGTGCCCTCGTGGGTGGCGACACCGGCGCGACCCACTTCCGAGCCGGTGCCGGAGGTCGTTGGTACAGCGACGATGGGGGCGATGGCACTGGCATTAGCCCGCGTCCAATAGTCGCCGATGTCCTCGAAGTCCCAAAGAGAACGGCTCTGTCCGGACATGAAGGCGATCAGCTTACCGACGTCCATCGCACTGCCGCCACCGAAAGCGATGACGCCATCGTGGTTACCATTCACAAAAGCTTGAACACCGGCGTCCACGTTGCTGCCGAGCGGATTGGGTTTGAGCGCGTAGAACAAACCTGTGGAAAGGCCTGCCGCATCGTTCGCCGCAAGGGCATCTATTACCATGGGTAAGTCCTTTAACCCCGGGTCCGTGACCAGTAGGGGGCGCGTCATGCCAAGTGTCCGGCAAGCCTCGGCCAGCTCGGAAATGCGCCCAGCGCCCATGCGGACAGCTGTCGGGTAACTCCAGTTGCCGGTAAGTGTAGTCTTGGTCATGTTGTGCTTATGCTCGGTGATCTATGGGGTGGGAGACGCGTTGCGATCAATCAGATGATCTCGAAGTAGCGCTCCATCTCCCAATCGGTGATGTGTTTGCGGAACTCGCGTTCCTCCCATTCGCGGCTGGCTGCGAAGTGATCGACGAAGGTGTCGCCGAATAGGACGCGGGCCGGTTTTGAGGTCTTAAAGCGTTGCGCTGCCTCCCACAAGGTGGCCGGTAGGTTGAGCCGCTTTGGGAATTTGGCGTCGTAGGCGTTGCCTCGGATGGCCGGTTCTGGTTCGATCTCGTTTTTAATGCCCCACAGGCCGGCGCCAACAGCTGCGGCCAGAGCTAGATAGGGGTTTGCATCGGCGGCTGCGACCCGATATTCGACCCGTTGGGACTTCGCCGACCCCGGAATAACCCGAAGCGCGCAGGTACGATTATCTACCCCCCAGGTGGCTTTGGTCGGCGCCCAGTATCCGGGGATCAAACGGGTATAAGAGTTCACCGTGGAGGCGATCATAGCCAGCAATTCCGGCATCAGTTTCTGCTGTCCGCCGACGAAGTGACGCATTAGCGGGCTCATGCCGTCAGACGTATCGCCGTCGAAAAAAGCGGCGGCACCATCCTTGGATTTGAGGGACATGTGGATGTGACCGCTTTGGCCGGGCCAATCGGCGGAGCATTTGGCCATGAAAGTAGCCATCATACCGTTCTTCTGAGCCATGATCTTTGTGAATGTCTTAAACAAGGCAGCTTTATCAGCGGCGTTCATGGCCGTATCGACGGTGATGGCGGCTTCCAGGACGCCGGGTCCGGTCTCCTCGTGTAAGCCTTCGAGGGCCATGTCCATGTCCGTACATACCTCAAGGAGGTTGTGGTAGAAATCGCTCTCCACTGTATTACGGAGGATGGAATAACCAAAGAACCCGGGCTGCATGGGGTTCATGTCCTGGTAATTTTTCTCGCGCACGCTTTTGGGCGTTTCCTCGAAGACGAAAAATTCGTATTCGAACCCGGCTAGGACGTCGAAGCCCATGCCGTCGGCCCGGTCCAGAACCCGGCGCAATATGGCCCGAGGGCATACCGCTTCATAATCGCCTTCAAATTCGCCGAGGAACAACAACATACCGTCTTCCCAAGGAATCTCGCGGCAACTGCCCGGTAGGAGTCGGACGCCTGCATCTGGATATCCGGTATGCCATCCTGTAACGGTCACATTGTCGTAAAGCTGATCGTACGCATCCCACCCGACGATCACATCGCAAAATCCAAACCCCGTGTCCAAAGCGGAAAAAAATTTGTCTCTGGCCATATATTTGCCACGGAGAATGCCGTCGATGTCAAAGACCCCGACTTTAACGTGATCGAGGCCGCGCTGTTCGACAATGGCGCGGGCTTGTTCTGAGTTCGTGACGTCACGGGGGTCCATGATGCTCTCCTATGGGCTTTCGTTATTATGGCAGGTTAGCAGGACGCAAGGGTATTTTCATGTCAAAGTACGCGGCTTGTCTCGTTCAAACTTGACGTCGGCCTCGAGGGCGATACGGTCGGGGATTGGGATGAAGGATCCGCTTCATGTCGGACGTCACCGCTCAATTACAGAATGCCATCCAGCTTCACCAGTCTGGGTGTCTGGACGAAGCTGGGGAAGCTTACGGCGATATCCTGAGAACAGATCCGGGGCACGCTGACGCCCATCACCTGCTGGGTCTGCTAGCTTTCCAACGGGCTGCATTTGATGAGGCCTTGGATTTGATCGACACGGCGATCTCCCTTCATCCGGAAGCGACCATGTATCATTCCAACCGCGGGCGGGTGCTGAAGGCCGCTGGTGAGAATAGGGCCGCCGTATCGGCCTTTGCCCGTGCACTCTATTTGCAACCCGGTGACCCCGCAACCTTGTCCGATCTTGCTGGGGCGCACCTGGATTCTGGTGAACCGGAGATCGCTATGCTGTTTGCTAAAAGGGCCGTGGAACTTGGTCCAGATTTGGCGCCGGCCAATTATAATCATGGATTGGCCGCAACGGCCTTGAAACAATTCAGTTCCGCGCAGCTTGCATTCGAACGCTGCGTTGAACTGGCGCCGCATTTCGCGCCGGCGCTGTTCGAGTTGGGGCGTTTGCATCAAGCTAAAAACAACGATGACCTAGCCGAAACCTATTATCGGAGCGCCATCGCCGCGGACCCGGCACTATTTGAGGCACATGCTAATCTTGGTAATATTCTCCGCATACGTTCGATGTTGGAAGAGGCTGTATTCCATTATGATGCGGCTTTGGCCGAGGCCCCTGACCATGCCGCCGTCCATGGCAACCGTGGTGTGGCGTTGCAGGAACTGGGCGATCCAGTAGGTGCCTTGAGTGCCTATGATCGCGCGTTGTTATTGGACCCAGAGAACGCGGAAACCCAACGGAACCGTGCGCAGGTATTGCTTCAGATGGGACGCCTGCCTGAGGGGTGGGCGGCCTTTGAATGGCGTTGGAAAACGCAGCACTTTAAGTCCATATACCGTGACTGGTCTTGCCCACAATGGGACGGCCGGATCCATGCGAACGCGACCGTCCTTGTCCATGCCGAACAGGGTTTCGGGGATACGATCCAGTTCGCCCGTTATTTGCCGGCGATGGCCACCAGAGTTAGGCGTGTCCTCGTGGAGTGCCCAGCGCCATTAACCAAATTGATGGCGTGGTGCGCGGGCGTCGACGATGTGATCGCAACCGCAAGCCCATTGCCCTCATGTGATTATCATATCCCGATGATGAGCCTGCCGGGTGCATTCGCGACGAACCTGGACACGATTCCAAGGAACGTTCCCTATTTAGCCGTCCCTAGTGAACTCCGCGACGCTTGGTCAGAGCGGGTCGGCGGGCAGGGCCAATTTCGGGTTGGAGTGGTCTGGAAGGGCAGCCATTACCATCAACGAAATACCTGGCGTTCGCCCGGTTTGGCTGCGTTTCGGCCACTATTCGACGTTCAGGGCGTGCACTGGGTGTCGCTGCAAAAGGATGACGAAGCCAGCGACATGAGGACACTCAGAATGACGTCGAAGTTAGTGGCGTTGGGCGGTCGGCTTCGAGATTTTTCGGATACGGCGGCGGCAATGGCCCATCTTGATCTGATCATTAGCCCCGATACTGCAGTGGCGCATCTGGCCGGTGCACTTGGACGGCCTGTCTGGTTGTTGCTACCGCACGTGGCGGAGTGGCGCTGGCTCATGGCGCGTGACGACAGTCCCTGGTATCCGACCATGCGCCTCTTTCGACAGCACACTCGCGGCGATTGGACGGAAGCGATAGGACGCATGGCGGCTGATCTTAAAGACGTCGTTGGTACGAAGTCTTGAAGCGCGAACTCGTCGCTGCTCACATGTGCATCGAGCCGGTAAAATCCTTCAATTACCGCGGTCGGCTTAGATGCGTCGATTAATACGAATTGTCTGGTGCCGTTTCAACCGAGATAAGGACCGATCCTTCCATCAACCGCCGCTGGGTCCGGAAACTTCTGGTGCTCACTACGTGCCATGTGTCACTTTCGTGCACTACTTGGGCGCCGACGGTGAGTACGCCGGACGGATTGCCGACCCTAACCTCGCTTTCATTGGTTGTTACCAACTGATGGGGGAGCGTCCCCGTGATCTGGCAGGCTGCGCCCAAGCACATGGCACTGGTTAGTGGTGATGCGCGATGGGTATCGCCGGAGGAGATGACGCGTACGGTAATGTCTTGCGCGGCTGCGTCCACAGTCTCGCCGCTTAGGTTGGTGAAGGTTGTCGGTGCCGCGCAAATGGCAATCCGTGGGCTTGCAAGACCGGTATCTTCGGGCCGGTTGGCCATCCCCATGCGCACGGCGCCGGCGCAGCGGATGTTTTCCAGACGTGCCTTTGTTCTATGGTCCGCGTCAAGTACGACAGGCGATTCGGTCGCAGTCATGCCGAGTGCGTTTGCTGCGACAAATACCATGGGAGTCGCTGCATCAACCAATGAGACCAGCACCTTGCCCAGGCCTTCCACGTCCAACGTTTCGGCAACCCGGCCTGTGGGTAGAAGCTTGCCGGTACCGGCGCCGCCTGGATCCAAGTAGTCTAGTTTAAGTTTAGCACCCGTGCCGGCCACGCCTTGAAGTTCGAAATCTCCGGCGATGACGGTTTGGCCGCAGTCGACTGGCACCCGCGCATGGACGATTTTTGAAGTGTTCGTATTGTACAGCCGGACCAACGGCTCGCCGTCGTCTACGTTGATTAGGCCCTCATCAATGGCGAAAGGACCAATGGCTGACGAGAGATTGCCGCAATTGGCACTGTAGTCAACGATAGGTTGGTCGGCGGCGATTTGAGCGAAGGTATAGTCTACGTCCGCGTCATTGCGGTTCGACGGGCGAACGATCATCACCTTATTCAACGATGAGATTCCGCCCCCCATGCCGTTAAGTTGACGGCGGTTGGGATCTGGCGCGCCGATGACATTTAGAAAAATGGCATCCCAGGCCATGCGGTCCTTTGGCAGGTCACATTCGTTGAAGAACACGCCTTTCGATGTGCCACCCCGGATGAAGGCGGCGGGAATTCGTATCTGCCTCATGATTCAATATTGCCGCCAATGGCTGAGATGGACAAGGTGGCCGGATCGGTTTATTGCCAGGGTAGAGAGAAGGTTTTCACGTTGGTAAAGCTCTTCATGGCCTCGATGACGCCCTCTTTGTAGCCCAGACCTGAATCCTTGATGCCACCAAATGGCGACATCTCGATCCGGTAGCCCGGCACCTCCCAGATATTCACCGTGCCGTGGTTCAGTTCGGCGATAAAACGCGTGATGTAGTCGAGCCGGTTGGTACACACGCCCGACGACAGGCCAAAGGCGGTGCCGTTGGCCACTTGAATGCCCTCGTCGATATCTTTGATGCGGACAATCGGGATGGCTGGCCCGAAGGTTTCCTCCATGACTAGCTCGGAATCCCATGACACGTGGTCAACGACGGTCGGCGGGAATACGGCACCTTGCCGATCGTTGCCGTGAAGCAAAGTCGCGCCGGCCTCAACCGCGTCGATGACTCGTTGTTGGATCAGTTTCGCAGCGTCTTCGTGGATCACGGTACCCACATCCGTAGCGGTATCCATGGGATCGCCTGCCTTCAGGGCTTTGGCTTTTTTGACCACTAGGTCGGCGAACGTGTCGGCGACGCTGTCGACAACCAGGATGCGCTTCACTGCCGTGCAGCGTTGACCAGAATTCTTGGTGGCGCCGGCGACAGCTAGGGTGGCGGCGCGGTCCAGGTCAGCGTCTTCCATAACAATCAAGGGGGCATTCCCACCAAGCTCCAGAACCGTTCGCCGGTACCCGGCCTTCTCGGCGATCATCTTGCCCACGGGAACACCACCGGTGAAAGTGATTAGGTCGATATGCTCGTTTTTGATCATCTCCTCACCCACGTCTGCCGGTAACCCTGTGATCACCTGGAACATTTCCGGGGGCAGACCCGCGTCATAGAGGACGTCGGCCAATAACAGGGCCGTGAGCGGCGTTAATTCCGTCGGCTTGCAGACCATTCGGTTGTTGGTGGCGATACTGGGCGCAATTTTGTGGGCGACCATGTTCAAGGGGTGGTTAAAGGGCGTGATGGCGCTGATGACGCCTTGCAGGGGGTCGCGTTGGGTGAAAATCTTGCGCTTTTGGCCGTGCGGGGTCAGATCGCAGGAGAAAATCTCACCGTTGTCCAAGATGCACAGCTGAGCCGTCAACGTGAATACGTCGAAAGCGCGGCCTACCTCATAAAGAGAATCTTTTTTCGACAATCCGCATTCGGCGGTGATCAAATCGGAGATCTCATCGCGACGGGCTACTAGAATTTCCGCTGCCTTGGTCAAAATTTGCTGACGCTCGTAGCGGGTCAACATTGGCTTGTAGGCGGCTGCGATGTCGAAGGCCTTGCGAACCTGTTTGCGGCTAGCCCGCGGTATAGTTCCCACCACTTCGTTCGTGTAGGGGTTCATTACATCAATGCGTCCGGCTGGTCCGTCGACCTTTTCGCCGCCGATACGCATTGTCTCGTTTATGATACTCGACGACACGTCCATGTGTCTCACTCCCACGTTGCGCCCTAACCGATGTGATTTAGGGCTAGGTCAAATACATCAAAGTTCCGAATTCGGCGATTGGCGGCGATACCGATGACAGGGCGGCTGATCACCACTGGGATTTGTTGGTCGCAGGCGCCACCGTGCGAACGCAAGGGCTCTTTGAGTTGGCTGAGGTCATGCCGCTCGGGACTCGTGCCGATCACCTTGTTTATGGTCGAGACGACAATAATGTCGCCCATGCGGTCATTGGGCAGTTCGTACCGAGCGCAACCATCCGCGTTGGTGTACGCGGCCTCGATGCCTTCCATTGCATCCAACTGTCCGGCCACGGAATAGGCATCCGTCCCCTCCGGGAGATAGGCGGTGGCGAAGGACCCCAGCGCACCGTGATGTACCACATAGGGGTCAGTGATCGGCAAAATTACGCGCGCCGCGCCCGATCCCAGCATGTCGTCCAGGACGTTTTGCAGATAGATCACGTCAGGCTCTCCGACATCGTTGAACTTCGCGTTCATACCATGATCCGCTGTCAGGCCCAGGACCGCCCCCTGGGCATCCAACTGGGCCCAATAGGTGTCCATCATCGCGTAGAATTGGTTTGCGACAGGGGTCCCAGGTGCATGCTTGTGCTGGATGTAATCCGTCGTCGAGAGATACGTTATATCGGGACGCATGCTTTCCATTAGCTTCACGCCTGCATCGAAAATAAACTCCGAAAGCTCCGCCGAATAGACGTCTGGAATATTACGACCGACCATCGCGTGGGCGTTGTCGATGCCATGTTCAGCCATGGTGGTTTCGTTGGCCTTTTCCGATGAAAAACAGACGGCGCGACCCGAAGTGAAGTCGAGGCCGTGGCCGAGTAAACGGCGCAGCTTATCCTTGGCGGTGACGATGGCAATCTTCGCGCCGGCTTCATGGAAGGCTTGAAAGATGGTATCCGTGCGCAGCAGCTTGGGGTCGTTCATCATGACTTCTTCGCCGGTTTCCGGATCGAGGAAGAAATTACCGGAAATGCCGTGCACCTTGGGCGGCACGCCCGTAACGATGGAGAGATTATTGGGGTTGGTGAAGCTCGGCACCACGCAATCGCCGCGTAAGTTAGTGCCGCGCTGCATCATCTCCTTGGTGAACGGCATGTGGCCGCCGGCCGCTGCTTCTTCGATGTACTCGGGTTGCGATCCATCGATGCAGACTACGACCAGGGGCTGCTTCGGCCAGGCATAAGTGCGTCGATTGACGCTGACGGTTTGCGTGTCGCTCATATCTAATCGATCCTTATTTCTAGGCGGCAGTCGGGGCGCCGTTTTTGACCCCCATATCGCCAAGAATGCGTTTAATCACTGCCAAAGCGGCGTGTATATCGTCAGCGTCCAGATGACCAATGCAGCCGATGCGAAAGCTGGGTGCGACGGTCAACTTACCAGGATACAGGACGTATCCATTTTCCTTCACGCGGTCGTAAAACTCTTGGAAGTCGAAGGCTGGATCAGCGGGCATCTTGAAGGTGACGATGATCGGCGCCTGCAGATTGTCGGACAGCAAAGGCGCGAACCCGAGGGCGCACATGCCTTTGATGAGGATGCGACAATTCTCCGAATAGCGTTTATGGCGCCCAGCCACGCCGCCCTCTGCTTCGAATTGATCGATGGCCGCGTCGAAGGCGGCAATGACATGGGTGGGCGGGGTGAAGCGCCACTGGGTGGTGCTCCTCATGACTTGCCACTGGTCATAGAGATCTAGGCACAGTGAATGGGCATTACCTTCGCATTCGGCTAACACGCTTTCGCGGATAAGTGCGAAGCCCATGCCGGGAACGCCTTCTAAGCACTTGTTGGATGAAGCCATAACCGCGTCAAATGGAACTTGCGTGGAATCCAATTCGATGGCGCCGAAGGCGCTCATGGCGTCGACGATCATGACCCGGTCATGGGTCTTCACTGTACGGACGACCTCCTCCACCGGATTGAGGATCCCAGATGTGGTTTCGCAATGTACCGCCAGCACGTGAGAGATATCAGGATCTTCCGTCAGCGCTTGATCCAGAGCGTCGATTGACGGGGGCTGGTCCTCGGATGTTTCATGAATGACGTAGGCGCGCCCAGTATAGTCGAGAATTTTGCCCATCCGATGCCCATAAGCTCCGTTAATCAAAATCAGTGCCTTACCATCATGGGGAATGAGCGTGCACAGCGCCGCTTCCACAACAAAGGTGCCGCTGCCTTGCAGCGGGACACACACGTGGGTATCGGACGCGTTGGCGATTGCCAAGAGCCGGTCACACATTCGTGCGTTCATAGCGATGAAATTCTGGTCGCGCGAACCCCAATCGTGGAGCATGGCTTTCTTCGTCTTGTGTGAGGTGGTGAGGGGCCCAGGGGTGAGGAGGCGTGGATCGTTGGGCGTAAGGGTCACGGTTGTTCTCCTAGTGCCGACGAGCTTTTGGTGTCCGAAACGGCACGTTTAACCAAAACATCGGTCAAAAATAGACAATTTACGACAAAAAAGTCAGCTGGCTTAGTGATCTTCTGCTCCTAGTCTCATGCTTTCGGTTCGGTATTCATCGATAGCGCCAAGCTTGCGTCCGGCGAAGCAAACCGCGGCTCAGTATGGCGTGCACCAGACGAACACCGGCCGCCGTGCCAACGATCAACATGCCCATGGCGGCGGCGGGAGCCGTATCGCCGGCGTCGTCCATGTTTAGCATGGCCACCGACGCCAGGGCCGTGTCCGGCGAATACAGGAAGACGACAGCCGATACCGTCGTCATGGCATTGACGAACAGATACATCGAAATATCCAGAATTGCCGGTAGGCATACGGGCACCGTGACCCTAAAGAAGGTCCTATAGGAAGGAACCTTCAAGGATGACGACACGGCTTCAAATTCCGGATCCATCTGCTTCAGTGCCGTTATCGCCGTCAGGTGCGATACAGTGTAAAAATGGGTGATCGTACAAATGACCAAGATTGGCATAGTGTGGTAAATGACCCCAAGCGGATTGTCAGGATTATTGAAAAAGAAAATATAAGCGAGACCCAACACCAAGCCCGGAACCGCCATTGGGATCATGCAGAGAAATTGTATGATCCCGCGGCCTATTTTGAATCCCTTGCTCTTCTCCACCAGGTAGGCGCCCTTAAATACTACGGTGGTCCCGATCACAGCGGTCCATGCAGCCAATTCGAGCGTGTTGAAATATGAATCCCAACTGCCACCGTCCATAAGGTCAAAATCGTAGTGATTTAGGCTGAAGCTAAGGTTGTAGGGCCAAAACTTCGCGAACGACGCAAAGCAGGCAGTCCCCAATACCGTCAGGATGATGGCGCCAACTAACATGCAGAATGCCAGCATGGATGTGTCAAAGACGCGACTCGGTTTCGGCTCGTACGGAACGGCACGGGAGGACAGCAACGCCACCTGACGGCGCTGAGCAATCCGATCTGCGAAAAAGGCGAAAACGGCGGGTGCCAATAGCACCATGCCAACAACGGCACCCATTTCGAAATCCAGGCGTCCAACCACCTGTTTGTAGATATCCGTGGCCAGTACGTTGAATTTTCCGCCTAACACTTTAGGGACACCGAAATCGGTGATCACTAAGGTGAAACAGACAAAGAATGCGGACACCAGGCCATATCGGACACCCGGCAGTGTAACGGTGAAGAAGGTTTTGACCTTACCCGCTCCCAGCGCTTCCGAGGCTTCGTATAGTCGCGCGTCCGCTGTGCTCATGGCAATCAACATGATCGTCAGTACGTGGGGGAAAACATATATTGATTCACCGATGATGATGCCAATGGGGCCGTAGAGATCATGACCCAAGAGTGCGCCTTTGATCAGCCCCTGCGCGCCGAACAGATAAACCAAGGCAATTGCTGGCAGCAGCGATGGCATAAGAATGGGGATCAGTGCGATCCCTTTGAACAAGCCCTTGAGCGGCATACACGAGCGCGTCAAGGCGTAAGCGAATATAAAGGCTAGGGGCACGACAATCACACAAGTCATGATGGTGACGAAAAGACTATTCTTGATGGACCAAAATAGCGCCGGTGTGGAAAAGAACTTTATGTAGTTGTCGAGTCCGAGGAACACCCCTTTGTCTGTTTGGAAACTCTTCGAGAGAATGGCGTAGAGGGGAAATACCATCGTGATTAGTAGATAGAGCGCAATGCCGACTAAGACCACGCGCATGATCCAGTCTTCGCCGCTGACCTTCGGTTTTAGCGCAGGGCCTAAGGTGGCCGTCTTGGCGTTCGGGGTGCTCACCAATGTATCCTGGCCTCTACGGTGATTGCGTCGTGTCGACGCGATCCGCAAATACATGCAGTCGATCTGGAGGGAAGGCGACGTGGACGGTTTTCCCCTCGGCAATGGCGAGATCGCGCATCAGGTTGGCCGAAAAGTCGGCCCGGAATCGAAGCGATCCGTTGCCGTTGATATCAAGCGTTGCGCGGTGCACGGAGCCGAGAAACTCCAATTCCGCGACCGTTGCCTCAATTGCATTTTCGTTGTCCGCATCGACGCCACGGGTGGCCACGTCTTCTGGGCGGATGCAGACCGTGATCTGACCTCTGTCGAGCGCCTTTTGGGCATTGTCGACCCGTATGGTGATCCCACCCAGGGCAACAAGGTTGTCGCTGGCAGCATGGCCGTTCAGGAAATTCATGCTGCCAATGAAGTCGGCGACAAAGGGTGATGCAGGGTGGTCATAGATATCGTTTGGTGTGCCAACTTGTTCGATGACGCCATGGTTCATCACAACGATGCGGTCAGCCATGGTCAGGGCTTCTTCCTGATCGTGGGTGACCATGATGGTGGTAATGCCGATTTTGTGTTGCAGCGCCTTGATCTCGTGGCGCAAATACGATCGAACCCGGGCATCGAGGGCGCTCAAGGGCTCGTCCAAAAGCAGCAGGCCTGGCGACGTTGCCAACGCCCGCGCCAGGGCAACCCGTTGCTGCTGGCCGCCGGAGAGCTGGGCGGAGTATTTATCACCTTGATCGGGAAGTCCGACGAGTTCCAACAACTCTTTAACCCGTGCGACGATGTCCGGTTGGGCCATCCCTTTATTTTCCAAGCCGTAAGCCACATTTCGATGGACCGTCAGGTTAGGGAACAGTGCGTAGGACTGAAAGACAATGCCGAAGTCGCGCTCCGATGGGGGCAGGGTCGAGATGTCTTTGCCGGCCTGTTTGATGGTTCCGGACGTTTGAATATCTAATCCGGCAATGGCCCGGAGTAGGGTCGTCTTGCCACACCCTGAAGGCCCAAGAAAACAGACGAATTCGCTTTCGAAGATTTCCAGGGAAATATTGTTGAGCGCCGTAAAGCACCCAAATTTCTTGACTATGTTTTCAACCTTCAGATAAGGCGATGAAGTCGTGTCAGTCATTTCTTCAGCCTCCCATGCGAGAGCCTAGCAAAGAAATTCTTAGGTGATAAGGGAACGGCCCCGGCGATTAGGAAATGGCCGCCGGGGCCGTCAATGGAACGCGGATCTGGCCTTACTTCTTCGGCTCAGATTTACCGTCGTAGCGCTTCCGCCATTCGTCGAGAACGCGAATGCGGTTGTTGGCAGCCCACTGGAAATCGTTCTGGATCATTTTCGCTTCAATGCCCGGAGGGAAATTCTTCACCGGCTTAGCGAT
>DFRF01000185.1 GCA_002378125.1 Rhodospirillaceae bacterium UBA3470 | reverse complement strand
CTTTGTTTGGCCCTGCACCTTATCCAGAAAATCTGATGATGAACTGGTTATTGGCGACATTAATACAAAGATCGCTGCACATATAATTTGTTTTCTAAAGGTCAAATTAAATGTCTTTCTTATTTTTGCTTTCATTTGTATTTACCTCCCTCCTGAAGAAAAATCATTGGGATTTATGTTAGTTTTGATAAATTTCTTTTAGATCTTTGAGAACTTCATCTGATTGATTTTCAATTTTCTTCTTGATTCCGTCCAAATGAGAACCAAAAGACAATGTTTCCATCATTGACTTATAATCTGGCTCTAATATTTTGGAATTAAATGACATTGAAGACTGGATGTTTGGCAGCAAGTCTCTAGCTTGGTTCCATACTAATTCTGGGCTTTCCAGAACCGTCTTTCGGATTTGCGCTTCGGACGGAACGGGTAGACCACACACCTTTTCTTCTTCAGGTTTAAAAATCGCGAACGGGTCGAACGCTTTTTCTAGCTCATGTAATTCTTTGAGATCTTCACAAATTTCATATATTGCCCACGTGACGCCTCCCGCCACCAAAGCAATACCCAAGAATGGCACAGCTTTTCCACTGGCCGAACCAACCTTGATGGCCGCTCTCTTGGCTAATCTCTTGCTAAGCTTCCCCTTGAACCTTTTCACCACCGCCTTTGTAGCCATTTTCGTCCCCTTATAGACCAGTGGAGCAGCAGTTTTAGCTATGCCTAGACTGCCAACGACGGCTGTGTAAAAGGCCTGACTGGTAAAGGTAACAATGTTCAACGCGATTAAACCGACAAACGCTATCCGAAAAAAATACTTTTTGAATTGCATGTAATTTCCCCTACTACCGAAGTTAAAACATTCGCTCCCGTTTCTTCGAGACGCGGTTTGTCTTACCTGATCACCAAAAGCGCGACAGAACTTACAGTCATGAAACCCTCATATTCACGGCCCGTCGTACGGTCCTCAAAAGAGATACGATACCACTTCCTATCCGGACTTATTCCTAAAATCCTGATTTCAGTGCCTGAGGATAGCTGTTTTATTACGTTAGAGCGCATGTTCGCGCTTTCAAAGAGCGCTGAGCTTGAAGTAACGAAACCTGGTTTTTTGGCATCAAATGTCTGAACGGGATTTTCTTCGGCCTCGCGTTTTGGTTGTGATTGATCACCCTTTAGCTTTTTGGGTTCGCCAGAGAAAAATGTTAATTCTGAAATCAATTTGCTCGGCAAATACGTCTGTAGGTTCTCGGTCTCATATACCGTTAACCCCAAATAGCCCCAGGCAAATGAAGAAAACACCCAGGTCATAAACGGTGAGCGTGCCAGTCGGGTGTTTTGGCGGAGTTGGCCGTATCGTAGTTTTCCAACAGACATATACATGATCCATTGAATAATCATACCAGGCAGGAGGAAGGCCTTCTTGAGGATCCCTCCTTTTATCCCCGAAATATTATCTCTTGCCATCTACTTTCATTTCAGGTCGACCAAGCCTCCGCAAGAAAGCCAACCAATTTCTTATGTTGCATTTGATTCCCAATTCCCAACGATACTAGAAAAAATTATCACGGCTATATTGTGAGTTCTGACGATTCAATTCTAATAGTTTTTTTAATTGAAAAACTCCTGCGTTAGGTAAAAAAATACCGAATTGCGATCTTGTCGTTTTACTCCAACGAGTGTGGTGCTCCATAAGACTTTGTTCATTTAAGTCAACGTCTCTAGCCAATCTGCTGCCTCATCTATAACCCTCTCAGTGGGGGCTTGGTTTGAGGCAATATCAATCACAAACTGGTAGGTGTCTTCGGGCGGTAAGCGTCGCAAATTGAAGCCGTTCCACGTGAGGAAGGTCAGCGCGACTGCAAGCCCGGTGCGTTTATTCCCATCGTGAAAAATATGCCGATTGGTTATGTAATAAAGATACGCACCAGATTTATGGTATACACTTGGATACAATTTTTCCCCAAAAAGGCTATTGGTAGAAATAGCATCCACAAAGCCAAGATCACATCCTTGGCGTAGATTGTTTTGACCGACTGGCCTCAATCCACCGGTTTCACGCCAACACATTCGGTTAATCACTAGAATTGTGCGTTTGTTTACGTGACGGATCATTGGCCAAGTCGAATGAATAAGCCTAAATTATCTCGGATTATTAATTGAGTGCCTCTGAGAGCTGATAGTTCGCCCTGATCAAGCCATATCCCCCCACAAGCAGAACATTGATTAATCCACACTTGGCCTACTTGATCGGTCTGCATGGCCTCCTGGCAATTTGGGCAATTTGGGTTGAAATTCCTTTCACTCGATGGCTGATTTTCAAGTTCTTGCTCATCCAGTTTTACTGAATTGAAGTCTGACATGATTTGGATGAGCCCTTCGAGCTCACCCTTATCAAAATAAATTCCGTGGCAACTTAGACAGAAATCCACACGTTCTGCACCGTATTCTCTCTCCACCAAAGGAACTTGGCCTGCGCAACGTGGACATAGTTTACGGTTTGACATGATTTCTTTGACTAATAATCTTTGGCAATTAAAACACCGGCATAAGATATTTAACCTATCTTAAAAATATCATGGATCCTATAAAATATCCTTTTGAAGGTTGAGTTAGCGACACCAGTTATCTGATGTGAAATATCTAGAAAATCATCTGTTTTTGTGGGAGGAACAGTAGGTTAATATCTTAAGTTGGTATACATATTTTTCCCGCGACGATAGCCTTGAAAAACGTGTGTTGCAGCCCAGCCTGAGGTCAGGCAACAAGAGGATATGTCAGTTTTCTTAGAAGGGTCCGATAATGAGTGCCACCGTCACCCTTGAAGTGTTCACCGATTACGTCTGCCCCTGGTGCTATCTGGGCGACAACCGGTTGAAAAAGATTAAAGAGAACTACGACATCGAAGTGAAGCTGGTGCACTTCCCCCTGCACCCGGAAACACCGGCCGGGGGCCGAGAACTACAGGATTTGTTTCGTTGCGGCCCGGAAGAAATCGCCGAGAAGAACAACCGCATGCGAGGTCTCCTTGAGGCTGAGGGGCTGCCGTTCAAGGACCGGACGCACACCTACAATTCTCGCATCGCCCAGGAAATCGGCACTTGGGCCGAAACCAAGGACAGCGGCGAGGCCATCCACGACAAGTTCTTCGAAGCCTACTTCGTCGAAGGCCGCAACGTAGGCGACACGAGTGTAATCCTGGATGTCGTCACCAAGGCCGGCCTGGACGTGGACGAGGCTCGCGCGATAATCAAGGAACGTCGTTTCAAGAAAGCGGTGGATGGGGACTGGTCGAAATCGCATCAATACGGCGTGACCGGGGTGCCAACGTACTTCGCCGCCGGCAAGGGCCTGGTCGGCGCGCAGCCCGTCGAGGCACTGGAGCACCTGATGTTAGAGGTCGGAGCCAAGAAGCGCAGCGCCAATGCCGCCAAATAAAAAGTCAATTTCAGTCATATACACCGACCGCGCCGGAGTCGATCAATTCGGCCACTGTATCATCGTCCAATCCCCAGTCGGATAGGACCTCTGCCGTATGTTCACCGGGTTTTGGTGACGGCCGCTGGATGGCACTAGGTGTCCGGCTAAAACGTGGCGCCGGTGCAGGCTGGATGACGCCTTCATGCTGGACGAAAGTTTTTCGGGTACGGTTGTGGGGATGGTCCGGGGCCTCACCCATGGTCAGTACCGGCGCGAAGCAAACATCGGTGCCTTCCAAGATGGCGCACCATTCATCACGGGTCTTTTTCTTGAATATAGCCGCCAGCTTTTCTTTCCATTGCGGCCAGCCCTTTCGGTCCATGCGGGCAGGCATCTCCGTCGGGTCGATACCCATGATTGCCATGAATTGGTCATAGAATTCAACCTCGATTGGCGCGATGGAGATTGCCTTACCGTCCTTGGTCTCGTAATTCGCATACATATGCGCGCCGCCATCGAAAAGGTTCGATTCCCGCTCATCAAGCCACCAGCCCGCCGCGTGCAAACCGCGGGTAAAGCTCAGCATGGCGTTAACCCCATCCAACATGGCAGCATCGATAACTTGGCCCCGGCCCGACGTCCGGGCCTCCAAGACGGCGGCGAGGACACCGATAGTGAGAAAAGTACCTCCGCCGCCAAAATCACCGATCAGTGCCAGGGGCGCAGGTGGCGGCATGCCAGCGTTACCAATAGCATGCAACGCGCCCGTCAATGCGATGTAATTGAGATCATGGCCCGCCGCCCCAGCCAAGGGCCCATCCTGCCCCCAGCCGGTGACCCGGCCGTAAACCAGCTTTGCATTGCGTACCTTACAATCTTCCGGTCCAAGGCCTAGGCGTTCCATGACGCCCGGGCGGAACCCTTCAATCAAAACTTCCGCCTGTTCCACCAATTTGAGAACCGTCTCGACGCCGTCCGGGTTCTTCAGGTTGACGGCCACGGAGCGTCGACCCCGCAACTGCGGATCGATGTAGTTATCGTGGGCACGGCCTGGTTTAGTGGGCCGGTCGATGCGGATCACATCGGCGCCCATGTCGGCCAACAGCATGGCACAGAAAGGCGCGGGCCCCTTACCCGACATTTCGATGACCCGAACCCCAACCAGGGGGCCGGTGGGCGAGGTGGCGCTCATGTTTTTGCCTCTCGGTCCCGGAGGATCTTTCGGTTGACCTTGCCGGCTGGCGTCTTCGGTAGGCTGTCCACGAACTGAATGATCCGCGGGTACTCATGCCGGGACAGACGCTCCTGCGTAAAGGCCTGGATATCCGCTGTGAAATTATCATCACCTTCGCGTTTCGAGACCACAAAGGCTTTGACCACCTGGCCGCGTTCTTCGTCCGGCACGCCGATGACTGCGGCCTCGTCTACGTCGGCATGCTTCAGCAACATGTCCTCGATCTCCACCGCGCCCATTGTGTACCCCGCCGTGATAATCACGTCATCAGCGCGGCCGCCGTGGTAGTAGAAACCGTCCACATCCTTGCGGCCCAAATCCTTAGTAGCGAACCATTCACCCCGGCGCTTCATCATAATCTCACCCATCGTTTCAGGCGGACAGGAACGGCCCTTTGCGTCGTGAATGGCCAATTCGACCCCCGGCACCGGCTTGCCCAGTGACCCGGGTTTGATATCGAAATCTTCCGCGCCTGGATAGGACACCAAGATAACACCCACTTCGGTGGTTCCATAAAAACTACCTGCTGGCGTCCCGAAAGTCTTCCGGATCCACTGATCCGTCTCCGAATCCAGGGGTTCCCCTGTAAACGACAGTTTCTCGATAGAGAAATCGAAGTCAGCGGCGGCCCCGCTACGACGCATCATCCGGTAATGCGTAGCGGCAGCCGACAAGTTGGTAATGCCCAATTCCGCCATACCTTCCATGCAGCGCAGGGCATCGAACTTACCCGAGTAGCTGGACGTTTCCACACCCAAGGACAACGGCGCAATGGTACCGTGCCATAACCCATGGCCCCAGGCTGGCGATGACGGCGTCATGAACTTATCACCGGGACGCACGCCGGTGGCGTAGAGCGTCGATAAGGTCAAGGTCACCAAGGAGCCATGGGAGTGGCGGACAGCCTCCGGCAGCTCCCGCGTGGTTCCCGATGTATATTGGTAAACAGCGATGTCATGGGCTTTAGTCTCTGATGTGTATGCAGGGGACTCCGCAACCAAGGCAGCGTCGAAATCAGAGCCTGTAGTCAGTACGTCCAGGCCATCAATACCGGCCGCTATAGGCGCCTTTTCTGGATTGGTCACCAGGACCTTTGGAACGCAGTCATCGATCCGGAGTCGCAAACCGTCGGGGCCAAACAGGGTAAATAGAGGCACACCTATACAACCCGCCTTCATGGCCCCGAACAAGGCGGCGTAGAGCTCGAACGATGGCTCTAGCATGACCGCGATTACGTCCCCTGGGACCAGCCCACGCCTCCGCAGGTGGTTGGCGAAGCATCCCGCACCGTCACTCAGTTTGCCGAAGGTGTAGGTGTCAATTCTGCCGTCCGCTTTCACTACATTAATGGCGACCGCGTCGCGGGGATGGCGATCCAGACACTCATGCGCGATGTTGAAACTTGTCCGGTTACCGTCAAACAGCGTCCACAGCGCTTCTTTTGAACAATGGCGCTGGGCATCGGCATAGGCGGTGAAGTCGGTCAGAGGACGCATGATCGGGATTGTCAAATTCTCTTCGGTTGGGTCGCGGATATCATCCCTTAGACATAAATGTACGACAATGCTGGCTTCCCTGCGAAAGCCCGAAATGAAATGCTGAGACAGGACAGTCTTATGAAAACCGTCTTGACCGAGATGATCGGCATTCATTTGCCGGTCTTTATCTCCAGAACAGCGTGACAGTCGAATCTCGACCCTGTGTGAAACACACCAAGGCCACGGCTTTCGTCAATTATCCAACAGGACGAAACGACGGTGTGCCAGTTGATCCAAGAGTTGCTGGAAGAGTACCTTTACGCCATGGAGCGGCTGAACGACATCAGCGGCATAACGACGCCTGAAACTCTGATCAAATCCAAACCCGTCGGCGCCGCGTATACAAGAGCGTGGTTATCTCTAATAGAAAGTAAAGATTTTTGGCTGTTATTCCTTTAAGCGCTCGGTGGCTCGGCCTATTAGGGTTGGTTCCGTTCGTTACAATGACATTTGAGACGGTCACGGACACATCGATTGGAGTATATAATTCGAGGTTCGTTCTCCGCGCCTACGGCGCAGTGATACTCTCGTTTTTAGGGGGTATTCAATGGGGTATGGCGATTCGAAACAGTGACGGTAACGCCCGTACCCGGCAGGGCCTCGCTCCTATACTCACCTTGTCGATCATTCCCTCGCTGATAGGGTGGGCGGGATTGCTGGTTGAGGAACCACTTGGGTTCGGCCTGCTGATCATCGGTTTCGCCCTGGTCTTGATCTCCGACGTGCGCGCCGTAAACAAGGGCATAGCGCCTCGGTGGTACCTCCGCCTACGGTACCCGTTGACTGCTATCGTGATCAGCTGTCTTACAATTACCGCAATTTATAAGATTTAACCTGCGAGAGATAAAAAATTGCGAAAAAAGCGCGAATTGCCAACCAAGACCTGCGTGACTTGCGGCAGATCTTTTACTTGGCGTCGTCGTTGGAAATTCTGTTGGTCCGATGTTCGCTATTGTTCAGCCCGATGCCGCGGTCAACGGCGTGCTCATTCCGCAACTACGTGAGTGACATTAAAAGATGACTTCATTGCACGTCGTCTTAGGCGACCAACTCTACGAAGCCAACCCGTCCATCGCTGACGTTACTCCCACCTCAGGAACAATTTTGATGATGGAGGTAATGGGGGAATGTACCGCCGTTCCTCACCACAAACAAAAAATTGTTATGTTCCTCTCTTCCATGCGTCACTTTGCTGATGAGCTGCGTCAACGCGGCCTGAACGTTGATTACGTAAGGTTAGATGATCCCAAAAACACCGGCAACTTTGAGACAGAACTCCATCGGGCCGTGATCCGTCACGGGGCCCAGCGCATAGTTATGACTGAACCAGGGGAGCACCGCGTCGCCCAAATGGCGCGCGACTGGAACAGTGAAAACGGCCTCACCATTGAGGTCCTGGAGGACACCCGGTTCTTCGCTAGTCACCAACGCTTCCAGACATGGGCCAAAAATCGGCGTCAATGGCGAATGGAACACTTCTACCGGGAAATGCGACGCGAGAACCACATTCTGATGGACGGTAAAGATCCGGCGGGGGGCCAATGGAACTTCGACGCTGAAAATCGTAAAAAACTGCCTTCCGCGACAGCGACGCCGATCCGCAAGCGGTTCGCGCCAGACGGCATCACCCGCAACGTTATGGCCCTGGTCGATGAGCTATTCGCTGAGAACTTTGGCACCCTGGATTCGTTTGGCTGGCCTGTGACGCGGAACGATGCCCTGGAGGCCCTGGCTGATTTCATCGCCCATCACCTGCCCTTCTTTGGCGATTATCAAGACGCTATGAAAACCGGATCGCCGTTTTTGTTTCACTCCCTTTTGGCCCCAGCCTTAAATATTGGACTTCTGACACCGCGTGAAGCTTGCGTAGCCGCCGAAACGGCATGGCACGCGGGCAATGCGCCTTTGAATGCTGTTGAGGGGTTCATTCGCCAAATCCTCGGGTGGCGCGAGTACGTCCGCGGCGTCTATTGGACGCTTATGCCTGGCTATCAGGACGCCAATTTATTGGGCGCGTCGCGGCCTTTGCCGGACTTCTACTGGTCCGGGTCGACGGACATGCATTGTTTACGCGAGGCCGTCTCGCATACGGCCGATTACGCCTACTCCCACCACATCCAGCGGCTCATGCTTACGGGGAACTTCGCCTTACTGGCTGGCGTCGCGCCACGCGAGATTGAACGCTGGTATTTAGCCGTCTACGCCGATGCGATGGAATGGGTAGAGATGCCCAACACGCTGGGCATGGCCGTGTTCGCTGATGGCGGGCGCATGGCCTCTAAACCCTACGCCGCATCCGGTTCCTATATTCAACGCATGTCCGATTTTTGCGGGTCCTGCCGCTTCGACGTCCGCAAGAAGAATGGGCCCGATGCATGCCCGTTTAACTACCTATATTGGGCATTCATGATCCGTAATCGCGACATTCTTCAGGACAATCCCCGGATGGCCTTCCCTTACAAGACCCTGGCCTCATGGAACAAACAAAAAACCAACGCCTATGTCCACGAAGCTGACGCTTTTATAGCCGCCCTTCCCTAAATTACTCACAAACACTCAGCATGAATGAAAATCAGACACGCGCTAGTTAACGTAAACAAACAGTATACTTGATCCGCACTCAACAGCGGTAAACTTGTTACAGATAAACAAAGAGAACCTTGGAGCCATGAACAAGACAAGTTCAGTGATCGCGGGGGCCTTACTGCTCATGATAATATATTCGGACACAATAGCCTCGGATGTGAAAACAGCTCACGATTTCACCTTTCAGGCTATCGACGGCGGCGACTTACCCCTATCCCATTTCGCGGGCAAGGCTGTTCTAGTCGTCAATACAGCTTCTCATTGCGGGTTTACCTCGCAATACAGTGCATTGCAGAATGTCTGGTCTCGTTACCGTGATAAGGGCTTGGTCGTGCTTGGCGTACCTTCAAACGACTTCGGAGGCCAAGAACCCGGCAGCGCCACGGAGATCAAAGAATTCTGCGAGGTCAATTTCGACGTCGATTTCCCAATGACGGAAAAGGTCCGCATCCGCAACGACACGCCGCATCCCTTTTACGCCTGGGCCTACAAGGAATTGGGGGGAATTGCGAAACCACGCTGGAATTTCCATAAGTACCTCGTGGCGCCGAATGGACGACTGGTAGAGTGGTTCTCGTCGCCGACGTCGCCACTCTCCATTAAGGTCACTAAGGCCATCGAGGCAAACCTCCCTAAGTGAGGTTGACGCTATTATCTGGTAAATCGCAAAGCATCAAGTTCTGGCAATCCTTCTCACTATCAACTCATGACCATTCCTGAACTATGGATCACTCCTCAATGAAGCGCTGGACAGCAAGGGCAGTTCCGTCTTTTTCGACATGTCGGCGCACTTACTAAAGAGAAATCGCCAGTCTGTAAGCTTTAGATTACGCAACCCTACACAATCTTGCCATAAGCAACCGGATCCAAGGCCAGCGAGGAGGTTAAAGGGACGGCAGCTCAGTAATGCGCGACATCGCGGCCCTCTCAAAGCAGTGATGCCGAGATCTGAAGCACCCTTAGCCCTTCAAGCTAATTAAGGGAACTAAGCTGCGAGACATGAATGCGTTCTCTCAGCAATAGTAGAGCAAGAGCAGAACCCCTAACTTCCAGCTCACCACCACCGGACTGCAATCTTTACCTAAGTTGCCGAGTTCCCGGATGATCTGCCAAACGACATTTCACTCCATGAACCATAAATCCACTTTATCGTGCAGATACAATCTTCCCCCACCTATAATTAGATGCCATCACGCTATTTAAATGGAGAGAATCATGTCCGTTACGGAATTCCAGGCCATCACCTTTGAGGAAAGGGACGGCATCGGCATCATAACCATGAATCAGCCCGAACGCCGTAACGCATTGAGCCCAGAAATGCGCGATGATTTCGCCAAACTGGTGCCCAGCCTTCAGTACGATACGGGTCTCGGCGCGATCATCTTGAAGGGCACGGAAGGCGTGTTCTGTGCCGGTGGCGACCTGAAGGCGCTGGCCAACAGCCTGGGAAAGCGGAACACCTCGGAAGATCGCCAGCGCCTGTACCGTTACCACGACTGGTTCCAGAAGTTCCTAAACTTGGAAATTCCAGTGATCGCGGCGGTCGATGGAGCAGCCTACGGCGCGGGATTTTCCATGGCCCTGTCAGCGGACTTCATTCTCTGCTCAGACCGCGCCAAGATGTGCTGCGTATTCCCGCGCATCGGCCTGGTTCCAGACGTTGGCGCATTCTTTACGCTGCCACGCATGGTCGGACTACAGCGCGCCAAGGAAATCATGTTCACGGGCCGACCCCTGGAAGCCCAAGAAGCCAAGGATATGGGTATCGCGATGGAGGTGCACGGCGCTGACGACCTTATGAATGCAGCGATGGAACTGGCAGGCCGTCTCTGCAAGGCGAACACGCCTGCCATCGGCGCAACCAAGCGGATCGTCAATCAGTCCTTCAACTTAGATGCCCAAGCGCTAATCGAAATGGAGGCCGCGGCCCAGGCACTCTACTTCTCCAGCGACTATCATCATAATGCCATCAAAGGCTTTCTTGACAAACAACCCCTAGCCTACGATTGGGAACGGATGGATAACGAGGCGGCAAAGAAGGACGCCGCAGAATAATAGAAACCGCTTAAAAGAGATGTTAGACGGTCTGCCAGGGGCACCACGGACAGGGCCTCCCGTTGGATCATCCTTCGCCACTCAAATGGCTTCCATGGGGGTACGTTTGACGTTGTCCGTGTTGGTTCCCTCGATGCGGATCAAACGTGTCGGTGCGTCCCGGTAGGGCGCGTGCACGTCTCCCGGGGCATAGACATGGGCATCACCCGGCTCCATGCGGTAGGAGCGGACCTTCTTGACTTTGGCTGGCACACCGTCCTTTGCAGGCGTGACGATTTCCCAATCGGTCATTTCTGTCTCTCCAGCGGCCTGGCCATAAATGGCCCACGTGGGTCCATGGTCATGGGGTTCACCCTGCTTCGCGCCGGTGTAGGAGTGAGCGCAGATGCAGAATCCCAAATCCGGATCCTCATAAATTATTCGGCGCGGCTCCGCAGTATCCTGGGGAACGTGTGTGGCCACAAAATCACTATCTTTTAGGGCCGTTTCAACATATTGGCGGACGGCCTCGAATGCTTCGGGGCTATCCCCATCCTGTAGCGCCGTCCGGCAATCCGTCACGAATTGATCAAGGGTGTAGGGCATCCGTCGCATCCTTTTCTCGTCTTACCACGAGATTGTCTTTAGCACATCTTCCGGATACTGAAAAACCGTCTGTCAGCGTTCTAAAAAGGTCTTTTCTATAACCAGGTTAATAGATCGGGTTAGGTGGAGGAGCAGGTTCTGAATTTCAGTGGTAATCCTAGTCATAGCCGAAGCGGCGTACCGATCCTCCTATTCTCCCAACCTTGACACCTTGACCAATATGAACAACCCCGTAGCCAGCAATCTTTACATCAAGCCCGGCAAGCGCGAATACGTGGGGCTCTTCGGCATCACAGTCGACTGGATACTGCGGCAATTAATCAACGATGGTGACTGGCAGCTTGCTGGTGAATTTGATTTGTTCGATCGCGAAGGTAGAACTCACATCTTTCAGCTTCGCAGAAGCGATAAGTTTTTTGTAGAAGGCGTCGTAGGCGTCGATATCGGGAACGACGACACGCAAAAGATAGTCCACCTGTCCACTCATGCGGTAAAACTCCACAACCTCCGGGAGATTGGTCACGGTCGCGTGAAACTCCTCCAACCATTCCGTCGAATGCTCCGGAGTAGTGATGGCAACGAAGGCCGTCATGTTGGCACCTACCTTGCGTGCATCCACGAGGGCGACCTGTTCCAGAAGCACGCCTCCGTCTTCCAGGCGCTGGATCCGATCGGCGCAGATCTGTTCGTCGATGCCTACCTGATCGGCGACCTCAGCCGTAGAAAGAGAAGCATTAGTTTGCAGAATATCCAGGATTTTGGCATCTGTTTGATCCATGTTCGCGCCGTCCATTCTTGGCTAGGGTTTAATTACGCATCGAATAAGAACCAGAGCTTAAAGCCGCGGCGGTAAATGTGAAACCCATTCCATGACCATAGTTGGCGGCCGTGGAGACAAAGGTCCTGAGCGGAGAGATAACGAAGCGTGTTCGAGATCATCCCCGTCACTCCAGAATTCGCCATCGGCCCGCAACCGGCTGCCGAGGATTTCGCTACGGTTCGCAAAGCTGGGTTTGCCGCCGTACTCAACGTGCGACCCGATGACGAGAACGGCGACTACCTGGTCTCAACCGACGCCCGTTCTCTGGCCGAGGACCAAGGCCTGACCTACGCCCACAGTCCGTCGGACAACCACGCCCTGTTCGAGACAGATATAATTGACCGGTTCGAGCGCGCACTGACAGAACTGCCCAAACCTATCTTCGCGCACTGCAAGTCCGGCACCCGTACAGCCATCTTGTGGGCACTGGTGGCGTCCCGGCACCGTGACGCGGAAGAAGTCATCGCCGACTTGCGCGACGCCGGACAGGAGATCGAGTTTCTAGAGGATGAGCTTCGCGAATCCGCTGACAAAGTCCGGAGCTCGCCGCTGCGCCTGAAAGATGACGCACTGCTGAGCCTCGGCCGATCCAGTTTACTGGGTGTTAGACAGCGCGACTGACACACGCCTTACTGTTTTACCGCCGCTTCGTACCACTTCACTAGAAGCTGCCGTTCCCGGGCGCTCAGTTCAATTCCGTCGCGGACCACAGCGGGCGGCGGCATGGCGCGGGACCGGCCGGCATGTAGATAAATCTCGCGAGCCTGACTGGCGATCTCCGCGTCCGTCTCGAACTTCACGTCCTTCGGCGCAACGATGAAACCATCGTATCCTGGTTCCTGCGCATGACACATGATGCACCGGCCCTGAACCAGTTCCTTCACCTCCTCGAAGTGTGCGGCCCGGGTAAAACGCTGTTCGTGCGCGCTCATCGTTGCATGCCTTCCCTCATCGGCGGATTTCGGCCCCAGGGTGGACAGCCACATGACAGCGATGAACAAGAGCGTCGTCGCGAACCAGGTCCAGATGGGATCACCTGAGCGCGCATGCTTCGAATTGAAGTAATGCCGGATGGTCACGCCCATAAGGAAAACCAGCGAGGCAATCAGCCAGTTGTATTCGGATGCAAACGCCAAAGGATAGTGATTAGCCAACATGAGGAATATGATCGGTAGCGTTAGGTAATTGTTGTGGGTAGAACGTTGCTTCGCGATCTTGCCGTACTTAGGATCTGGCTTACGGCCGTTGATCAGATCGTCGACGACGATCTTTTGGTTCGGGATGATGATAAAGAAGACGTTTGCCGACATGATGGTCGCGGTGAAGGCTCCCAGATGCAACAACGCAGCGCGGCCCGTGAAAACCTGAGTGTAGCCCCAGGCCATGGCCACCAGGACGACATAGAGAATGAGCATCAGGCGGGTGTTGTCCTCACCAAAAGCGGACTTACACAAACGATCATAAATCACCCAGCCCAGACCTAAGGAAGCGATGGAGATCAATATTGCTTGTCCGGACGTCAGGTCGGCCACCGTTGGATCGATTAGGAAGATATCCGCGCCGGCGTAATAGATGATAGCCATCAGCACAAAACCTGATAGCCACGTGGCGTAGCTCTCATACTTAAACCAGGTAAGGTGATCGGGCATACGCTTGGGCGCGACGAGGTATTTCTGGATGTGGTAGAAACCGCCGCCGTGGACTTGCCATTCCTCCCCGTCGGCACCCTCCGAGAGCCCCGGGCCCTTTTGCAGACCTAAATCGAGAGCGATGAAATAGAACGACGAGCCGATCCAGGCCATAGCCGTGATAATATGGACCCATCGCGCAGCCAGGGACAGCCATTCCCAGATTACCGCAAACTCATTCATTTCACCTCCCCCACTGATCGGGATGATTGTCGCAACAGTGGCAGAATACCAGGGTTTCGGGAAGGCCTAGAGCCTCCAAACACTTTCAAATAAATCATAACAATGATACTTATTTTAGCATGTCTTACGTGAATAATCTGAAAACTTTCGTGCGGGTTTTCGAACTGGGATCCATGTCGGCGGCGGGACGTGATCTGCGCATATCCGCCGCCGTAGTCTCCAGCCGCATCTCCGAGCTGGAGAAGCATTTCAACGTGCGCCTGTTCAACCGAACCACCCGGTCCATGACGCCCACGTCACACGGCGATATGCTGTACACGGGCGCCACAAAGATCCTGGAGACCATCGCCGAGGTCGAGGGCGGGATAGCTGAGACCACCTCGCACCCCAAAGGCACAATCTTCATTGCCGCTCCTCTGGGCCTAGGCAAAAAGCTGATCGCACCATTGATCCCCACCTTCAAGACCGACTATCCAGACATCAACATTCGGCTAAGGTTATCGGACCGGAAGGTCGACATCACCAACGAAGGATTGGACGCTGCTTTCGTGTTGGGACGATTGGCAGATTCTGAATTGCGGGTCCGATCCATCCATGAGTTCGAACGCGTACTCTGCGCGTCGCCAGCCTACATTGCGGACAACGGCCTACCAGAAACCGGTGACGACCTGATTGCCGGTGACCATAAATGCCTTCTGCTTCGCTATCCGGGCGCGGACGAGTTCTCCTGGATGCTGCAGGTTAACGGCAAAGCCAAGCGCTACGACCTGACAGGCCCGTTAGAATCCGATGATGGTGATGTGCTTACGGGGTGGGCACTAGCCGGCAGCGGAATCATTAATAAGTCGGTCTATGAGATCTCTGAGCTGTTGGAGTCCGGCAAACTAGTTCGTGTCTGCACCACGACACCGCCGACGCCTTTACCTTTCTCCTGCATCTATCCACACAAGCGCCTGCAGGACCCAAAGATCCGCTTGTTCATCGATTACACCGTTGGCGAGTGTAAGCGAACCCTCGAAAGCTGAGGCCGGACGCACGCGACTGCACATGGAGTGGGCCACCCACTGTTCCCGCAAACATCCCCAACGGCGATTTGAACCAGCTTATTTAGTGATAATTCGCATTTTCAAATTTAGTTTTCTGGCCGAATGGAAATTTGATCAGGGCCATTGTCAAAATTCACCATATAGGAGAAACAATCACGGGAATGGGCCATTTTACCGTTGCAGCTCGTCTATATTTTGTCACCCTCGCGAAATGGCTGACAAAGCGCAAAAACCAACGAATCAGCTGCCGCGATAGGTAGAGAAGGAAAACGGCGAGGCCAGCAAGGGCACATGATAGTGCTCATCTGATTTGGAGATACCAAAACGGATTGGGACTACGTCGATGAAGGGGTTCGCCTGCTTTTGACCATAGCCGGCGAAATAGTCGCCGATCGAAAAGACCAATTCGTAAGTGCCGACGGCTAATTCACCTTGTGCGATGACCGGCTGGTCCGTGCGACCATCGTTGTTAGTCACCATGGTTACTATGTGTTCGCGGGCGTCGCCTGACAACCGATAGAGTTCGATTTTCACGCCGTGGGCTGGACAGCCGTTTGCCGTATCCAGAATATGGGTCGTCAGAAACCCGGTGCCTGCCGCCATTTAGCCCTCCTAACTCGACGCGATGACTGCCAAAGTACGCCGATAACAATAGCCGTCAAATTCTTAAACATCTTTCGGAATTTTTTAAAAGCAATGGGTATTGTCTTGATTTACATTATTGTCGTCTTGACGAGGGAATAATAAGCACAATGGTCCGCTACCCGAGAGATATGCAGGGATACGGCGCTACGCCGCCAATCGCCGATTGGCCGAAGGGCGCGGCTATCTGTGTGCAATTCGTCGTCAACTACGAAGAAGGTGGTGAGAACTGTCTCTTGCATGGTGATCCCACTTCCGAGGCTTTCCTTTCAGAAATCGTTAGCGCTCAACCCTGGGAAGGGCAACGTCACTGGAACATGGAATCTATATACGAATACGGTGCCCGGGCTGGGTTCTGGCGCCTGCACCGCCTGTTCACGGGCCTCGGGGTGCCGGTCACGGTGTACGGCGTAGCCACGGCCTTGCGGCGCGGGCCAACCCAGGTTGCGGCAATGCTGAAGGCCGGTTGGGAAATTGCCTCCCATGGCCTCAAGTGGATCGACTACAAGGATCATACCCGGGACGCCGAATTGGCCGATATTCGTGAAGCCATTGCCGTTCATGAGGCGGTGACCGGCTCACGCCCGCGTGGTTGGTACACGGGTCGGTGCTCGGTCAACACAGTCGATTTGGTCACGGAGGAAGGCGGCTTCGACTACATATCTGATACCTATGCCGACGACCTGCCCTACTGGCGGTCTCATGACGGCCGCGATCAACTGATCATCCCCTATACCTTGGATACCAACGATATGCGGTTTGCCGCCGCACAGGGCTTCAATTCGGGCGATCAGTTCTTCGCCTATTTAAAGGACTCCTTTGACGTTTTGTACGCGGAAGGCAAGGCCGGCCAACCGAAAATGCTGAACATCGGGCTGCACTGCCGCCTCGTCGGCCGCCCCGGGCGCTTGGCGTCCTTGCAACGCTTTATCGAATACGCACGCGATCACGGGGACGTCTGGTTCGCCCGGCGGATCGACATCGCCAAACATTGGGCGGCGCACCATCCCCCGGTTCAGCGGGATCTGATCCCGTCGCAGATGGACAAGCACGCTTTCGTCGCCCGCTTCGGTTCCATATTTGAACACTCCCCCTGGATCGCCGAACGAACCTACGACGGAGAACTGGGTCCCGCCCACGACACGGCGGTCGGGCTGCACAGTGCCCTGGTGATCCAGTTCCGCTTGGCGACCCGGGACGAACGCCTCGGCGTCCTGCGGGCGCATCCAGATTTAGCTGGCAAACTCGTCGCCGCGAAACGCCTGACCGCTGAGTCGACGGCGGAACAATCCAGCGCCGGCCTCGATACCCTGACGGACAGAGAACACAAGACATTCACGAACCTGAACGAATCGTATTCAAAAAAATTTGGTTTTCCCTTCATCATTGCCGTCAAAGGGCTCCGAAAAGAGCAAATTCTTGCCGCGTTTCAGGACCGCGTAAAAAACGATCGAGAAACGGAATTTTCGACTGCATGTCAACAGGTTGAACAAATCGCGCGATTACGATTGGAGGACCTGTTGGCCTGACGGATGCAAGAAAATTGACCGCTCTTACAGCGGGACGGCTAGAATCATGGAACTTTGGGAAAAGGAGACGAAGAATGGCTATGGAAAATTCCGCATTGGGGACGCCAGAACAATTAAAGGACCCCAACTACACGCCACCGTTGGCCTCGGCCGTGCCGTTGGGGATCCAGCATGTCCTAGCGATGTTTGTCAGCAACGTGACGCCAGCGATCATCATTTGCGGCGCCGCGGGATTTGGTTTCGGCTCCAATTCTCCGGACTTTCCGCAAATGATCTACATGATCCAAATGTCCATGCTGTTCGCGGGCATCGCGACCTTGCTGCAAACTGTCGGCTTCGGTCCTGTAGGCGCGCGCCTGCCGGTCGTTCAGGGAACAAGCTTCGCATTCCTGCCGATCATGATCCCCTTGGTTGCCGGTAAGGGCGTCGACGCCATCGCTATTCTCATGGGCGGCATTATCGTCGGTGGCGTGTTCCATGCCTGCCTCGCGCCGTTCATCGGCCGCCTCCGCTTCGCTTTGCCGCCCCTGGTCACAGGCCTCGTCGTCCTAATGATCGGGTTGGCCCTAGTGAAAGTTGGAATCCTGTATGCGGCCGGTGGCGTACCCGCCCAGGGTAAGCCGGAATTCGGAAGCCTGCAGAATTGGTCCGTGGCCCTGGTGGTCATCGTCGTCACCCTCGGGATCAAGTTTTTCAGTCGCGGACTGCTGTCCGTCGCAGCGGTCCTCATCGGCCTCATTGTCGGTTATATCGTCGCCGCAATGTTGGGCATGGTCAGCTTCGCCAATGTTGGCAAAGCCGCCGTCTTCGCTCTCCCGATGCCGTTACACTTCGGCGTCGAATTCACAGCTGGTGCGATCATAGGCATTTGCCTCATGTCCTTCGTCTCCGCGGTCGAAACCGTGGGCGATGTGTCAGGGATCACCAAAGGCGGTGCGGGCCGCGAAGCGGAAACGAAGGAACTGGAGGGCGCCACCTATGCCGACGGCATCGGCTCCGCCGTTGCCGGCTTCTTTGGGGGCTTGCCGAACACGTCGTTCTCCCAGAACGTCGGTCTGATCGCCATGACCCGCGTCATGAGCCGGCATGTCGTGACGATCGGTGCGATTTTCCTTATCGCCGCCGGGCTGGTTCCCAAGGTCGGTGCCATTATTGCGTCCGTTCCCATCGAGGTCCTGGGCGGTGGCGTCATCGTCATGTTCGGCATGGTCGCCGCAGCCGGCGTCAACATGCTTTCCGAGGTCAACTGGAACCGACGAAATATGATGATATTCGCTATCTCGCTCTCGGTCGGCCTCGGCTTGCAATTGGTGCCAGGGGCTCTCCAACACCTAGATGGCACGGCGAAGGTGCTGCTGACCTCCGGCCTACTGCCGGCAGCGTTCCTCGCCATCATTCTCAACCTTATCTTGCCTGAAGAAGCGGCCGATGATGCCCAGCAGTAAATCCGCCGGCCCTTAGACGAACGCCTGGCCGGGAAGGTGCACCTTCCCGGCCAGCGCCTTTCTTGAAAAGGTGCACCATGCCAACGATGCTGGTGAAAAACGCAGATCATCTTGTGACGATGGATGGTGGACGCCGGGAGATTGCCGGTGGCGGTATTTACATAGAAAACGGTGTCATCACGGCTGTCGGCGAATCAGAGGACCTGCCGAAAACGGCCGATGAAGTTGTCGACGCGATCAATTGCGTAGTGACCCCGGGGTTGATCAACACGCATCACCACTTCTACCAGAACCTCACCCGAGCCGTGCCCGCAGCCCAAGACGCAACCTTGTTCGGTTGGCTGCGAACGCTCTATCCAATCTGGGCCCGCATGGGACCGGAAGAGATCCGGATCTCCGCCCAAGTAGCCCTGGCGGAGATGGCGCTGGCCGGGGTGACCTGCGCAGCCGATCACCTGTACATGTTCCCTGGTGGCGCACGCCTGGATGATGAGATCGAGGCGGCAGAGGGAATTGGCCTGCGCCTGCATGCCACGCGCGGTGCCATGAGCATCGGCGAAAGCGACGGTGGCCTGCCACCTGATGCGCTGGTGGAGAAAGAGGATGCGATCCTCACGGATACGCTGCGCGTGATCCAGACCCATCACAACCCCAATCCCGGCGCCATGATCCGTATCGGCGTAGCGCCATGCTCGCCGTTCTCGGTTAGCCGCGAACTGATGCGAGACGCTGCGATCCTCGCGCGCGACCAGGGGGTCATGCTGCATACTCACCTGGCTGAGAACGATGACGATGTCGCCTATTCCCTAGAGAAATTCGGCTGTCGCCCTGGGGAATACGCCGCAGACCTGGGCTGGACTGGGTACGACGTGTGGCACGCCCATTGCGTCAAGCTGGATGCGGTTGAAATTGATCTGTTCGCACGGTCTGGTACTGGCGTCGCCCATTGTCCGTGTT
>DFRF01000182.1 GCA_002378125.1 Rhodospirillaceae bacterium UBA3470 | reverse complement strand
CTCAATTGGATAGAGCGTCTGACTACGGATCAGAAGGTTGGGAGTTCGAGTCTTCCCGGGCGCGCCAAATTTCCCCAAAAGATCAATAATTTAATAAATATCCAATATCCAGATACTTCCAACACCCAAATTGAGGATTGATTCTGAAAATCGAATCCCGCAGATTTCTGGGGATTATTTGGATGATGCGGGGGATGCAGATTACGATGCCAGCATGCGACAGCCCAACCCCGAGTTTGTTAAGGACCCCCGGAAACGCCCGAAGCACGCTGGTCTGCGTTGCACTGGCGAAAGCTGGCTCTCAATAAACCGCGTCTGTTTTGGTTGGTGTTTAGGATAACGGAGGAACGGGCTTTCGGCTTGCCACCAAATTTACGGCCATATTCTGAGATTCTTTCCCCCATAATCCTCCATCAATTCGCCGGCTGTGACGAGCAAATTTAGGAATCTCACCGATGCTGTTGAAAGCAATCACCTTCGATATTTGGGAAACGATTTTTGTCGACGGGTCTGATGAACCGAAACGGGCCGCGCAGGGGATGCGCTCGAAAAGTGATGAGCGGCGGCATCTCTTCTGGTCGGCGCTGAATGATCAGGTGCCTCTCGATAAGGCGTTGAGTGACGCCGCATTCGACGTCCACGAGGCGGCGTTTCGAAAGGTCTGGCACAGTATGAGTGTCACCTGGGAAGTGGCAGACCGGATAGATATTATGCTTGACGGGCTCAATCGCGATCTACCGCGTGATGTTCGCGATGATCTGATTGCGCAGTTCGAGGATATGGAGCTTTGCGTCCCGCCCGATCTGATTGATGGTGCCAGTGACGCCATTGCCGAGCTCGCGAGCCGGTATAATCTGTGTATCATTTCCGATACGATTTATACGCCGGGGCGTGGCTTGCGGGACCTGCTAGCGCACCATGGGGTCGCACAGTATTTTAGCGGGTTCGTGTTTTCCGATTATGTCGGTAGATCAAAGCCGCATCCGGATTGTTTCCGGAGCGCTGCAACTCAGCTCGGTGTCGAATGCTCCGAAATGCTCCACATCGGGGACCGGGATGCCAAGGACATTGCTGGTGCCCAGGCCGTGGGCATGAAAGCCATCCTTTTCACCGCCGCGCGGGACGAGGGTTCCAGCGCAAGGACGCGGGCCGATGCCGTTGTCGGGGCCTATGCGGATCTGGTGGGTGCTATCGACGATATCGCCTCGCGATAGCCTTTTGGTGCTGGTTGAGCTTGCGATCAAAATCTAGAATTACCGACGATTAATCAATCAAGCCGAGTTTAATTGCAAATTTATACGCCAAAATATTGTGTTCAAAGATGTGAGCGAAGGGTCTAAAAACTCTCAGGAAATTGTGTGAGACCTGACGAAAAATTTAGACAGTTGCATAAAGATTCCTTAGGGTGATCAATTCGTAACGAAGTTTAATTTCTTCTACCAGCATTTCTCGAAGTAGGAAGGATTCGGCCGGTAGCTCTTGAGGGGCTAGAGGAAGACAATCGAAGCTGGAGATCGAGGTGCTCTTTGAGTCACGGAGGGCCAAACGATCGGTCGGAGGTGGGGTATACCGCCGACAACGACCGCGGAATCTTCGTTATACAGGCGAAGGATGGTACCACGCAGGAGCAGTTTTCTGACGCTTGGGTTCAAAATCGACGAAGTCCGGCGCGCCATCCGCATTGGCGAGGAAACGGCGTTATAAGCATGAAAATGTTAAGGGGCAGGCCATGAAGGAATTGATCCGGCGCATGCTGGCGCGACCCATCATTTCCATGGAACTGCTCATTGGTTCCCTGTTCATCAACGTCCTTGCCCTAGGCTCATCGCTTTATGTTATGCAGGTGCTGAACCGCTATGTCTCCCAGGGGGTGGACGCGACGCTGGTGACCTTGACGACAGGCGCGCTGATCGCCATGGCCCTTGAGTTTGCCTTCCGCCAGGCCCGCGCCAGTTTGGCCCGAGGGATCAGTGTCGGCCCCGACGAACAGACGGCGATTACAGGATTTACAGCACTCACCCGGGCCAAGGTGTCGGCCATCGATCAGATTCCTGCCGAAACACGCAAGGAAATGGTCAGCGGCACGGCTGCCATCGAGACGGCCTACAACGCCAACAACATCACCACGGTTCTCGATGTGCCGTTTTCATTGGTCTATGTATTCGTTCTTTACTTGCTGCAACCCATCATCGCTTACATAGTCCTTGGCTTCATCGCCGCTGTGTTTTTGGTGGGATTGATCGGCGGCCTCGCTCTCCAAGAGAAAACGGCCGAGATGCAGAACGCGTCGGGTATGGGCGGGGCGCTCTTGGGGACGGTCACCCGCGAGGGCGACTCCGTGCGCAGCTTCAACGCCGGAGAGTTCCTACGGACTGCTTGGCAGGATCATATCCAAGGGATTCAGCGGTTGCGCCGCGATATCAATGGACGCCAAGGGTTCGTTCAGACCGTTACGCAAAGCAGTACGGGCCTGCTGACCGTCGCTGTGATCAGTGTCGGCGCGACCCTAGTGGTGATTGGCGAACTGGACGTTGGCGCCATGATCGCGGCTAATATCTTGTCGACGCGCGCCTTGCAGCCCATTTCCAAGCTGTCGCAGCTGGGCGCGGCTTTTGCCAAGGCACGCCAGTCGCTGGACATGTTCGAGAAATTAAAAGATGTCCCCCTAGAGCCCGACAGTGGTTCTGCGTTACGGGAATACGCGGGCGCGATCGAGTTTCGTGACTTGGCCTTTGCCTTCTCGGGCGCCACATCTCCCATGTTCGAAAGCCTCAGCTTGAAGCTCGAGCCCGGATCAATCCTTGTTGTCACCGGTTCGAACGGTACCGGCAAGACAACCTTCGGACGGTTGATCATGGGGCTACTCGATCCGA
>DFRF01000134.1:48300-57972 GCA_002378125.1 Rhodospirillaceae bacterium UBA3470 | reverse complement strand
GTGAAACAGGCGGCTCATGATTCCAGTGCCACGCGTCTCGGTCAGAAAATTACCGTGATAGCCGATCAAACCACGCGAAGGCGCGATGAAGGTGACCCGCGTCTTCCCGCCGCCAGACGGGCGCATGTCGCTCATCCGAGCCTTGCGGAGGCTCATCGATTCGACAACGACGCCCGAAAATTCGTCATCCACGTCGACAACCACTTCCTCAAAGGGTTCCAGACGCTCGCCCGTATTGTGGCTCTCACGATAAAGAACGCGGGGCCGCGAGACGGACAATTCGAATCCTTCTCGGCGCATGGTTTCTATCAACACGCCCAACTGCAATTCGCCGCGCCCCGCGACCTCGAACGCGTCTCGATTCTGGGCCTCGGTAATACGAATGGCAACATTGCCCTCGGCTTCCCGCATCAAGCGGTCGCGGATCATCCGCGACGTTACCTTGTCCCCGTCGCGTCCCGCCAGGGGCGAGTCGTTGATGGAAAAGATCATCGCTAAGGTCGGAGGATCAATGGGTTGCGAGGGCAGGGGTTTGGTAACCTCCGTGGCGGCCAGCGTATCGGCTACGGTCGCCTCGCCAAATCCGGCGATGGCGACGATGTCGCCGGCTTCAGCGCAGTCCACCGGCTCACGCTTCAGTCCGCGGAACGCCAATACCTTCGTCACCCGGCTGGCCTGGATGAAATTGCCGTCGCGGCCGATAGCATTGATCAATAAGTTCGGCTTGACCGCGCCCGACTGTATGCGTCCCGTGAGAATGCGGCCCAAAAAAGGGTCGGCTTCCATGGTGGTCACCAACATCTGGAACGGGCTGTCGCGGTCGGCTTGTGGCGCGGGCACATGGGCGACGATTTGGTCAAACAGGGCATACATATCCTTGTTCTCACCATCCGGGTCGTCTGCAGCCCAGCCATCCTTGGCGGAGGCGAAGATAGTCGGGAAGTCCAGTTGCTCGTCGTTGGCATCCAGGGCCGTGAACAGCTCAAACACTTCGTCCTGAACCTCGTAGGGGCGGGCGTCGAGCTTGTCGACTTTGTTGACTACGACGATGGGCCGGAGTCCCAAACCAAGAGCCTTCGCCGTGACAAACTTTGTTTGTGGCATGGGGCCTTCTGAGGCGTCGACCAGTAACAAGACGCCATCGACCATAGAGAGAATACGCTCCACCTCGCCGCCAAAGTCCGCATGTCCGGGCGTGTCTACGATGTTGATCCGCGTGTCGCCCCATTCGACCGACGTGCACTTGGCCAAGATCGTAATGCCCCGCTCGCGTTCCAGATCATTAGAGTCCATGGCGCGCTCTTCCACCTTTTGGTTGGCGCGAAAGATCCCTGATTGATGCAACAGGACGTCGACCAGGGTCGTCTTGCCGTGATCCACGTGGGCGATGATTGCTATGTTGCGAAGGTTGCTCATGGATTTTCCCATTAGTTTTCGCCCAGACGTTCGGCAACCAAATCCGCCAGACAGACCGCGGGGCGCGCACCCAGGTGCGAGATCGCTTCACCGGCTGCGATGTTGGCCATGCGGGCGGATGTTGCGAGATCGCGGCCCTGTGTATACCCAGCAAGGAACCCCGCGGCAAAGGCGTCACCGGCGCCGGTAGTGTCGACTACCTCATCAACCATTTCCGCGGCTAGGGTCAACACCTGGTCGCCACTAACGATGACGCAGCCCTCGGCGCTTCGGGTCAACGCCGCGATATTGCATTGTCTGGTGACGGCGGCAATAGCGTCGTCGAAGGTTTCTACCTGATAGAGAGACATGATTTCTTCTTCATTCGCGAACAGAATATCCACATGACCGTTAATCAGTTCGGTAAAGTCCGCGCGGTGGCGATCGACGCAGAACGGATCAGACAGGCTGAGAGAGACTTCTCTACCCGCGCTACGGGCAAGTTCGGCGGCCTTGATGAAGGCTTGTTTTGCCGCCGGCGGATCCCAGAGATAACCCTCAAGGTAAATAACCTGGGCCGCAGAAATGTCCTCGGTGCAGATGTCATAGGAGCTCAGCTCAACGCAGGCGCCAAGATAGGTCTGCATCGTCCGCTCCGCGTCCGGCGTCACCAGTACAAGGCTGGAGGCCGTTTTGGCGCCGTCCGTCGTTGGCACGGTCTGAAAATGCACGCCGGTGGCACGCATGTCCTTAGTAAACACGCGCCCCAGTTGGTCGTCGTGGACTTTCCCGATGAAGGCGCCGCGCCCGCCCAGTGAGGCGACGCCCGCGATAGTGTTGGCTGCGGAACCGCCGGAGCACTCTAAAACGGCGCAAACCTTGTCATACAAGCTTTGTGATGTCTCCAAATCAACGAGACCCATGGTACCCTTGATCAGGTTATGGGTATTCAGAAACCTATCGTCGGTATGTGCCAAAATGTCGACAATAGCGTTGCCGATGGCGAGCACATCGAATTTCGTGTCGGTCACGAAAGTCCCCTTTTTACGAAGGTTGAGGCGGTTGGAGCGCGCGAAGTATACTGGTGAGCACCGCCAGGGCAACACATGCCTGCGATGACCCAATCGGCGGTTTACCGGGGCAAGGCGTACGACTATGAGGCACTATTACAAATCACGCCCCAAATGGAATAAATTCTTGTTCCGATTTCTATTCTTATGGTGTTTTTTTGAAATTTAAGCTAAGCAGGCCCGCTGATTACGTTAGTGGTCGCGATCGTTTCAAGACTAAGATTAAGATGACAAACTAACCAAATAGGAAAAAATGTTTTCTGCTCTGACGAAGGGAATACGACAACTCAGTGACCCGGCAACACGACAAGTCGTCTGGTTGAGCATTGGGATAGCCGCCCTAACCTTCCTGGCCATGTTCGCCTGCATAGAGACAGCGCTTCTCCACACGTCCATCTTCCAGACCGGCTGGATGGAGACCGTGTCCGACATTCTTGGCCGCTTGTCGGGAGTGATTTTGGCATGGCTACTCTTCCCCGCGGCGATCAGCGCCGCGGTCGGCCTCTTTCTAGGGCGCGTCAGTGGCGCCGTAGAGGCGCGACATTATCCGGCACTGCCGCTGGTCGAAGAGCCACCGTTCATAGACTCTCTTCTGGCTGCGGGCAAATTCCTGTTGATCCTGGTAGCGCTCAACCTTGCTTTGTTGTTTTTCATTTTCACCGGCCCACTATATCTGATCCTCTATTATCTGGTGAACGGCTACCTGATCAGCCGGGAGTTCTTTGAGCTGGTGTCCATTCGCCGCATGGACGCCAGCGCAGCGAGGGCGGTGAGAAAACGGTTTCAGGCCTCCTTGCTGATAATTGGCGCTATCTTTGCCTTCCTGATGACCGTTCCCATCGTCAATCTGCTGACCCCGATCATCGCGACGGCAACGATGGTCCACCTGTTCGAAAATTGGCGCGCCCGCGATGGCGGCACCCTCGTCACCACCTAAACTATCACAAGCGAGCCCGACGCCCAGAAGGAGAGACCATGTTTGGAAAGAAAAAAGACGCTGCGAACGCTGACGGCACCAAATCTACAGATAACGACGAAATCAAGGCCGATGACATGGCCTCAGCGCCACCCCTAAAACCCTTTTCTCGGAAAGGCTCACACGCGCCAGCCAAGCCGCCGACGGCAACGTCGTTTCAGCCCGAAATTCAACGCCGTAAGCCAGAAATCCCCGGCTCGCCGGTACGCCGGTCAGACCGGGCGATGGGCCCTCTCGGTAATGAATCCGACGCCAACCGCCTCATCGTAGGCCGGGATATCCGACTGAGCGGGGATATCACGGCATGTGACAAGCTGGTGGTTGAGGGCCACGTTGAAGGAACCTTATCTAACGCCCGCGTCATCGAGGTGGCGCCGACCGGTCATTTCACGGGAACCGCCGAAGTTGACGAGGCCGATATCAACGGCCGCTACGACGGCGATCTGATAGCACGGGAGAAGCTAATCGTTAGGGCCGGCGGTCACATCAAAGGCAAGGTGTCCTACGGCCGTATTGTGATTGAATCCGGCGGTGAGGTTTCCGGCGATATGCAAACCGTTGAGAGCCCGGACGGCGACGCTTGAGACGTTCTCTGGTTTGGTTGTTGGTAGCCGTCCCGTTGTTGGATGGCTGTATGACGACCTCGGATACGCCCGCGCAAAAAGTTGCGGAACCAACGCCGTCGCAAGCGCAAACTCCGCCCCGACCAGCCGAAACACTAAATCCAATAGAAACCACTGCCGTGCCCAAGGCGACGGAACTAACCTATCCGGATATTAATACCCTGAAGGGCGAGGCATCAGGCCGTGTAACGACATTGCTCGGTGCGCCGGACTTTCGACGCACCGACAAGCCGGCGGAACTTTGGCAGTACCGCCATGACAAGTGTAGTATCGATCTGTTTTTATATCCGGGTGATGGCGGCGATTTGAGCGTCGATTTTCTGGACGTTAGAACTTATGGAGGTCAAAATCTATCCCTTCAGGCCTGTTTCGTAGCCATCCTCAGGGCGAAATCAAATGCCGGCGGCCGCGGTTAGGTGCAGGCGCCGGTTTCTTTCCCGTTGAATTGGCATAGATCCTCTACCACACAGTCGCCGCAACGTGGTTTTCGAGCCTTACACGTATACCGTCCGTGAAGGATCAGCCAATGATGTGCGTGCAGCTTGAATTCATCCGGCGTGACCTTTTCCAGCTTTTGCTCAACGGCCAAAACGGTCTTCCCCGCCGCCAGGTTGGTCCGCTTCGAGACCCGGTAGATGTGCGTATCGACGGCTATGGTAGGGGCGCCAAAGGCAATGTTGCGGACCACGTTAGCGGTCTTGCGTCCAACGCCCGGCAAGTCCTCCAGGGCCTTCGAGTCGTTAGGCACCTCTCCGCCATGATCACGAAGCAGCAATTCGCTCAGCTTGATGATGTTTTTCGCCTTGGTGTTGTATAGCCCAATCGTCTTGATATAGTCCTTCAGTCTGGCTTCACCGAGCCTCACCATGGCTTGTGGCGTCTTCACCTTCTTAAACAGAGGGCCCGTCGCCTTGTTGACGCCGACATCGGTGGCCTGGGCGGATAGTACCACTGCGACCAACAGCGTATAGGTATTGACGTAGTCGAGTTCCCCTTTCGGCTCGGGCATGGCAGCCTCGAGACGGCTGTAGAAGGTGTAGATATCTGCTGTCCTCACAAGGTAAAGATATCCGCCATGCGCGCCAAGGCAACGAATTTCTGTGAACAGGGCTCCGGGCCGCTTATATAACAGGGACGAAAGGGTTTCTTGAAATGGCTGACACCGCTACCCAATCCTCCGACGGCGTCTTGTTTCAGACGGAGCTTCGCCCGAATCGGTCGAGCACACCCGGGGCCATTCGAAAACTAGCCCTCGTGCTTTGCGTTGCCCTGGTCCCCGCCGGGCTGGTCTTTGTCTACGTGGGCGCATGGCCGGTCTTCGGGTTTCTCGGGCTGGAGATTGTGGCCCTGGTCACGCTGCTGAACTACCATCACAAACGAAGCTACGTTATCGAGCGCATCGCCATCACCATTAACGAACTTAGGGTGGAGCGCATCAATCCCTGGGGGCAGCGGAGCGAATGGTCCTTCAAACGCCATTGGCTTCAAGTAAATTTGGATGAGAGCAGCCAACGGGATTGTGCCTTGGAGTTGCGCTCGCACGGCCGCGCCTTGGTCATCGGCGCCTTCCTCGCCCCCGACGAGCGCCGCAAAGTAGCGCGACGCTTACGGGACGCGCTGCATGCCGAGGCCCAATCGAATCCAACCTTAGGTCAATCTAGGCCCAACACGTTCCGCATGGTGTAGAGGCCCGGCGCGCGGCCGTTGGTCCACAACGCCGCGTGCACCGCACCCTTCGCAAATAATGCACGGTCGGTCGCTTTGTGGACCAGCTCGACTCGTTCGCCAGGACCGGCGAAAATGACCGAGTGCTCACCAATGACATCACCGCCACGCAGGGTCGCGTAGCCGATGGCACCGTCGGGACGGGCGCCAGTCTCCCCTTCGCGGCTCATCACCGCGTTTGCATCGTGGCAGATCCCGCGGCCGACGGCAGCGGCCTTGCCAAGCATAAGGGCCGTGCCGGACGGCGCATCAATCTTATGCTTGTGATGCATCTCCACGACCTCGATGTCGTAATCAGGGCCAATCGCCCTCGCCACCAACTCAGCCAAGCCTATCAGAAGATTTACGCCCAGGCTCATGTTCCCAGCATGGACCACGGCGGCGCTATTTCCGGCTTCCGCCAGAGCCGCCATGTCTGCATCGCTCAGGCCGGTAGTCCCCACCACCAGCGCTGTACCGCTTTCCTTGGCCAGGTACGCGTGGGCAACGGTCGCCGCGGGAATAGTAAAGTCAATCACGGCGTCCACCGCCTCGAACAGCGCTTTCGGATCTATCCCCACCAAAACACCCAGGGGCTGAGTGCCGATCAACGTTCCCAAATCCTCACCAATCTTCGGGTTTCCTGGCTGTTCGGTGCCGCCGATAAGGTCCACGCCAGCGGTCTCCAAAACGGTGGTGCTCAGCATGCGGCCCATGCGGCCAGCGCAGCCAACGATGCCAATCTTCATGGCATTAATCCTCCCAAGGTTGGTCGTTTGGCCATGTCTTAGGGGAGGCGCCACGGGTTGGCTAGGGTTTCTTTAGCCCGCGCCAGATATGAGCAAACACTATTGTCGATTTTTATTCGTAAAATTTCCAAAAGCTTCTCTATTCATTTCTTTGCGGAAAACTCCCATCCGTGGTCCATCAAATGATCGTAGTCGACAACATCGAGGTCAAGTTGGGTTTGAGCGTCTTCCGTGCATCAGAGGCCAAACACCTGCTGATCCTGAAGCTCTTAGCCCTATAGGTCATCTACGGTACCTTCCGCATCAAGGGAGCAGCCTTCACCAATGAGGTGATCTGTCCGTTGGAGGTCGACGAAGCAATTCGAAAGGGCCTTGCAGCACTGTCAAAGACGCGGTCAATCTGATCATAAAGATGTGGGTGCTGATGGATTCAGGCGCCTGGGGCGCTTAGCAACTATTCCTTCAAATCTTCCCAGATGTCCTTGACCTTTGAGAAGAAGCCATGCGCTTCAGGGCTGTGCTTGGCGTCGTCTGATTCGGCCTCGAACTCCTTCAAAAGCTCCTTCTGACGCTTGGTCAGGTTCTGCGGCGTCTCTACGGAAGCCTGAACGAACATGTCTCCCCGGGACTTCGAGCGCAACACGCTCATGCCTTTACCCCGTAAGCGAAACTGGTGGCCCGTTGGCGTGCCGGATGGGATAGTGATCCGGGCGAGGGTGCCGTCCACGGTGGGCACCTCCACAGTGCCGCCCAACGCCGCCGTGGTCATGGAAATAGGTACCCGGCAGTAGATATCGGCGCCGTCGCGCTGGAAAAATCGATGTGAGCGGAGCGTCAAGAAGATGTAGAGATCGCCCGCCGGCGCGCCGCGAAGCCCGGCCTCACCCTCACCGGCGAGGCGGATGCGCGTGCTATCCTCGACGCCCGCTGGGATATTCACCGACAGGGTCTTTTCCTTTTGCGTGCGACCCTGGCCACCGCATACACGACAGGGGTCCTTGATCACATGGCCTGCGCCCTGACAGGTGGGGCAGGTGCGTTCCACGGTGAAAAAACCGGATTGCGAGCGCACCCGACCATGGCCCTGGCAGGTGCCGCAGGCGGCGGGCCCAGAATTGCCTTCGGCGCCCGATCCATTGCATGATCCGCACGCCACAGACGTGGGCACGCGGATTTCCGTCTGCTTGCCCTGATAGGCGTCCTCCAGACTGACTTCCATATTGAAACGCAGGTCCGCGCCCTTGCCGGCGGTCTGACCGCCGCCGCGCCCGCCGCCAGCAAACATTTCCTCAAAAATGTCAGCGAACCCCGAAGCGAAACCCCCGCTGAAACCGCCCGGTCCGCCGCCCTGTTCAAAGGCCGCATGGCCAAATCGGTCGTAGGCGGCGCGCTTTTCGCCGTCCTTCAGGACCTCATAGGCCTCATTCACGTCTTTGAAGCTTTGTTCCGCTACCGCGTCTCCCGGATTGCGGTCCGGGTGGTACTTCATTGCAAGCTTTCGGTAGGCCTTTTTGATCTCACCATCATCGGCGTCCCGCCTGACGCCCAGCGTGTCATAAAAATCGTCCCTGGCCATGGTTCGGTCCTCCACGAGTCCGAAGAGCGACCTCCGGTGATCCAAGCCCAGCAGCGCAAGCGCCGCTGAGCCAGCTCATCAATTAGTCGTCCTTCTTGTCCTTCGCTTCGGCATCTGGATCGACTTCTTCAAAATCGGCGTCAACGAAGTTGTCGTCTCCGCCCGGCGAGGTCTGCTGGGAATCGGAGCCAGTACCCATGCCGCCCATGTCGGCGCCGGCCACGCCCTCGTCCCCACCTTCCGCTTGGGCCGCCTTGTACATGGCTTCGCCCAACTTCATGGAAGCCTCGTTCAAGCTGTTGACCTTTTCCTGGATTACCTCGAGATCATCACCCTCCAGCGCCTCCTTAAGTTTGGCCACCGCCGTCTCAATGGCGGCCTTGTCATCATCGGGGACCTTATCGCCATGCTCAATAAGGTTCTTCTCTGCTGTGTGGACCAAGGCATCAGCCGTGTTTCGCACTTCCACGCCTTCGCGGCGCTCCTTGTCGGCTTCGGCATTAGCCTCGGCCTCTTGAACCATTTGCTCGATATCGTCGTCCGAGAGGCCGCCCGAGGCCTGGATGCGGATTTGCTGTTCCTTGCCCGTGGCCTTGTCCTTAGCCGACACATTAACGATGCCGTTGGCGTCGATGTCGAAGGTAACTTCAATCTGCGGCATGCCACGCGCACTTGGGGGAATGCCGACCAGGTCGAACTGACCGAGAATCTTGTTGTCGGCGGCCATTTCACGCTCACCCTGGAAGACCCGGATGGTCACCGCCGTCTGGTTATCTTCGGCGGTAGAAAAGGTCTGTGACTTGCGGGTCGGGATCGTCGTGTTGCGGTCGATAAGTCGTGTGAACACGCCGCCCAAGGTCTCAATGCCCAGGGACAGCGGCGTCACGTCTAAAAGCAGTACATCCTTGACGTCACCCTTTAACACGCCGCCCTGAATGGCGGCGCCCAAGGCCACCACTTCGTCCGGGTTGACGCCCTTGTGGGGGTCGCGCCCAAAGAAAGACTTCACCGTTTCCTGGACCTTCGGCATACGGGTCATGCCGCCTACAAGGATAACTTCGTCCACCTCCCCGGCGGAAAGGCCCGCGTCCTTCAGTGCTTTCTTGCAAGGCTCGATGGTGCGCTCAACCAAATCCTCGACCAGTGATTCCAGTTTAGCCCGAGACAGCTTAATATTTAGGTGCTTCGGCCCAGATTGGTCGGCGGTAATGAACGGCAGGTTCACCTCCGTCTGCGGCGTCGAGGAGAGCTCAATCTTGGACTTCTCCGCCGCTTCGCGCAGGCGTTGCAACGCCAGTTTGTCGTCGCGCAGATCGATGGAATTCTCTTTCTTAAACTCGTCGGCGAGGTAATCGACAATCTTTCTATCGAAATCCTCACCGCCTAAGAACGTATCCCCGTTGGTGGATTTCACTTCGAACACGCCGTCGCCTATTTCCAGAACCGAGATGTCGAAGGTGCCGCCACCGAGGTCATAGACCGCAATGGTGCCAGATTCCTTCTTCTCCAGCCCGTAGGCAAGCGCAGCCGCCGTCGGTTCGTTGATAATGCGAAGTACGTCGAGACCCGCTATTTTGCC
>DFRF01000134.1:25299-47964 GCA_002378125.1 Rhodospirillaceae bacterium UBA3470 | reverse complement strand
GCGTCCTTGGTCGCCTGGCGCTGCGAATCATTGAAATAGGCGGGTACCGTGATTACTGCCTGCGTCACATCCTCGCCTAGGAAGCTCTCAGCAGTGTCCTTCATCTTCTGCAGAATGAAAGCCGAAACCTGGCTGGGGCTGTAACTCTGGCCATCCACCTCAACCCAGGCGTCACCGTTATCACCCTTCGCGATGGTGTAGGGTACCATCTTCTTGTCCTCCTGGGTAACCGGATCATCAAAACGACGTCCGATCAGGCGCTTGATGGCATAAAGGGTGTTTTCGGGGTTAGTAACCGCCTGGCGTTTCGCTGGCTGGCCAACCAGGCGCTCGCCTTCGTCGGCGAAGCCTACCATGGAAGGCGTCGTACGAGCACCTTCAACATTTTCAATGACCTTGGCATCGGAGCCATCCATCAACGCGATACAGGAATTGGTGGTTCCGAGGTCAATTCCGATGACTTTGCTCATCTCGTCCTCTTTACAATGCGGCAGACGTTCCCGGCCCCAAATACCTGGGCTCCGACTTTGTCCCCTAATGTTGGAGTTGTTACTAAAAGCCCTTTTGGGCCTGTATTTGCGGTCTATATAGGCCCGTAAACACGTATACGCAATGACTGCACACTATCTTTAGGGACTTTTTTTGCCGATCTGGTTTGTGATTGTGGGGATGACCACGGGCGCCAAAAGTAAGCCACTTTTTAGACATAATCGGAGGTAATCCGGAGCTTTCACATGTGCACGTTTCCCCGGGACGGCATCGGGCAAACCTATTTGGAGCATTGAGATCCGAGCTGGATCAGAGTTCCTGGTCCAGGTTGCCGCCCGACGCGGTTTTCGGCTCGGTTTGGGTTTCATAGGCAGCCTGGCCTTCGCGAGTCGCCGGGTCGGCGGCATCCCCTTCGGCGCTAGATTCCTCAGCAGGCGCATCGGCGGCGGGCAGTTGCGGTTCTTTCGGGCCGCCCTTGGTGATACCGACCTTGGCCGCACGGAGCGTGCGCCCGTGCAGAACGTATCCAGGCTCGAGAACCTGGGCGATGGTGCCTGCGGGGGTATCCGTATCCTCAATCTCATACATGGCCTCGTGCAGCATGGGGTCGAACTTGGCACCGAGCGCCTTGATAGGCGTCACACCGTAGCGCTCGAAGGTACTCATCAAATCCTTCTGAACCATTTCCACACCGACGAAGAGGTTTTCCAAGTTGGGGTCTTTGACGCGCGCGTCCTCATCGATGCTCGCCATGGCGCGGCCCAGGTTATCGGCGACGCCTAGTATACCTTCGGCGAAATTCTTGATGCCGTACTTGGCTGTATCCTCCTTGTCGCGCTGGGCCCTACGGCGCACGTTTTCGGCCTCCGCCAGAGCGCGCAAGAGTTTGTCGTTAAGTTCTGCAACCTCTTCTTCTAACGTAGCGATACGGGCGGCTGCGTCGTCTTCGGCGACGTCGGCCTCCGCGGTATCACCGTGGTCCCAAGGGGTCTCCTCGATGGCGTCAGCATCGGTCGCTAGGGCCTCAGCGTCAGCCGCCTCGGGGGTTTCGGCAGATGTCGGCGTGTTGAGGGTTTCCGCCTTTGGCTCGTCCGTGTTTTCGGCTTCCGTCTTGTTGAGTTCGTATTCGCTCATCTGAAGGGGCTTCTCCATAATTTCTGACGCGCTCAGCCGATCAACCGGCCAATTAGTTTAGCTGTATAGTCAACCATGGGAATGATGCGCGCGTAGTTCATGCGCATGGGGCCGATAACGCCAATAGCGCCGACGATCTGTTGATTGGTATTCTGAAAGGAATCGACCACCATTGACACGCCGCCTACATTGAACAGCGTGTTGTCGGCGCCGATGAAAATTTGTACCCCATCCGCCGTATCGGTGAGGGAGAGGAGTTTCAGCATCTCTTCCTTCGTTTCCAGAGCCTCAAAAAGCGCGCGGATTCGCTCCAGGTCTGCCATGGCGGTGATATCCTCAAGAAGGTTCGCCTGTCCACGTACAATCAAGGAAGCATCTGGCGCCCCCGCATCACCAGACCAGATGGCAAGGCCACTCTCGACCACGCGGGTGGTGAGGCCATCCAACTCGGCGCGTGCCGACTCTAACTCGGCGATTATCTCGTCGTAGGCCTCAGCGAGGCTGCGCCCCACCAGGCGCGCACTCAGGTAATTGGACGCTTGAACCAGGCTAGAGGCGGGTAAATTTCCCGGGGTTTGGATGATGCGGTTTTCCACCACACCGTTTTCGGCGACCATTACCACTAAGGCCCGGCCGGGCGACAAGCTAACGAATTCGATATGCTTCAGGGCACTTTCCGACTTCGGCGCCAACACCAAGCTGGCACAGCCTGTCAGTCCGGACAGCGTCGCCGTGGCCTCCTCTAGCAAGCCGTCAACGGTGGCTGACGTGCCGGCGCATCGGCCCTTGATAGCTTCACGCTCCTGACGCGACAGGTTGCCAATCTCCAAAAGGCCGTCGACAAAGAAGCGCAAGCCGACGTCAGTGGGCAGGCGCCCGGCGGACGTGTGCGGCGCGAACAGAAGCCCCGATTCCTCTAGGTCTGCCATAACGTTGCGGATCGTCGCCGGCGATAATTTCGTCGACAGTTTCCGCGAAAGGGCCCGCGAGCCAATAGGCTCTCCCGTCTCCACGTAGGCGTCGACGATAAGGCGGAAAATCTGCCGAGAGCGTTCGTTAAGTTCCGTAATCACGTGGCGGTGCGTTCCAAGAAGGGACCGTGTTCCAATATGGCTGGAAAATAGGTTCACCCGGCGGCGGCGTCAATGTTGGCGCGGCCCCTTGTCTCCTCCCGCTGGGCGCGCTAGAGAAGCCTTTCACCATATCCTCACAGCCGCCACGAGGCCGTCATGACTGCCAGACCACGCCCCTCCGGCCGCACCAACGATGAAATGCGCGCCGTAACGTTGGAACCAGATGTCGCGCTACACGCGGAAGGCTCGTGCATGGCGCGCTTCGGCAACACCCACGTTTTATGCACCGCCAGCATTGAGGAACGCGTGCCGAGCTGGCTTCGGGATTCAGGCGCCGGCTGGGTGACCGCGGAATACGGCATGCTGCCCCGCTCCACCCACACACGGACGGGGCGAGAGGCAGCACGTGGCAAACAGTCCGGCCGCACCCAGGAAATTCAGCGCCTGATCGGACGGTCCCTACGGGCCGTGACCGACCTAAAAGCTATTGGCGAAATGCAGGTACGTATCGACTGCGACGTGACGCAGGCCGACGGCGGTACGCGCACCGCGTCAATCACCGGGGCCTACGTAGCCCTGCACCGGGCGTTCGAACATTGCCAGCGCCTGGGCGTGCTGAAGACGATCCCCCTGATTGGCGAAGTCGCGGCCATCTCCTGCGGCCTCTATAAGGGCGAGGCCGTCCTGGACCTGGACTATGCCGAGGATTCCAACGCCGATGCCGATGCCAACTTCGTGCTCACGGGCGCGGGCGGCATCGTCGAAGTGCAAGGTACAGCGGAAAAGGACCCGTTCTCGGAAGATCAGTTTATGAAACTCATGCAGCTCGCCAAGAAGGGGTGCACGGAACTGATCTTGGCCCAACGTCAGGCCCTTGGCCTGGAGAGCTGAGTCGCCATGGCGCGCCTGTTCAACGAACCCGAGCTAATCATCGCCACCCACAACCCGGGCAAGCTTCGCGAGATCGCCCAGCTCTTTGAACCCTTCGGCGTAAAGGCGCTATCCGCCGGTGAACTGGGCCTTCCGGAGCCCATGGAGGACGGCCTGACCTTCACCGCCAACGCCGAGGTAAAGGCCCGTGCCGCCGTCGAGGGTTCGGACAAGCCGGCGGTATCGGACGACTCTGGCTTGGTTGTGCCCGCGCTGGGCGGCGACCCCGGCATCTATTCGGCCCGCTGGGCCGGACCAGACAAAAATTTTAACGTGGCCATGCAGCGCATCCAGAACGAACTGGGCAACAAGGATCGGGGCGCGTATTTTGTCGCCGCCCTGGCGCTGGCCTGGCCCGATGGCCACATAGAGATGTTTGAGGGGATGGTCCACGGAACCCTAGTCTGGCCGCCACGCGGCGACTTGGGCTTCGGCTACGATCCCATATTTCAACCCGACGGCTACGACATCACATTTGGGGAATTTGAGCCCAGCGCCAAGCACGCCATCAGCCACCGCGCCGACGCATTCAACCAGATGGTCGCGGCGTGTTTCGCCCCATAACCCCAGTCATCTAACCCGCCCGCCTCGCTGTCGCCTCAGCTATCGCCACCAGTTGCGGCGCTACAAATCCGGTAAGGGGCACGGATGGGATTTTAGGCTCTCTCTATCCGGGCCGCGCGGGTCTCCATCGAGCGGACAAGACATCGCCAAGCCCTTGACTGATCAAAGGTGCTGCTCCGCTGGAATTTGCCGTTATCATTGGGCGCATGATCGACGCCATCGCCCTCTATGTCCATTGGCCCTTCTGCCAATCGAAATGCCCCTATTGCGATTTCAATAGCCACGTGACCGAGGCCATCGACCACGCCCGCTGGCGCGATGCGCTGTTGACTGAACTCGACCACTACGCCGCAGCGACGCCGAACCGTCGGCTGACCAGCATCTTCTTCGGCGGCGGCACCCCTTCGCTCATGGAGCCCGGCACCGCCGCCGCCGTGATCGCCGCCGCTCGCGCCCATTGGGCCTCCTCCGACGATTTAGAGGTGACCCTGGAGGCCAACCCCTCATCAGCGGAGAGGGACCGCTTCATCGCCTATCGCAACGCCGGGGTTAACCGCCTGTCGCTCGGCATTCAATCCTTAAACGACGACGCTCTCCGTTTTTTGGGCCGACGCCACGACGCTGCCGAGGCCCACATTGCTATGACCCATGCTCGCGAGGTTTTTGAGCGCGTGTCCTTTGACTTCATCTACGCGCGGCCGGGCCAAACTGAAGCGCAATGGCAGGACGAACTGAGCCGCCTGCTTGAATTTACCGGCGATCACCTGTCGCTCTACCAGCTCACCATCGAGCCCGGAACACCATTCTTTCATGACACCGTACCGGCCGCCACCGAAGACCAAGGCGTGGCGCTTTTTGAATTGACGCAAGAACTGACCGCAGCGGCCGGCCTTCCCGCCTATGAGATTTCCAACCATGCCCAACCCGGTGCCGAGAGCCGTCACAATTTGACCTACTGGCGTGGCGGCGACTACGCCGGCATTGGTCCCGGCGCGCACGGACGGCTGACCAGTGACAACGGTTTCACCGCTACCCACCAGATTCACGATCCCATGCGTTGGCTGGCCGCCGTCGAGAGGAACGGCCACGGCACCGGCAAACTTCGCATGCTGGGCGACCGGGAACGAGCCGAGGAGATACTGATGACTGGGCTACGCCTGGTAGAGGGCCTGGACACGACGGCCTTGTCCGCGGCCACGGGGTTTGATCTATCCAGCCTGACCGATTCAGATCGATTGGACCTAGCCATGGATGGTGGCTTCCTGATGCGCGATGGCGCATACCTGCGGACGACGCCGGCGGGACGGTTAATCCTGAACACGCTGGTTAGCGCTATTCTGACGGCGAGGGAGACGTGACGGCGGCGGCGGCCACGCCGCTTTTGCCGGCTATAGATTTCGTTCTACCCAGAAGGTGCTGAGTTACCGCCGGGAAATCGAGTCTGCGAACGACACGATGCGCCTGCGGTAAAATGCGGGATGAGTAAAGGGCGAACCACGGCAGGTGATCATAAGCCATTGCCGAGAGCTACAGCGCGGCACCAGTAGGCGCTTTGGGATCTCCACCGACCTCCCAAAAGATGCGCTGCGCACCTCAGGCATAGCCATTACCCATGCTTGGCAAAGTCACCCCGAGCGCGCGTTCACCGCCCGCCCCCACTTCGGCACTACCATTTACTGGTTCGTGGAATTCAATCCCGGCCTCTTCAGCGTCGCCGTCAGCTGTTTCCCCGACCCGAATTTTCCATGCCTGATCGCTCCGTCTTCGAATGGCCAAAACATGACCAAGTCGGCCTGCCGTGGAGCCCGGCACGATTCTAACCCAAGTCGTTCAACTCGTAATTATTGTCAATTGATCGGGGATTCGAAGGTCCGCGGCGCGGCGCTGATAACCCTGGCCGAACGCGGCTGCACCTGAAGTACCGCCAGGCCCCGTTCGGCCACGCCGGAGGGCAAAAACCGGAAAATGCCGTCAAAGCCATCGAAGCCGCTGGGCGCGGTCAGTGTGGGGGCCGAGAAATCAGGCCCGCTCGCCCCCTGGGCCAGAACCGCGGCCAGGGCCGCAACGTCATAAGCCAGCGTCGCCAGTCGCGGCGGCGGGGCATTGTAGGTTTCGCGGTAGGTGGCTACGAAATTAGCCCGCATTGAGGGTTGCGGGGCTGCGTACCAGCCGCCCAGCAGTGCCGGTTCCGCGCCGATGCCCTGGACATCCCATTGGCCAGTGCCAAGCATACGGACCTTAGAGGGGTCGATGTCGTAGAATGGCAACAGCGCAGCCACAGATTGCAGCCTCTTGCCACCATCCGCGACTAGGAGCGCATCAAAGGGTAGGTCGCCGATGGTCTGCAGGTTTTCCAGACGCTTCAGGGCGATTTTCGATAGGTTGTCGTCCTTCAACTCCAATGCCTCGCGCTGCTTCAACAGCGCCTCACGGCGCTCGTCATAGTTGGCCAGCGCACGCACCACGCCTGTAAAGTCCTGAGCCGACGGGTCGTAGAACTTGACGTTCACCAACTCCGCGCCAATGTCATCCGTCGTGCGCCGGAGCGCGTCCACCACGGTCGCCCCATAAGTGTTGTTGGGCGCCAGAACAGCAAACCGAAAGAGGCTTTTCTGAAAAGCGTAGGAAACCACCCGGCGCACCTGATCAGCGGGCAGAAAACCCACGGTGTAGACCCCGGCGCCGGCCACGGACCGGTCCGACGAGAAGGCGATGACCGGCACCTCCGCGGCGCGAGCCGCCGGCGCCATGGCATGCACCGACGTGGACAGTAGAGGTCCCAATATGATCCGCGCACCGTCGCCGATAGCCGTGGCGGCGGCCTCCTGGGCGCCTTGGGGCGTGCCCTTTGTATCGACGGGTAGAAGCTCCAGCCGGTAGTCGGCGAAATCGAACATGGCCAGCTGCGCGGCATTAAGCAGTGCCTGGCCCAAGTGCGCGTTGCCCCCGCTCAGCGGTAACAGAACCGCGGCACGGACCGTATCCGTGGTCGCCGGCGGCGGCACCATAGGCCGCTGCTCTTCGGCAATGAAGGCTCCCGCCTGCGGTCGGCGGTTCAATAGGTGCGCCAGCGAAGGCAGGTCTGGGGTAGGTACAGCTGCCGGTGGCACCGGCCTGGCGGGTGGCGCCGGCCTAGCGGGTCGCGCCGGCCTGGCGGGTCGCGCCGTCGGCAAGGCCTGCGTAGCGGTCGCCTCCGCCGGCGTGGCGGCGGGTGCCGTGGTCTGTTTGATCACCCGGTGGGCAACGGGCGCCCGGCGATGGGATGGCGGAGTGGCAATCGCCGTGCCCCGCGGGCTTTCCGCTTGCAAGCCACCGCCCTGTTGCCGAGACTGACATGCACCGAGTGCCGAAAGGACCAAGCAGAGACCCAGCGCCAAAAACAAAGGCGCAGGATGAAGAAGGCGGGAATATAGTGAAAAACTCGTCATCCGGTTCCTCGAACCGCAGATACCGTTCCGATCTCAGCCCGCAGGGGAGCAATGATCACGGCCCCAAACCTAGCGGCCCGGCCGAAGAGAGTAAACCGCCTGGAGCCGAGGTTGGGCCGAGATTGATCATCGTTGCCACGCCCATCGGTAACGCTGGCGATTTGGGCTACCGGAGCGCGTCCATTTTGGCTGGCGCGGATTTGATTGCCTGCGAGGACACGCGCGTCACGGCGAAGCTTTTGGCCATCTATGAAATCGAAACGCCAACCCTTCCCTACCATGATCACAACGCGCGCCAACAGTTGCCGCTCCTCATGGAACGCTTTAAAAACGGCGAAACCGTGGCATTGGTGAGCGACGCCGGCACGCCCCTGGTATCAGATCCGGGCTATCGTCTAGTCGAGGCCGCGCTTGCGAAGGGCGTTCCAGTGACCACCGTGCCCGGCCCGTCGGCGGTGATGGCCGCGCTGGTCCTTTCGGGTCTACCCACGGATCGGTTTTTCTTTCAGGGGTTCCTGCCCAACAAGGCCAGGCAGCGCCGGACAGCGCTCCGCTCCCTAGCGGCCGTTCCGGGCAGCTTGGTCATCCTGGAATCAGCAAAACGGCTCGGCGCCATGCTCAGTGACGCCGCTGAGGAACTGGGTCAGCGCCCCGCCGCGGTCACCCGAGAATTGACCAAGAAGTTCGAAGAAGTTCGGCGAGACCGCCTGGATATGCTGGCCGCCCACTACGCGGAGGCCGGCGCTCCCAAAGGAGAGGTGACCGTGGTCATCGGGCCGCCAGAGGCCAACGGCGAAGTCACGGATGCGGAGCTGGACCTGATGCTTAGGGACGCGCTGCAAGGCGCGTCCGTCCGTGACGCCGTAGCGACCGTCGCCGCCGCCACTGGCATACAGAAACGCCGCGTCTACGCCCACGCGCTCGCACTCAGCAAGGATCCGACGTGAGCAATGGTTACCAAACCCGTGGCCGGCGCACCCAGTCCAGCGGACATCGCACCGCTACTGCCTACCTGCAACGCTCGCACGCGCTGGCGCGCCTTGAACTTAGGTTTGATCCCTTGGTGTTCTAGCCGAAGCCCCTGCCCCCGCCATATTTCTGCCGCATGGAAACGGCAGCGTTAGTGGCTCTTTAACTCGTCTGTGCGACGATTCCGCGCACGTCGACTTAGAGCTGACGCCGTCAGCCCTTAGAATAGAACCACAGAGGCACTCTGATATGACCGATTTTCAGAATGGGGGCCCCGCGCCCCGCGGCGCTTCTCGCCACGCTCGGATATTCAGCCTGCTGGTGATGATCGCCACCGCACCAGTGCTGGGCGGGTGTGCCAGCGCGGTCATCGGCGGAGGTGCCGCCGTGGGTGTCGCAGCGCTGGAAGAACGCACCATCGGGACCGTTACCAATGACACCAAGACCGCCGCCCAGATCCACCTGTTGATCCTCGAAAATCTCCCGGACCATGCGCTTAAGGTGGGTATTGAGGTGTTCGAGGGCCGGGCACTGTTGACTGGCGCCGTGCCGACACAAGAGGTTCGCGCCGATGCGGTTCGACTGGCCTGGAGCGTGAAGGGCGTGAAGGACGTTCTGAACGAAATTCAGATTTCATCCAGCGGCATAGTCGACACGGCGCGCGACGCATGGATCACAGCGCAGCTGACGTGGAAGATCACGTTTGATGAGAACGTGCACGCCATCAACTATGTCGTCGAGACCGTAAACGGCACTGTCTACCTGATCGGCATCGCCAAAAATAGGGCGGAACTGGACCGGGTTCTCGCCTACGCCCGCGAGCTCACTTACGTAAAGAAGGTGATCCGCCACGTACGCCTGAAAGCCAGGCCCTGATGATACACCAGCCGGCCCCGATCGCCGAGTTGGAGGCTGCCGGTCGGATTTCCGAGGACGCATTGGATATCGGTGACGTGGCCCTTGCGCTTGCAGCAGTGGCGAATCCAGAGGCGCGCCGGGAGCCCTATCGGCGCCATTTGGAAAAACTATCGGCCGAGGTGGCAGCCTATGTGGGCAGCCATCGTGGACCCGTTCCACTGCTACTTCGACATGAAGCGTTGGTTCAGGTGATTCACAAACGATACGGCTATGTTGGCACTGAAGATTGCTTCGACGATATCGAGGCCGCCAACCTGATGCGGGTTATCGACCGACGAGGTGGACTGCCGGTGGCCATCGGAATTCTATATCTTCATGCCGCCCGACACGTGGGCTGGCCGGCGGCGGGGGTGGATTTTCCCGGTCGATTTCTAATACGCCTGGACTCGGACGAAGGGCGGCTAATTTTTGACGCCTTCGAGGGCGGCGCGACCTTGACTGCGCCCGATCTCCGCAAGCTACTGAAGGCTATGGCCGGGCCCAACGCGGAACTTAAACCCATGCACTACCGCAAGGCCAGCCCTCGGGCCGTGCTGCTCCGGCTACAGAACAACATCAAAATCCGCCAGCTCGGCGCACAGCGTCTGGGCGCAGCGCTGAAGACGCTGGAGACAATGGTAGCGCTAGCACCCAATGACGCAGCGCTGTGGAGCGAAGTGGGCGCGCTACATGCTCGCCTAGATCAGATTCCCGCGGCTATCGCAGCGCTGGAGGAATGCCTGCGCCATAGTGGTACGGAGCAGGCGCGCTATCAGGCCTCGACCCTGTTGCAGGAGTTGCGCAGCCGGCTGCACTGACTATCTTCTAATGCAACGATAACCATCGCGGACGAACTTCGGAAACAAGGGGCGCACAATGAGCCTGAAGGTGGCCATTCAGATGGACCACGTGTCCACCATCGACATCGCTGGCGATTCGACCTTCGTTATGGGCCTGGAGGCCAACAAGCGAGGGTATCAGCTATACCACTACACGCCATCAGAATTGGCCATGCTCGACGGACGGGTCGTCGCCAAAATGCAGCCCATGTTGCTGCGCCGCGAGGTCGGCAACCACTATACGCTCGGCGACACAGCGACGGTCGACCTAACCGACTTAGACGTGGTGCTCCTGCGTCAGGACCCACCCTTTGACATGTCATACATCACCACGACACACCTGTTGGAGCGCGTGCATCCAGATACCCTCGTGGTCAATAATCCGGGCGAGGTGCGCAACGCGCCAGAGAAGCTGTTTGTCACCGAGTTTGCTGATTTCATGCCGCCGACCCTGATCGCGATGGACCCGGATTTGATCCGCGCTTTCCGGGACGAACACCAGGACATCATCCTGAAACCGCTGTATGGCAACGGGGGTGCAGGAGTGTTCCACGTGACGCCCGACGACGAGAACATGAATTCCCTTCTCGAGATGTTCGCCGAACGCAACCGCGAGCCGCTGATCGTCCAGGCCTACTTGAAGGACGTGCGCGAGGGCGACAAGCGGATCATCCTCATCAACGGCGAACCGGTAGGCGCCACCAATCGAGTTCCCCTTGAAGGCGAAGCGCGCTCCAATATGCATGTGGGTGGCCAGGCCAAGAAGGCGGATCTGACCAAGCGCGAACTCGACATCTGCGCCGCCATCGGCCCAGCTCTCAAGAAACGCGGGATGATCTTCGTCGGCATTGACGTTATCGGCGGTTACATGACCGAGATCAATGTCACCTCTCCGACGGGCCTCCAAGAGATCAACGCCTTCGACGATGTGTGCCTGGAGGCAGATATCTGGGACGCGATAGAGGCGAACCTTTAATTTCCATGCTGGTCGGCAACGCCGGTGCTGCCGCGCCTTTGACAACAGGCCAATTTAAGCGCCGCGCTCTGGGCGCGCCGGTGCCGGAGACGGATGCAGGGGCCGGCCAAGGGTCGTGCCAGATGAACCCTATATAGCGTTCTCACCTGCCTGGGCAGCGTAGATGGAGGTGTAGCCGCCGGACCAGTCAGGCGGGATTTGGCAGGGTCGGGGATCATGGTCGGCCCAGCGGACGTGCTCACCACAGATCAGATCCGTCGCATGCGAGGACGGATCCGGATGTGGCGTATAGGGCTTCGCATCGGCGGAGGCAAAACAGTTCAACAGCAACGGCCGGGGAGCCGTCGACTTGCTGGGCGGAGAGAAGTGCAGGGTACGGCAATTATGAATCGTCAGCGTGCCCGCCGGTCCCGTCAGGTAGTCGACTAGGTCCATATCCAATGTCGCCGCGTCGTCATCACTGAGCATGCCGGTCCAGCTACCATCCGCGTCGTATTGGTCGAACAAGGGCTCGTTGTGGGAACTCGGCATCACAGCTAATGGACCGTTGTTCATATCCGTGTCGGCCAGGTAACAACCGATAGTGAAGACGTTGTAATTGGTGTGCGGAAAGAATTGGATATCCTGATGCCACCTCACGCGGTCCGTCTCGTCAAACCATTTGAAGTTGAGTTTGGAATGGTGATAGACGACGTTCGGTCCGGCTAAGTCAGCGGCCACGTTGCCTAAGGTCTCGGCGGCAAAACGCCAATAGGCCTCGTGCTGATCGTCGGGCATCTTGATGCGGCGAAGCACTGGTGTCTCCGCGGAATGGCCGGGACCAATATCGAAGACTTTCCCCGATTGTGTTTCCACTCGGCTGGCCTCAACGAAGCTATCGGTCGTCGCCAAAAGCTCGGCCAGGATATCGTCGGGCACCAGGCCCTCGACACTGACGTAACCCTTTTCGAAATAGTGCTCGCGCTGCGCCTGGTTCAGAGCTCGTGCCGGATGGGACAGAATTTCTTCGGGTTTCATTTGCGCGCTCCCCACTTACGTTCCAACATGGGTAAACACCTTACACGGTTGTCCGTCCGCAGGGAAGCGGCGGCGACACAATTGCCCCTTGAGGCTCATGTCCGTCTTTAAGATGTAATTCGTGAGCCAGCTCTACAATAAGCCCTTCACGTCGCCGATGTTTAGGGCCTATTTTACTTAACGCGGCAAAGGCCTGACGGATAACATACAGCCATGTAATAAATTTGGCTTGCGCCTTCGTATGGGTCGCTAGACCCGGCACCTCGGATTCCTCCAATATTATCTCCTCGCTGGCGACATGGGTTTTCGTCAAATCCTCCAGCTCTTAGATCAAATAGCTTGCGGTGGCCTTCGCCCCACGGTGCTTGCCAATGTCCTGAATGATCGCGCTCTGGCGTTTTTTGGTCCGCGTCCCGGGGACTCGCGCCCGACACTCCATTCCAATTGCCCCGCCAGGGTGCTCATGGAGGAGCGCTTTCTTGGCCGTGGGCGCCGTTATGCGGCCGCTTTAAGCCGTCTATCCTACACCGTAATTTTCTTGGATTAAGTGTTTCAAAGGCGCCAAATCCATGTCGCCACGTCCTCCGCCTAACGATATGGTGACAATCAGCAGATTGGGGACACAGCCAATGACGGAAGGCATTCACCTGAACCTAGACCGTGAATTGGCGATTTTAACCATTGATCGCCCAGGCGCCCGAAATGCCATGGATATAAAATCGATCACAGACTTTGGTAACACTGTGGCCCAAATTGAGGCCAACGATGCGATCACCACAATAGTGTTAACGGGCGCTGGCGGGACGTTCTGTGCGGGCGCCGATCTTCGCGAAATGGCCAATACTAACGCTACCTACAAACCCTGGGCTGGCGCAACTGGCCCCCTGGCGAGACGCTGTGCCAAACCGGTGATCGCCGCGGTGGAAGGCCATGCCGTAGCGGGCGGTTTGGGTGTAGCCTTATGGGCAGACCTGCGTGTCGCCAGCGAGACCGCCGTGTTCGGTGTCTTTTGCCGGCGATTTGGGGTGCCCATGTCGGACGGCACGCCGACCCGCCTACCAGCCGTCGTCGGCCGAGCGCGCGCTTTGGACATGTTGTTGACTGGTCGGCCGATAGCCGCCGATGAGGCGGAGCGAGTAGGCTTGGTGGACCGGGTGGTGCCCACCGGTAAAGCGCTAGACGCCGCCAAGGCATTGGCCAGGGAAATTTCTGCGTTCCCACCCCTGGCCATGGCCGCAGACCGGGCCGCGGCTTGGGCGGCTTTCGACGGCGGCGAGGCGGCGCGCCTGATTGAAGAGGAAAAAGGCGCGCAGGCCGCCAAAGCCCAAGAGGCCGCGATCGGCGCGGCGCGGTTCAAGGCCGGCGAGGGCCGTGGCAGCGCGGTGCCAGGAAAGGCTCCTAAGTCAGAGGGTTAGCTCCCTAGACTGGAGCGCCATTCGCTGTAAAAACTTGGAAAATCATGCGAATTAAGCTTCGAGGCTCAGGCCGAAACGCGGCGAACCATGCCGCCGAGATCGCATCCGCCAAATACATGGACGTGGAAATGCGGTACCTCCTGGCGGCCATCATCGCCATGGTTGGCGAGCATTCTATAGCCAGTTTCGACGACGCCCGCATCGCGAGCCACCTGTCCGACGACCCGGAAAAACTCAGAAATCTCAGCATCGCTTGCGTTTTCAGAGAAATCATCCATCGAAACATATGGGCCCTTGGGGATTACCAGGATATGGACAGGCGCCTGCGGCTGAATGTCTTTGAAGGCCAGAGCATGGTCGGTCTCGTATACTTTGTCACAGGGCAATTCGCCGCGTAAAATTTTTGCGAATACGTTCTCGCTGTCGTAAGCCATTGGGTCAATCCTCTAGGGTCGGAGTAGTGGTGCGGGATGCCTTCTCAACGATGCCAGAAGTACCGAATCGGGCCTCCAACTCAGTCCAAATCTGGTTCGGCGTGATGCCCTGATCGGCCCAGAGCACCAGAAGATGATACAAAAGATCGCCGCTTTCCGCGACTACCTCGTCCCGGCCTTCGCTGAGCGCAGCGACGCAGACCTCGACGGCTTCTTCTCCGAACTTGCGGACGATCTTGGTCCGACCGTCAGCATAAAGCTTCGCTGTGTAGGATTCGCGAGGATCAGCGCCGCGCCGGCTGGCGATAACCTCATACAGTTGGTCGATGGTGGGGCTGCTATCGGCCATGGTTTTCTCCGCTTAATTTCGCTTTAGGTCGCCTGTGGGGCGTCGCGCACGGGCACCCCGGACGCCGCCATATGCGTCTTAGTTTGGCCGATAGTAAAGGTGCCGAAATGAAAAATCGAGGCCGCCAGAACGGCAGAAGCATGACCTTCGGTGATTCCTTCGACCATGTGATCGAGGGTGCCGACCCCGCCTGAGGCGATCACCGGGATGGGCACGGCGTCGGCAACCGCACGCGTCAGCGGGATGTTGAAGCCCTGTTTGGTGCCGTCACGGTCCATGGACGTTAGCAGGATTTCCCCTGCGCCATACGCGGCCATCCGCTGCGACCACTGGACGGCATCGATGCCCGTCGGCTCGCGACCTCCATGAGTGAAGATTTCGAACTTATCGGGTCCAACGCTTTTTGCATCGACGGCAATAACAATGCATTGCGTGCCAAATTTTTCCGCTGCCTCACGTACGAAGTCGGGGTTCTTCACGGCCGCGGTATTTACAGACACCTTGTCGGCACCCGCCAGCAGGAGTTTACGGACGTCCTCAGTGCTGCGAACACCACCGCCAACGGTTAGCGGCATGAAGCATTGTTCGGCCGTGTTGCCGACGACGTCGTAAATAGTTTTGCGGTTTTCGTGACTAGCGGTGATGTCGAGGAATGTAAGTTCGTCCGCACCGGCGGCGTCATACACCCTCGCCTGTTCCACCGGGTCGCCAGCATCCACCAGATCGACAAAATTAACGCCCTTTACGACGCGACCGCCGGCGACGTCCAAGCAAGGGATGACCCGCACCTTCAGCATCGTGCGCCTCCCGCCAACAAAGCCGTGGCCGCGGCGACGTCGATGTGGCCATCGTACACGGCGCGCCCACTGATGACGCCTTCCAAGCGGTCACCAGCGGCCGCCTTGACAGCCTCTAGATCGGCGATGGATGACACGCCGCCGGATAGGATAACCGGGATTGAGACGGCATCCGCAAGGGCTAAGGTAGCGTCAATATTTGGGCCCTGCATGGCCCCGTCACGGGCGATGTCCGTGTATATCAAGGCTGCCGCCCCGACGTCTTCAAATTGCCGGGCAAGGTCTACGGCGCTGATTTCCGACGTTTTAGCCCAGCCCTCGACGGCGACGTAACCGTCCTTGGCGTCGACGCCAAGAGCCACCTGGCTCGGGTAGGCGCGGCAAGCGTCGCGCACTAGCGCTGGGTCACGGACGGCGGCCGTTCCCAAAATTACCCGGGCGACACCCTTGTCCAACCACATCGCGATGGTCTCGCGGTCGCGGATGCCCCCGCCCAGCTCCACCGGGATGGAAATCGCCTGGAGAATAGCGTCAACCGCACTACCGTTGACTGGACGACCCTCGAAAGCACCGTTTAGATCGACAAGATGCAGCCATTTGCAACCTTCCAATTCGAACGTAGCAGCCTGGCTGGCGGGATTATCATTGAAAACCGTCGCGGCATCCATCTCGCCCCGGAGAAGGCGAACGCAGTGACCGTCCTTCAGATCAATAGCAGGGAAAAAGATCATGACAATGTCTCGGGGTGGGCGTTCACGGGGCCCAACTGAGGAAATTTTTGATTAATTCTAAGCCTGTAGCCTGGCTTTTCTCTGGGTGAAATTGGGTGCCGAACAGGTTGTCCCGGCCAACCGCAGCGGTCACCGGCCCACCATAGTCGGTGGACGCGAGGATATCGGCAGAATCCGTACACACCATGTGGAAGGAGTGGACAAAATAGGCGTGAGTGCCTTCATCGAGGCCCTTAAGAACGGGATGTCGGGTTTCTGCAAACGTGAGTTCGTTCCAACCCATATGGGGTATTTTGAAAGTGGTATCTATAGGTTTTATGGCATCAACTTCACCTTCCAGCCAAGCAAAGCCATCGGTGACACCGTGCTCTAGGCCGCGGGCCGCCATGAGCTGCATACCAACACAAATTCCGAGGAACGGTCGGCCGCCCTCGCGGACTGCGCGGTGAACAGCGTCAGACATTCCATCTACGGCCGTCAAACCGCGCTTGCAATCTGCAAAAGCACCTACGCCCGGCAGGACGACACGATCTGCCGCAGCCACCTGATCGGGGTCTGCGGTGACGGTGATGGTCATGGACAAACCGGCTTCCGCAACAGCTCGTTCGAAGGCCTTCGCGGCAGATCGCAGGTTTCCCGATCCGTAGTCGACGATACAAACGCTCATAGCATGTATCCCGAGGTATTTGTAGGGGGCGTCGCCGTGTCCTGGAGATAGTCGTAAAGTGCGTCATCCGGGCTCTTGCCAGCGGTGATTCCATCTTCGACAAAGCCATCGCGGTCCAGATAGTAGCGACGCACGTCGTTAGCAAGCATGCCAACGATTACCGACCAACCCATACTTAGAGCGGTTTGACCCGCCGGCGCGAGACCAATGACATTGGTGATAATTGCAATGCCCAATGGGATCATGAACAAGGCGATAGCCGCCAGCCAATGGCGGTGCCACAATGCCCAAAAGATGTTGAACAAGCATGCCGGCCAACTAAACCCCTCCTTGACCACAACAACGTCGCGATCGAAGTCAAGGCCGTGGCGGCGGATATGTACGCTGTAGGTTCTCATGGTTAGCATCCAAGAGCATTCAGCACACCGCGCGTGTGCCGGGGCAGCTAAAGCGAGCCGCCCAATGTCCCCTTCGTCGAAGGCACGTCCTCCGCCTTGCGGGGGTCGATGGTAATTGCGTTACGCAAGGCCCGCGCCAAGGCCTTATAACAGGATTCGATAATATGATGGTTGTTTTCACCATATAGGTTTTCTATGTGCAACGTGATGCCGGCGGCTTGTGCGAAAGCCTGAAACCACTCCTTGAACAATTCCGTATCCATGTCACCCAATTTTGATTTCGAAAAATTGACCCTCCAGATCAGATAGGGGCGGTTGGAGATGTCCATGGTGGCTCGGGTCAGGGTTTCATCCATAGGAATGGTGGCCTCGGCATATCGCGTAATGCCGCGACGGTCGCCGAGCGCCTGGCTAACCGCCTCGCCGATTGCAATGCCAGTGTCTTCTGTAGTGTGGTGAAAATCAATGTGCAGATCACCCTTGGCGTTGACCGTGAGGTCCATAAGGCTGTGGCGAGACAACTGTTCCAACATGTGGTCCAGGAACCCGATACCCGTGGCGACTTCGTAGATACCGGTGCCGTCTAGATCAAGTGTAACGGCGATTTCCGTTTCATTGGTCTTGCGCGCGACTTTGGCGGTCCGCATAACGAGATCCTTTTTGACGGCCCACCCAATGAGGCCGCTCTGGCGACCTTTTAGCAGGTCGGCCCGGACGCCGCCAGCCCAGAGAACGGCGGCGCCTGTAACAGGCGGGCGTTAGCGCTTGACAGGGACGCTTCACAAACCGAAATCCATATGTATAGTCGATCACGCCTGTGGGCATTCACCACCTTCCCGCCCTTTCCGCAAATTCGAGGAAACGAGACAACCATGAGCGACGGCACTCCGGTCTGGCACGGTACGACCATTCTTTCCATTCGCAAAGGCAACCAAGTCGTCATCGCCGGCGACGGCCAGGTTAGCCTTGGCGACACGGTTATTAAGGGCTCGGCCCGCAAAGTGCGGCGACTGGGCGATGGCGCCGTGATCGGCGGCTTCGCCGGCGCCACGGCCGACGCTTTCACCCTGTTCGAACGCCTAGAGGGCAAGTTAGAGCAGTATCCCGGACAACTAACCCGGGCCTGCGTGGAGATGGCCAAAGATTGGCGCACCGATCGCTATCTGCGGCGCCTAGAAGCTATGATGGCCGTTGCTGACAAGGACGTGTCCTTGGTTTTGACCGGAAACGGCGATGTCCTTGAGCCCGATGACGGTGTGATCGGCATTGGCTCGGGCGGGAATTATGCCCTGGCGGCGGCGCGCGCCCTGGTAGACCAGGACGACATAGACACCGAAGCCATTGCCCGCAAAGCCATGCAGATCGCCGCCGATATCTGCGTTTACACCAATACCCAGTTGATTGTTGAGAAGCTATGACCGAAACCAGTTTTACGCCGCGGGAGATTGTCTCCGAGCTAGACCGCTACATTATTGGTCAGCAAGACGCCAAACGCTCAGTGGCCATTGCACTCCGCAATCGCTGGCGACGCCAGCAATTGGACGACGCCATGCGCGAAGAGGTGTTGCCGAAAAACATACTGATGATCGGCCCCACGGGGGTCGGCAAAACCGAGATTTCCCGCCGCTTGGCCAAACTGGCCCAAGCGCCGTTCATCAAGGTGGAAGCAACAAAGTTCACGGAAGTGGGTTACGTTGGCCGCGACGTGGAGCAGATTATACGCGACCTGGTGGAGAGCGCCATTCACATGACCCGAGAACGCCTGCGAAAGGACGTGCGGGCCCGCGCCGAGATCATGGCCGAGGAGCGGGTTCTGGACGCCCTTGTTGGGGAGAACGCGAGCGCGGAAACCCGCGACAAGTTCCGTCGCATGCTGCGCGATGGTGAGCTGGATGATCGCGAGGTGGAGATTGACGTCTGCGATACTGGGGGCGGTGGCCTTCCGACTTTTGACATTCCCGGCATGCCGGGTGCACAGATGGGAATGCTGAACCTCAACGATGTGTTTGGAAAGGCTCTTGGTCAACAGACGAAAAAGCGCAAAATGACGGTCTCGGACTCACACGACACTCTCATCAATGATGAAAGCGACAAGCTCCTGGATCAGGAGCAAATTGTGAAGGAAGCAGTTAAGGTTGTTGAAGACAATGGAATTGTTTTCCTTGATGAAATCGACAAAATTACCGCGCGTTCTGAACGTGTGGGCGCCGACGTAAGTCGCGAGGGGGTGCAGCGTGACCTTCTTCCGTTGATCGAGGGCACGACCGTCTCAACCAAGCACGGCCCAGTGAAAACCGACCACATTCTATTCATCGCCTCCGGCGCGTTCCATGTGGCAAAGCCAGCAGACATGTTGCCCGAATTGCAAGGCCGCTTGCCGATCCGAGTGGAGCTCCGAGCGCTGACGCGGGAAGATTTCGTTCGGATTCTGACCGAGCCAGAATCGAGCCTGATCAAGCAATACAAGGCGTTAATGGACGTGGAGGGCGTGGGTCTCACCTTCACCGATGACGCCATCGAGGCCATTGCCGACTTATCCGCAGAGATTAATCAAGGCGTCGAAAACATTGGGGCCAGACGCCTGCATACAGTAATAGAAAAACTGATGGAGGAGATCAGTTTCGATGCGTCAGAACTGGACGGCAAAGCAATAACCATCACCGCCAAAACAGTTGCTGAAAACGTCGCAGAACTCGCCAAGAACGCAGACGTGCGTAAGTTCATTCTCTAAAGTTTTTAATAAATGAGTATCTGGCGTTTTTTCAGAGTGTTAATGTTATAAATTCACGTGATGCTTAGGATCTTTTGAGCATTCAGGCATCACCAACATGAGAAAAATAGTAGGTCTTTTCGGCGATCTATAGATCTACAAAACCGACTGAAGCAGAGGCGGAGCTAGAGTTAATGTGTGGGCCCCCTTAACGGTGCATGACGCCCGCGGATCTCGGCCAAAACCCAATCAACCGTTTCGTCATCCAGGTCCTGGATGGTCGCCGCCAGGGTGTTGGCCAGTTCGGTCGCCTTGGGCGACAGGCCCGAGGTGTCGACAACAACGCGCGGACGGGACAGTCGCGCTAGGCGCCGCAATTCTTCGGCATCGTCCCAAATCAGGTCGAAGTAGCCACAAATTTGTTGCACGAGGCCGGAGCCAGGCTGGCCCCGATGACCATGTTCCAGTGCGGAAAAGTAAGCCGACGAAGCACCCAAGTCTTCGGCCATCTTCTTGAGGGTAATCTTGTGGGTTTTGCGGAGTTCCCGAACCTTCATGCCGAATGGAGTCATTTGCGCCTCCGCAAAAGAATATACAGTGCGCCTTCGCCACCGTCACGGGGAGCGGCATAATCAAATGCCTTTATCCAATCCCGCAACGGCGGTTCGTTCAGCCATCGCGGCACGGCACTCCGCAAGACACCCATTTGACCATCTCGGCGCAGTCCCTTCCCAGTGATTACCAGGACCGTCCGGAGGCCGTTGTTGCGGGCAGCCTCCAGAAAACGATACACTCGGTCATGGGCCTGCGATTGGGTCATGCCATGAAGGTCAAGGCGTGCTTCGATGGTCACTTGGCCTCTTCTTAAGCGCATTTGTGTGCGCTTCTCTAAACTCGGCGCCTGGCCGTGTGAATATGATAAGTGTGGCGTCGTGGTCTTAGGGGGCTCAGCTAAGCGCTGCGTACGCGGCTTAATAAATTGCGATTGATCTTCGTTTTCTCTTCGGTCGGTAAGGTCAGGGGGGGTTGCTTGCTTTCCCATAAGGGGGGTCACATTGTGCGTCACGTGAGCCCAAAGCGCCCGGTCTTCCGGTCTCAGGGGGCCAGATTGGCGCTTCAAACTGCTTTTATTCTTACCCGACTTCGTTTTCGTCATCGATCAATACAATGTGCACGTTTTGAGGGCCGTGGGCGCCGTGTTGCATAGTTTGCTCGATATCTCCCGTCGCGGAAGGACCGGTGACCATATTGACGGTCCGGGGCATAGGGGTGGGCTCGTGTTCTTGAACGGCACGCAGCTTTGTCCAAATCGCCTCATAGTCACCATGCAAATCTTTTGTTGAAAGGACGGCGATATGCGTCAACGGCAGAAAATTCAAGGTAGTTGGGCTCTCCGGACCGGACCGGAACACCAAGGTGCCGGTTTCGGCAACCCCTGCGAAGGCTCGGTTTACTCCGACAGAGTCGGTTTTCAAGACCGGGCCATCTTTCACCGTCAATGTGGGCTGGCGATCCCAGGGAATGTCGCTAAGCGCCGGCGCGATTCGGATTTCTGCGGGCAGGTTCTGGCTGCTTAAATAGCGGGCGATCTCGATAGGAAGATCCGTCTCTGATGAAATCCGGGCAACCGTGGCCGACACGGTCTCCGCTTCTTCAGTGAACCGAGAAATCTGAGTTTCCCGATCGCCAACTCCACGGGTAGGGATCAAGTTAACCTTGTGCGCCGCGATACGCGCAGCCGGCGCGCCCATGTGGCGATCTGGATGGTCGAGGGCCCGCTTCAGGGCGCCGAGAATAGCCGCACGATCGCCACTCATGGGCCCTGTCTCCGCAGCCACGCGCCGCTAGCGTCGGCGCGCGCGCCCTGATGCCATTGTGCGATGAAGGTATCACCGTTTGGCGCCGGAAAGTCTCGCCAGTCGGTCCAGCCACCGGCCATGGGCAGCCAAGCGAAACGGCCGCGCCGGCGGCCCCAGGCCCCGAGCCCGGCAATGCTGAGGCCCATAGCCAGCCGATACAATCCAGGCCGGCGTGCCAGGGCCGCCCAAGCGCGCAGTGCAACTCGCGCAAAGGCACTAGAACGTTTGGTTTCGAAATGCTTTTGGCGCCAGGACCGCAACATGCGCGGCAGCGGGATACGCATAGGACAAACGCTTTCACACTTTCCACACAACGTCGACGCGTGGGGCAAGTTCGACGCTTCTTCCAGACCGATCAGGCCCGGAACCAGGACAGCACCCATAGGCCCGGAATAGACCCAGCCGTAGGCATGCCCGCCCACTGTCCGGTAGACCGGACAATGATTAAGGCAAGCGCCGCATCGGATGCAACGAAGCATCGCCTGAAACTCCGTCCCGATAAGCTTTGAGCGGCCGTTGTCCAAGAGAACCACATGATATTCTTCCGGACCGTCCGTATCCGCCTCACGTCGTGGACCCGTACAAAAGGTAGTGTATACAGACATTTCCTGGCCCGTCGCCGAGCGCGCCAGAACCCGCAGAATGGTCGCCGCATCTTCCAGGGTAGGAACGATCTTCTCCAGACTGGCAATGACGATGTGGACTTTTGGCAGAGCATAGGTGAGGTCGGCGTTCCCTTCATTGGTGACCAAGACATTGGAGCCAGTTTCAGCGATCAACATATTGGCGCCAGTGAGGCCCACGTCCGCACCAATGAACTTGTCGCGCAACTGAGCTCTGGCTTCTTCCAGAAGCTTGCGCGGCTCATCCAATGCACGCTTGGAATCCAAGCCTTCGTGACGGGCCATGAACGTATCGGCGACCTGATCCATAGTAAGATGCACGGCTGGCGCGATAATGTGGCTGGGCGGCTCATCGCGGAGCTGAAT
>DFRF01000134.1:0-24967 GCA_002378125.1 Rhodospirillaceae bacterium UBA3470 | reverse complement strand
ATGTATTCGCCAAGGTCCGTCTCTACCGGTGTGATGTCTTTAGCTTCAAGGTGGCTATTGATGGCGATCTCTTCGCCAATCATAGATTTACTTTTAGTCACCGTCTTGGCACCAGCGGCCTTGCAGATTTCCGTGATCTTGGCTCGGGCCGCGTCGGCATCAGCACACCAATGGACCTGGCCACCGGCCGCCATCACCTCGGCCTCATAGCGCTCCAGATAGATGTCCAGATGTTCCAAGACGTGATCCTTGATGGCGCGCGCCTCATTGCGGAGCGCCTCAAATTCAGGAAGGCGTGCGGCTGCCTGCGAGCGGCGCGCTGGAAACCCGCTGGACAACTTGGCCAGGGCGCTCTGTAAATTGCGATTATTTATAGCGTCCCGGGCGTTGCCCCTGAATTGCCGGATTTGTGGGTCCATCAGACGTCCCTCGGGGTATCCGGTTCGGCGATGGCCGCGTGATCATGCATGTCCGCCAGAATTTCCGCCACATGTCGGACCTCAACTGCACTGCCTTGGCGTTTCAGCTTGCCGGCAATATTCATGAGGCAACCCAAATCCCCACCCAATACCATATCGGCCTCAGTTTCATGGATGTCCGCCACTTTGCGTCCAACGATCTCGTTGGAGATGTCGCCATATTTTACACAAAACAAGCCGCCAAAACCGCAGCAGGATTCAGGCTCGGCGCCCTCTGATATAGTTAATCCACTAACTCTCTCTAGCAGGATGCGAGGTTGGTTCTTTATGCCCAGCTCCCGGAGTCCAGAGCAGGAGTCATGATAGGTCACTGCATTGCACCAATATGCGCTCACGTCTCTGAACTTCACGACGTCAACGAGAAATTCTGTTAGCTCGTGGGTCTTCTTTGATAATTCTTCGGCGCGCGGCTCCCATATTGGGTCGTTGGCAAACATTTCAGGGTAATGTTTTTTCAAGGTGCCGGCGCAAGATCCAGACGGCACCACCACATAATCGAACGACGCGAACGTAGTGATCACCTGACACGCGATCGCGATAGCCGATACGTTATCTCCTGAATTGTAGGCCGGTTGCCCACAACAAGTCTGTGCTGCTGGCACCGCAACCCGACAACCCGCCCTCTCCAAAAGACGCACGGTCGCGAAGCCCACGGCGGGGCGCATTAGGTCTACCAAACAAGTCGCGAAAACTCCAACACGCGGGCCATCCTGTGATCCGATCTCTCGTTCCATTATGCCTCCTCAAGACAGCGGATTAGTCGCGGCGGTGCGCGGCAACAGCATATACAGCTGGCCGCGACCTTTCATCGTGCCGGCCTTGACGCCGGCTGCATTGCCGTGGCCCCAAAAATAATCCGCCCGAACCGCTCCTTTAATAGCGCTGCCTGTGTCCTGAGCAACGCCCAGTCGGCGCAACGGTGCGACTGGGCGCGTCCCCGGATCCGTAGTATCCATCCAAACTGGTGCGCCCAACGGCCAATATTTTCTATCGACTGCGATACTTCGGCGTGGCGTCAATACCACCCCCTGTGCGCCAATGGGGCCTTCGCCTTTTATGACCCGAAAAAAAACAAACGACTTATTTTTACGCATCAGCGCCTGTGCCGCCACGGGATGTTCCTCCATCCATGCGCGAATGGAGGGCATGGTTACATCTGCCAGCGGCATCACGCCGGCAGCCACCAACTCTCGCCCTACCGCCGTATACCTTCGCCCATTGCGACCGGCGTACCCAATGCGCACATGTGTGCCGTCCGGCAAGGTCACTCGTCCCGACCCTTGAATATGGAGAAAGAAGGAATCAATCGCATTATCAACCCAGATAATCTCCAGCTGCCGGCCACGAAGGGCACCTTGCTCGATTTCCGCTCGGGAATAATAGGGAACGTAACGGCTGTCATCCATTCGACCCGCAATCCGCTCGCCCTTCCATTTGTCATCAAAGCTGCCAAGGTCTGAGGAAATAAGATCTTTCGGTAAAGCGTACAGAGGAAAGCGATACCGCGAATCCGCGGTCCACGACCCGCGCAGGTCCGGCTCATAATAACCCGTGATCAGACCCGTGTTGCCTTGATTATGGGATACCCGATAGGCCACGAACCGGGTTTCAAAAAAATACCGGGCTTCGGTTTCGTTGCCCGGCCGGATGACATTCGCGTCATCACAAATGCTGACCCACTGGGACACCCGCCCCATCTCCGCCAGGGAGCCCATGGCCCCGTCCGGCGATAGCTTTCGCAATCGCAAACAACTGCGCAGAAAAACTGGCAGCACGTCACTGTGTCGGTCTGCCTTCCAGCCCGGAATATCCTTAAAAGCCACCGGAAAAAGGGAAAAGCCCTCCTGCGCCGGCCTGACAGACCCGTGGGGTGGAGCCATAGATACTTTTTTGGTCCCCGGAATATTGAGTGCTGCAGGAAGTTTGCCACAGGCGGCCAACGCAAGACCGCCGACCAAAACAAAAAGCAAGCGGATAACCGAAGCCCTGGACACTGTGTCAATCAAGGCTGCGTGTCACCACCAAATGCCAGTTGGGGTCGCTCAAGCCGGTATCTCGAGCAAAGGTCCAGAAATCGACCACATCGGCTACCTGGTTGGGATTGCCTTCGATCACATGTCCCTCGCTGTCGCGCAGCACATGGACCTGTTCGGAAAGGTACTTGACCGTGACGTGGGCGTGCGGTCCATCCATGTAGGCTTCGACAATATCAGCCGCGCGGATACCGACCAGCGTCTCTTCCATTTCGTGGCCTGCGGCCTCGCGGTCATCAATCGCTGAGCGAAAATTGTCATAGACCTCCGGGCCCAGAAGATTTTCCAAGGTTCCGCGGTCACCGGAGGCATAGGCACCAAGAATCATTTCAAAAGCAACCCGGGCTCCAACGAGAAAGTCTTCCACGTTGAAGCCGGGATCCGCAGCGCGAAGACCGGCGATGCCCTCCATCAGCACCTCATCGGCTAGAGCCTCTTCGGTGAGGCCCGAATCCGCAGCCACTGGTTCGGGCTGTTCATACACGTCGGGGTTGTGGCTAGGAAGCTGAACAACGCTGTCGTCGGTTCGCTCTTCGCGCGGGTCCGCCTTGACCGGGTCGTGATACCCACCTTCATGGCCATCGCGACGCCCCAGTACGCCTCGGAGGCGCAGAATAAGGAATGCCGCAATCATCGCGAACAAAATGATGTCGATGAATTGAAATCCGTTGCCCATCGCCGTCGCTCGGCTCCTTTGGCGTTTTGTCGGGGACCGATATCGATCCTCAGGTTACGAAATCGCGAGCCCCGCCACTGTCAGGTTAGCCGTTTCCGACAAGCGGGTCCACATGCGGTTCATCTTACCACTAAATGCCCCTCGACAGAGCCGGCCAATAAACCTACACCTTAGATAAGCGTCCCAAGCCTAAAGGACAAGCATGCTGATATGGCTTCTTGCCGCATTTATTGCCGTGCCCATCGCCGAGATCGCTATATTCGTCGAGGTCAGCAGCCAATGGGGCCTTTGGCCGGCCATTGGGGCCATCTTCGCGACGGCTGTCATCGGCTCTATCCTAATCCGTCACCAGGGTGTCGCAGTCTTGCGAAGAGTGCGAGACGAAATGGGTGCCGGGCGGTTTCCAGCCCGCCAAGTTTTCGATGGGTTGTGCTTGTTGATCGCTGGTACTTTATTATTGCTGCCCGGTTTTATTACCGATTCCGTTGGGTTTATATTACTGGTTCCAGTAATCCGCCATTTTGTCATGTCCAGCCTCACCAGCCACATTGAGACTCACACTTCAGGAATGAGCGACGCAACCATCCATCCTGACGGAGAAACCATTAATGGCGAGTTTGCCGACATCACCGATCACCCCTCGCCGACGTCTGAATCAGACCCGCAATTACCCCCTCGACGTTAAGCGGCACCAGGCCTACCTGCCGGTGTCTTTCAGAGTTGTCGGCGGCGGCCATTCATGTTAGCCAAAGCGCCCCCAGATACGGAGAGTTTCCATGGCCGATGAGTTTTCTCCCGCCGAGGAAGGCACCCAGCCCAAAGAGGCGACCCCACCCATAATCGTCAATGCCCAGTACACCAAAGATTTGTCTTTCGAAGCGCCAACGGCGCCAAGAATTTTCTCGGCGATGCAGCAGGAAGACCCAGATGTGAAGATTGGCGTAAACGTCGACTACATGGAGTTCGAGGACAATATATTCGAAGTAGTCTTGAAGGTAGAAGCAACCTGCACCGTAGGCACCGAAACGGCATTTATGCTGGAGCTAGAATACGGTGGACTGTTCACGGTCAATGTCGAGGACGAGGTCAAGGGCGCGGTTCTGTTGATTGAGTGCCCGCGCCTTCTGTTCCCCTTTGCCCGCAACATTCTGGCTGATGTGTCGCGCGACGGCGGTTTTCCACCACTCATGCTCGGCCCCTTGGATTTTGCGGGAATGTACCAACAACAACTCGCCGCACATAACAAGGCTGAGGGCACGGGCCCCAGCTAATCCGTGATGAATCGCACGGCGCGGTGCCGCCACCGCCCCTATTGCGACCAGATGGCATCGGAAATTTTCTCTTTAAAGGCCTCATGGGCTGCCAATTCTTCAGGACTCGCAACATACAACCGTGACGGCCGGTCCGCCTTTGGAGCGGCAGTCTCAGTTTCCATGACAACGTGCTGGCCGCCGAGGGATAAGCCGTGTTGTCGCCCGCCGATAAGTTCAAGATAGACGTCCGCTAAAAGGCGCGCGTCTAGCAGAGCGCCGTGAAGCTGACGGTTTGAGTTATCGATCTGAAATCGCTTGCACAGAGCGTCCAGGCTGGCCGGCAGACCAGGAAATTTCTGTCTGGCCAAACTCACGGTATCTGTTGCCCGATCCATAGCCAAGGGCTCCAATCCCAGCGCCTTGAGTTCCGAGTTTAAGAAATTCATATCGAATTCGGCATTATGAATGACGAGGCGGGCGTCACCGACAAAGTCCAGGAATGCATCCGCAATATCAGCGAAGACCGGCTTTTTAGAAAGAAAATCCTCCGACAAGCCATGAATGGAAAAAGCTTCCTCGGGCATGTCTCGCTCGGGGTTGATGTATTCGTGATAGGTCTCACCAGTTGCCACCTGGTTGACCATTTCCACACAACCAATTTCAACGACCTTGTGGCCAGATTTTGGACTTAAGCCCGTGGTTTCTGTGTCCAGGACAATCTCACGCATTATTGTTGCCTTCCGTTTGCCAGGAAATTAGAAATCGGTGTTCATTTCGCCAGTCGGCCAGCCACCCAGGGTGGCCAATGCCGAGCGGGCCATGCAGAAACTTCGGTTATGATTTTACGAATTGTCCGCAAACTCTCAAGTCGCCCAAGACCGGTTGGCACAATAAAATCACTGCGGCGGCGCTTTTCCGCATCGGGCATCTGCTTGGCTAAAATTTGATCCAGGAGATTGCGGTCCATACCCGGTCGGGCCAAGACTCGGCGTGCCTGCACGAAGTCGGGGGCCGAGACCGTCACCACCGCATCACAAGCGGCATCACCGCCGGTTTCAAACAACAGGGGCACATCCAAGACAATCAGCGAGACGCGGCGGCGGGCCGCACCTTTGATAAATCGGCGTTTGTGGTCAGCCACCATTGGATGGAGAATGCCCTCCAGGCACTGTAGTTGATCCGCATTGCCAAACACCTTGGCACCGAGTTTCTTTCGATCTATGGCGCCCCCGGCTTCAACCCCTGGAAACGCCGCCGACACTGGCGACACCGCTGCGCCACCAGCGCTCATAAGTCCGTGCACCGCCGCATCGGCATCGTGGACCGGCACACCGAAACGCTGGAAATCATGGGCGGCAGTAGTCTTGCCCATGCCAATCGATCCAGTTAGCCCCATGATTAGCACGGCATTCCTCCATTATCGTCGCTGTTCATACGGCAACAATTCCACGGGTGCGCAGGAACGCCAGCAAGGGCAAAAGCGGAAGACCCAGAATCGAGAAGAAGTCCCCATCCGTGCGATCAAAAAGTTGCGCGCCCATTCCTTCCAATTGATAGCCGCCCACGGATTCGCTGGCGGAATCTCCCACCTCGTTGATATAGGCCTCGATGAAAACTTCACTAAGCGGCCGCATGACCATGGTGATCGCGTTTTGGTGCTCCCAAACAATTGTGCCGCCCTGCACAACGACTGACGCATTGACTAGCTCGTGGGCACGCCCCTGCAATTGCATTAGGTGGGCTCGCACTTCGTCCCGCCCCGCCGGCTTATCGAACCACTTCTTTCCACAGGTCAAAGCCTGATCGGCACCCAATACAAGATCATCGGGGTGATCTTTGCCAACATCATTGGCCTTGGCCCGGGCCAAGACCATGGCCGTTTCCGCCAGGCTCAACTTTTGTGCTTTGCAATCAGCTTTGATCGTCGCCTCATCCACATGCGAAGCCAGCGCTTGAAAGGGCACACGCGCACCCTCAAGAAGTCGACGGCGTACAGCACTACTGGACGCAAGGATCAACGAACCGCCCATCCCTCAGAGAGTGGTATCCAAACGATCTTGATACAATTGAAAAATTGTCGCCGCCGTTTCCTCGATGGATTTTCGACTAACGTTGATAACCGGCCATTCATGTTTCGAAAACAGCCTTCGGGCCTCATTAATTTCCTGGGACACCATTTCCAGGTTTACATAGTCCGTGTTTTCATCCTGATCCAAGAGGCGTAATCGTTGGCGGCGAATTTCTACCAGGCGTTTCGGATCCTTTGTCAACCCAACGATCAAAGGTTTATCGATTTCGAAAACCTCCTTGGGAATAGGGCATCCAGGCACAATGGGAACATTAGCGGTTTTTACCCCACGGTTAGCTAGGTAGATGCAGGTTGGTGTTTTAGACGTGCGGGAGACACCTAAAAGCACCACATCCGCTTCATCTAAATCCCAAGTAGATTGTCCGTCATCGTGGATCAATGCGAACTGCATAGCCTCAATACGGCTAAAGTATTCCGCGTTCATTACGTGCTGTGAACCAGGTCGCGCATGGCCTTTAGTACCAAGATATTGACCAAGCGCGCTAATTATTGGGTCAAGCACCGGGATACATGGAATTTGCAGGGTTGCGCAGCCCTCTTCCAATAGACGCCGGATCTTCTGGTCCACCATCGTATAGATCACAACACCACCTTCCTCTTCCAAGACAGCGAGAATCTCCTGAACCTTATCTTCGGTTCGAACCAATGACCAAAGATGTTCCTCTGGTTCCACATGATCGAATTGCACCAGACACGCACGGCCCACTAACGTCACGGTTTCGCCAGTTGAATCAGATACGAGATGTATGGGAATGCATGTCATAAATTATTCACATTGACCTGTGGGCGAACGGCAGATGAAATGCGGATATTTCGACTGTCTGCGTTTTGTCTGAATTTAATGCCCAAAGCTCGTATTTTACTTTCATTATTTTACCCCGGTGGATATCTATCCGGAAGTTTGATAATGAACAACCCTCACCATACTGATAATCATATTTTCAGTAGAAAGCCATTTCAGACAATGTGAACAAATATGCGAGGAATATCATTGTATTGTAATACTACATCTTGATTAGTCACATATTATTCCTATGTTTTCCTCAGATGAACCATACTATGGATTGAATTGTTGATAATCTGGACACGATAAATAATCCCCTCTAATTGACGTACTACAACTACAACTAACTTTTCTTTATATATATATTTATTTAGAGAATAGGGGATAATACCGGCGGAGCCCCTATGTCGAACGTGAAACCTTTCCTGCGTGCCCTTCGCGGCGAGACTATTACCCCACCTCCATGCTGGTTCATGCGTCAAGCCGGTCGATATCTGCCGGAGTATCGCGAGATTCGGTCTACGGCGGAGAATTTTCTAGATTTCTGTTTTACGCCGGCGTTGGCGGCAGAAGCGACGCGCCAACCGCTGCGTCGCTATGCGTTCGATGCGGCTATCTTATTTTCGGATATATTGGTGATCCCCCATGGGCTTGGTCAGCACGTCGCGTTCAAGCAAGGTGAAGGTCCCGTCTTGGATGCGTTGGAGACGGCTCAGGACATTGCCAAGCTTGATGTGTCGATGGTGAAGGGGCGGTTGGCACCTGTGATGGAAACCCTCCGTGAAATTTCCTCTGGATTGGACGAACACACGGCGTTGATCGGTTTTGCCGGAGCGCCGTTCACCGTGGCACTCTATATGATTGAAGGCCGTAGCGGTACGGAGGGCACTAAGATTCGCCAGTGGGCAGCGGAGCGCCCAAATGAATTTGCGGTCCTTATGGATGTTTTGTGCACGGCAACTTCGGCTTATCTTATTGAACAGGTTTACCATGGTGCAGAAGCACTGCAGTTGTTCGACAGCTGGGCCGGACTACTGCCAGAAAGCCAGTTCCGAAAATGGGTTATTGAGCCGAATCGCCGTATTGTCGAAGCGGTGCATGCAGTATATCCGGATGTGCCAATCATTGGTTTTCCGCGTAACGCCGGCATTCTCTACCGTGATTTTGTTCGAGACACGGGGGTGCAGGGTGTAAGTATCGATGCAACGGTGCCGTTAGATTGGGCGGCGACGGAACTTCTTCCCTTGTGTACGGTGCAGGGAAATCTAGATAACCATCTTCTGCTCAGTGGTGGAATAGTCATGGAAAATGAGGTCCGAGCAATTCTGTCGGCGCTTGGTAACGGACCTTTTGTTTTTAATCTTGGTCATGGTATTTTGCCGTCGACACCCCCGGACCATGTGGGACGCGTTGTTGACATTATCCGCGGTGTGGTTTAGTCGGGCGGCACGGTATGGCTAGGTTGGCGGTAGTGTTACTCAATCTCGGTGGTCCGGACTCACCTGAGGCCGTGCAGCCATTTTTGTTTAATCTGTTCCATGATCCGGCCATCATTGGGATCCCACAGCCACTCCGCTGGGTTCTGGCGCGCCTGATCTCGCGTCGTCGGGCACCGACCGCGCAGAAGATTTATGGTCACTTGGGGGGCAAATCGCCGCTCCTGGAGTTAACCCAGGCGCAGTCCAATGCTTTGGCCGAAGAGCTCTCTGGTGGTGACGATACGGTTAAGGTTTTCGTCTGTATGCGCTACTGGCATCCCATGGCGGATGCTGTTGCCGCTGCGGTCCAAGCGTATGCGCCGGACGAAATCGTTTTGCTGCCGCTATATCCACAGTTCTCAACCACGACCGTCGGATCATCGTTAAAGGATTGGCGCCGAGCCGCGACAAAGGTGGGCCTGTCGGCGCCTACCCGCGCGGCGTGCTGTTACGCGACGGACAAGGGCTGGGTGGCGGCGCAAGCGGATTTGGTTGGCCAGGCAGTGGTTGATGTGCCGGACGGGGCGCGAATCTTGTTTTCCGCCCATGGGCTGCCGCGCAAGGTGGTCGATGGCGGCGATCCGTATCAATGGCAGGTGGAGCAAACAGCTGCTGCCGTGGTGTCCGCGATGGGTGGCCATGACGACTGGATAGTCTGCTATCAAAGCCGCGTCGGGCCTCTGGAATGGATCGGGCCTTCTACGGAGGACGAATTGGCTCGGGCCGCCAAGGATGGAATAGGCGTAATTATCGTTCCCATTGCCTTTGTTTCCGAGCACTCGGAGACTCTCGTGGAATTGGATATTGAGTATCGAGAGTTGGCGGAGGACCTGGGTTTGTCTGCTTATGTGCGCGTGCCGGCTGTTGGCACCCATCCCGCCTTCATCGGCGGCCTGGCGGAAATGGTTAATCGGGTCCGCGAGGACGGGGGCCCGAATCCTTTCGGTGGTGCCGATGGCGCACGCCTGTGTCCGGCCAGTTTCGGCAAGTGTCCATGTTCGCGATTAGCGGCTGAGGCGGCGTGATGATCGAGTTATCAGGCGAGGCGTATCTGTGGGTAAAAGCGCTGCACATGATCAGCGTGATGGCCTGGATGGCTGGCATGCTCTACTTGCCCCGATTGTTTGTTTATCATTGCGACGCAGAAACGGGGTCGGAATTATCGGAAACTCTGAAGGTAATGGAACGGCGACTGCTTCGCCTGATCATCAATCCGGCGATGATTTCGTCATGGGTTTTTGGGTTGACTATGCTGGCGGCCAGCGGCGATGTGCTGTGGTCGCAGCCCTGGATGATCATTAAGCTGGTCTGCGTAGTGTTCATGTCAATTGCGCACGGCGAGATGGCTAAATGGCGCAAGGCTTTTGAGGCTGACCGAAACACGCGGTCGCAGAAATTCTATCGGATTGCCAACGAGGCGCCCACCATCCTGATGGTTGTGATCATCATCATGGCTGTTGTACAGCCCCTCTGAAGCCTTTGTTCTATCATGAAAGTTCCAATTGACACGGTTGGGCCTTTCGGTAATGGTGACTGCTCTTCGTCGGGATCAACTTCATTAGTTCCGGCAATCACCGAAATCTATGGAAAGACCAAATCTTCCTCGGGCCCTGCGCCCGGTGCCGATCCGCAAGGGTTGAACCGCAGCTTTCCGTAAATCCCCCACGCCCCCTCCTTACCCGACCGATCCGGAACCTGAACATGAATTTGAAAGACCTGAAATCCAAAACCCCAACCGAACTGTTGTCATTTGCCGAGGAATTAGGCGTAGAGAATGCGAGCACGCTGCGCAAACAGGACATGATGTTCGCTATCCTCAAACACCTCGCGGATGATGATCAGGCAATCTTCGGTGATGGTGTCCTCGAGGTGCTGCAGGATGGGTTTGGTTTTCTTCGGAACCCGGAAGCCAACTACTTGGCCGGGCCTGATGACATCTACGTTTCGCCTAGCCAGATTCGCCGCTTTGGCCTCCGGACCGGGGATACAGTGGAGGGTCAAATCCGCGCGCCGAAGGATGGTGAGCGGTATTTTGCTCTGTTGAAGGTGAACCTGGTTAACTTTGCCGATCCAGAGGAAGTTAAGCATCGGATCAACTTCGACAACCTGACGCCGCTCTATCCCGATGAGCGCCTTGATATGGAAATTGGTAATCCGGAACACAAAGACCCAACCAGCCGCGTCCTCGATCTCATCACGCCGGTGGGTAAGGGACAGCGCGCACTGATCGTGGCGCCGCCCCGGACCGGGAAAACGGTCATGCTGCAGAATATCGCGCAATCTATTTCGGAGAACCATCCAGAATGTTACTTGATCGTGCTGCTGATCGACGAACGTCCCGAGGAAGTAACGGACATGGCGCGATCAGTGAAAGGCGAAGTCATCAGCTCGACCTTTGACGAACCCGCTGTACGTCACGTCCAGGTCACGGAGATGGTTATCCAGAAAGCCAAGCGCCTTGTGGAGCATAAACGCGACGTGGTGATCTTATTGGACTCGATTACGCGATTGGCGCGCGCCTACAATACCGTGGTGCCATCTAGTGGTAAGGTTTTGACTGGTGGTGTGGACGCTAACGCCCTACAGCGCCCGAAGCGTTTCTTTGGGGCTGCGAGAAACATTGAAGAAGGCGGGTCGCTGACGATTATCGCTACCGCGCTGATTGATACGGGCTCGCGCATGGATGAGGTGATCTTCGAAGAATTCAAAGGCACCGGCAACTCTGAGATAATTCTGGATCGTAAGCTTTCTGACAAACGTACCTGGCCGAGTATTGATATCACCAAGTCTGGGACCCGCAAAGAAGAGCTTCTGGTCGACCAAGGCACATTGTCAAAAATGTGGGTACTGCGCCGAATCCTAATGCCAATGGGCGTTACCGATGCCATGGATTTCCTATTGGATAAGCTCAAACATTCAAAGAACAATGACGATTTCTTCGATTCCATGAACACCTAATCGAAGCCGCGCGGAGATCTATAAGGCGCTCCCCCGTGCAATCCTAAAATGCACCGCAAACCTAACAGCGTTTAGGGGATGAGGACTGATGAGCCAGTGGTGTTGCGACCCTCCAAATCCTTGTGTGCCTGAACTGTCTCGGCCAGTGGATAGGTCTGGCCAATGTTGATGCTGACGGCCCCGGAAGCGACCACGTCGAACAAGTCGCCGGCGGCGGCATTCAGCAATTCACGATTCCGCGTATACGTCGCGAGGGTCGGCCGCTGCATGTAAAGCGATCCCTTCATGGCTAGGACGCCCGGATTGAAATCGGTGATCGGTCCAGAGGCGTTACCGAAGGAAATGAAAACCCCAGCCGGCTTCAGACTGTCAAGCGATGCCTGTACGGTGGCCTGACCGATGGAATCATAGGACACGGGAACCCCCGCACCGTCGGTGATGTCGAGGACGCGTTCGGCAATGTCTTCGGAATTGTATAGAATGGTATGGTCGCACCCGGCAGCCTTCGCTAATTCTGCCTTGGCTTCGGATCCGACGCAACCAATGACGGTGGCGCCCAGACTTTTGGCCCACTGGCTGAGGATTTGTCCGACCCCGCCGGCGGCCGCCATGATCAGAATCGTGTCGCCGGCCTTTACGGCATAGGAACTTTTCAACAAGTATTGGGCGGTCATGCCCTGTAGCATCATCGCCGCGGCGGTGTCGTCGCTGATACCGTCGGGCAACTTGACTAGGCGGTCCGTGGTCATCAGGCGCGACTCCGAATATGCGCCGAGGCCCATGGCATAGGCCACCCTGTCGCCGGCGGCAAAACCATCAACACTGGCGCCGACCTCTTCGATGACGCCGGCTCCCTCCATGCCCAACGTTGCCGGCAATGCGCCGATGTCGTAAAGGCCCGTGCGTTGATAAATATCAATGAAATTTAAGCCAACGGCAGTGTGTTTGACGCGAACCTCGTCCTCTCCTGGTGCGCCCACGTCGACGTCTTCCCACGTCATGTTGTCGGCATCGCCGTATTCGTGAATGCGAATGGCCTTGGTCATGGTGTCCTCCTTAATTTGATCAATCGGATGTTTCCTGTGTAGATGAGAGATAGTTTGCGAAGCGCTGCTGCTCAGAGCAACTAGTTTTCGATTTATGAATGTGGAAACAGTTTTGTTTCAGAGGAATATGGTCCCTTCGAGTTTCAGGAGGAAGGCCTCCTATTTTTATCCGACACCACCGGATATGCCCGTCAGCTTGTGCCCGCCGCCCATGGCCCGGTGTCAGGGTCGGATGGCGGGGATGCGGCTTGTCCCGCAGGCGCCAGCACATCATGGGACCCGGGCCGACCACGGCATGCGGTAGTTGGAAAGTAGGTGCCCCCTAATAGGGCTCCCCATTCGTGGTGAGGAATATGGTCAGCGGCCAGTCGCCAATTTTCCCCATCATGCCGAGGGCGGATCGTTATATGGAACCTACGTTGGGCCGCTCTTCGCGGTCGATCGTGATGTTGACAAATAACTCTTTTATGATCGTGACGGTGCCGCCGACCTCGAAACTTTCGCGGGCCATAACGCGGCACAAGTGGCAGGCCGTGCACCAAACCAACAAGAGTATCGGTCTGTCCCCACCCTTTGGCGCCCGAAAGGTGGCGTCGCCATAATTGCACCAGTGGACGGGTCATCTTCGTGTTGAAGCCGGAAGGGGCTGGTTTCGTCAGCGAGGCCGTTATGTCTCGTGGGCGGCGACTATGACATGGGCTGGATTGCGTCCCTCGCCGGTGTCGCTTATTTTGGAATTTACACGCGGGAAAACAACCACCATTTCTCGACTGGCCAGCGGGCCCAGCTGTCGCGAAAAGGATACATATTCATGAAAATCAGTATTAATGTCGACTGAAGTTCTGCGGAGTAATGTCGGCCTGAATTATTTTGGCGAGCGGCGAAGTTGGCCGGACCGCGGGAGAACGATGCAACATCGAAGCGGCCGCAATAACACCAAGGACAGATTCGTCTGTCGAGCCCTCAGTCTTGGTGGGCGTGGGATCGATTTGAGGGCGGATAGACCATGATGGCAGAGACCATTTATGCCCTGTCCAGCGGCCGTGGGCGGGCCGGGATCGCTGTGATCCGGCTCTCGGGACCCGCGGCGTGGGCGAGTGCAGGGGCGATGATCGGTCGGCCGCCGCTGGATCGCCGGGCAGTGCGCTGTGCCGTTACTGACCCCGAAAGCGGTGAGGTGCTGGATGACGGCTTGTGTTTGGGCTTTCGCGGGCCCCAAAGCTTTACAGGTGAGGACGTGGTGGAGTTTCACGTGCACGGCGGCTTGGCGGTTATCGACGGCGTTATTGGGGCCCTGGGGCGCCAAACAGGGCTTAGGATGGCTGAGCCCGGCGAGTTCACTCGACGGGCCTTTGAGAACGGCCGAATGGATCTGACTGGCGCCGAGGCCATTGGTGACCTGATTGATGCGGAAACTAAAGCCCAGCGCCGGCAGGCCCTCCGCCAGGGCGGCGGCGCACTGGCGCGACTGTGTGATGATTGGCGCGAACGACTGGTGACCGCACTTGCCCATTGGGAGGCGGCCCTGGACTTTTCTGATGAGGAATTACCGAAGGATCTGGAGCGCGCGACGCAATCAGCGGTCTCGGCGCTGCGCGAGGAAATGGCCATCCATTTTGTGGATGGCGGAGCCGGCGAGCGGTTGCGTGATGGACTGCGCTTAGCGATCATTGGACCGCCCAATGCGGGGAAATCGAGCCTGCTGAACGCTCTGGCGGCGCGAGATGTGGCCATTGTCGCGGATACGGCGGGCACGACCCGGGATGTTCTGGAGGTGCATTTGGACTTATGTGGTTACCCGGTTATTGCAGCAGATACGGCGGGCTTGCGCGACAGCGACGAGGCCATTGAGTGTGAGGGAATGCGCCGGGCGCGGCAACGGGCGGGGGAGGCCGACTTGCGACTGGTGGTCTTCGAAGCAACGGCTTGGCCGGCGGCGTGGCCAGCCTTTTCCGAGCTGTTAACGGGAAACTGCCTGATCGCCGTGAACAAGGTAGACCTTCGGGCCACTTCCCTGGGTGGCGGGCCGGGCGGCGTCCCAGTATATGGCGTCTCTGTGAAGACTGGTGCCGGGATGGGCGAGCTTCTGGGCGCCATTGGCGCGACAGCGGCGACTAGCCTTCAATCCGGCGCCATGCCGGTGATTACGCGAGCACGCCACCGGGAAGCCTTAAGCGCTTGTGCCGACGCGCTGGCGGCGTTCGAGGCGCGGACCGACCGACTGGTCCACCCGGAGATCGCCGGCGAAGATTTGCGGGTTGCAGTTCGGGCCCTGGCGCGCATCACAGGCCGGGTCGATGTCGAAGATCTACTGGACGTTATATTTCGAGATTTCTGCATTGGCAAATGACCTGTGGACGTTGTTTCACGTGAAACATCCACAAGCCGACCGATGGGCCCGTTTCGTTGACTTCGCCCCGATTGGCCCCTACATTTCGGCCATGAATCAACAGGATTATCCACAAGGCACAACATCGAAAACGTGGGATGTTGTCGTCATTGGGGGGGGCCACGCCGGATGTGAAGCCGCCTCAGCCTCGGCTCGCGCGGGCGCTCGGACGGTGTTGTTGACACACCGAATTGAGACCATTGGTGAAATGTCCTGCAACCCGGCCATTGGCGGGCTGGGCAAGGGCCAACTGGTGCGGGAGATTGATGCCTTGGACGGGGTTATGGGCCGGGCTATCGACCAGGCTGGGATTCAGTTCCGGATGCTGAATCGGTCAAAGGGGCCGGCGGTTCGGGGCCCCCGGGCTCAGGCCGACCGAAAGCTGTACCGAGAGGCTGTTCAGGGCCTGCTTCGAGCGCAACAGAACCTGACTATTTTAGCGGAACCGGTGGAGGATTTGCGGTTGAGCCCCGCCGGGCGCGTCACTTGTGTGCGGACTGCGGCGGGCCGGACGCTGACCTGTGGTGCGGTCGTGGTAACGACGGGCACGTTTCTGCGCGGCCTCATCCATGTCGGGGATGTGCAGATACCAGCGGGCCGCGTCGGCGAGGCGCCCGCGATCGGGCTGGCCGACACCTTCAAGCGACTGGGGTTTCGCCTCGGGCGGCTGAAGACCGGCACGCCGCCGCGCCTTGATGGCCGGACCATTGACTGGGCCGGTCTGGAGGCGCAGCTGGCCGATGATCCGCCGACCCCCTTCTCCTACATGACCGATCGGATCACCGTGCCACAGCTCGCTTGTTACATCACCGGAACGACCCCGGCGACCCACGACTTGATTCGCAAAAATCTCAATAAATCGGCTATGTATTCCGGTCAGATTGAGGGGGTTGGCCCGCGGTATTGTCCGTCAGTGGAAGACAAGGTCGTGCGTTTCGAGGGGCGTGAGCGCCACCAAATTTTTCTCGAGCCCGAGGGCCTGGACGACCCCACGGTTTATCCCAATGGCATTTCCACCTCGCTGCCAAAGGACGTTCAGCTGGAGATTCTGAAAACCATCCCGGGCCTCGAGGGCGCGCACATGCTGCAGCCGGGGTATGCCATCGAATACGACTTCGTTGATCCACGCGAATTAAAGCCCACATTGGAATCGCAGCGTGTCGCCGGGCTCTATTTGGCGGGCCAAATCAATGGCACTACCGGATATGAGGAAGCCGGGGCCCAAGGCCTTGTAGCTGGCGCTAACGCGGCGCAGGCGGTCGGCGGCGGAGCGCCAATAATCCTTGATCGGGCCGAGGCCTACATGGGGGTGATGATCGACGATCTGGTGACGCTAGGTGCCCAGGAGCCTTACCGCATGTTCACCTCGCGGGCCGAATACCGGCTGCGCCTGCGGCCTGACAATGCGGATCAGCGCCTGACCCCCCGCGGCGCGGCTGCCGGTCTCATTGGCACGCCGCGTTCTGCCGCATTCCAAGCGAAAATGACAGCACTTGAGTCGAGCCGGGCGCAATTGGATGCGCTGGCCATGACGTCGAGTGCACTGAAAGACTGTGGCCTGAATATCAACCAGGATGGCGCGCGGCGCAGTGCCTTCGAGGTGCTGGGGTACCCGGAGATAGATTTTGCTCGTCTGACCCAATTGTGGCCGGAATTGGCGGACACGCCTACGCCTATCCGGACCCAACTGGAAATCGAGGCGCTCTACCAGTGCCACATGGAGCGCCAGGAGGCCGATATAAGGGCTTTTCGGCGCGACGCTGCGCTGATCATCCCGGATGATCTGGATTTTGATGACATTTCGGGGCTGTCGAACGAGGTGCATGCGAAGCTAACGGCGGCCCGGCCGGCGACTATTGGTGCCGCTGCGCGGATATCCGGAGTGACGCCGGCCGCTGTGACGGCATTGTTGGGCCATGTGCGTCGACAGGCTAAGGATGCGAGGCGCCCAAGCGCCTGATTATGGGCATGTTTCACGTGAAACATTTGAGGATTATTAATTCCCAGCCGAATAAATCGCCATAGGGCCCACCCGCCATGTCCGTTGCGCAGCAGAATCGAGATACCTTCGTTCAGGCCGCCGTAGTGACTCCGGATGCGCTGGCCGCGTTAGATGCCTATGCGGACCTGCTAATCCGCTGGCAGGTCCGTATAAATCTGGTTGGGCCTCAAACCCTCGAAACGCTTTGGCATCGACATTTTCTGGATTCTGCACAACTCTTTGCGCACCTGCCGCCGGACACGCAGACCCTCACCGATATCGGCAGCGGTGGCGGCTTTCCCGGTTTGGTGTTGGCAATTATGACCGCACACCAGGGTGGCCCGGCGGTCACCTTGATCGAGAGCGATGCCCGCAAGGCAGCGTTTCTCCGAGAGGCCAGCCGGGTTTGCGGTGCCGGCGCGACGATTATAAACGCCCGCGTCGAGGCGGCAGAGGTGCCCGTGGCCGATGTGGTAACGGCGCGGGCCTGCGCGCCCCTGCCCCGCCTGTTGCCGTGGGTTTTCGGCCGGTTGCGCGCCGACGGCATCGCGCTTCTGTTGAAGGGCGCCAATTGGCGCGATGAATTGACGGCGGCGGAAAAAGATTGGACACTGACGTTGGCAAAGATTCCGAGTTGCACGGACACCTCCGGAGTGATTCTCAAGCTGGAAGGCCTCAACCCAAATTGACCGAGATGACCGAATTCTTGCCCCGCGGCCAGGGGACGCGGGTTCTTGCCGTCGCCAATCAGAAGGGCGGTGTCGGCAAGACCACAACTACGATTAACCTAAGCACGGCGCTTGCCGCGATCAATCAGAAGGTGCTTCTAATTGATCTGGACCCCCAAGGCAATGCTAGCACCGGACTGGGCATTGGCCGCGACAATCGGGACATCAACACCTACCACGTGCTGATTGGGGCGGCGGGCCTCTTGGACGCGACCCAACCAACCGATATTCCCGATTTGGATATCGCGCCGTCCGGATTGGACCTCTACGGCGCAGCGCTTGAGCTCGTCGCGGCTGAGAGCCGCGAGTACCATTTGCGCGAGGCCTTGACACAGGGGCTGGGCGCTTACGACTATGTCCTCATTGATTGTCCACCTTCCCTGGATCTTTTGACGGTGAACGCATTGACGGCGGCGCAGGCGGTTCTGGTGCCACTGCAATGCGAGTTTTATGCCCTTGAAGGCGTGAGCCAGCTGATGAGCACCATTGAAAGCGTGCGTAGGGCCTTCAACCCCAGCCTCGAAATACAAGGAATCGTGTTGACTATGCATGACAAGCGTAACAACCTCTCCGATATGGTTGCCCAAGACGTGCGCGCTTTTTTCGGCGACAAGGTCTACAACACGATTATTCCGCGCAACGTTCGGGTATCAGAGGCGCCGTCCCACGGCCTGCCCGTCCTCATTTATGACATGAACAGCGCAGGCGCGCAGGCGTATTTGGCGCTGGCCGGTGAGATTATTCATCGTGAACGCCGCATGGGGGTGAGTTGATGGACAAAAAACGCAAACAACTGGGTCGCGGCTTGTCTGCGCTGCTGGGTGACGGCGCGAAAGAGATTGCCGATCTCAGTTCATCAAAGACCGACCGTACGGTAGCGATTACTCAACTGACTCCCTGTCCATTTCAGCCGCGCCGTAACTTCGCGGACGTGCAGATTGCCGAGCTCGCGCAATCAATTAGAGAAAAGGGCATTTTGCAGCCATTAGTTGTTCGCCCGAAACCCGATAGTGATGTGTATGAAATCATTTGCGGCGAGCGCCGCTGGCGTGCCGCTCAGATGGCTTCCGTTCATCATGTGCCAGTGGTTGTCCGTAATCTCACCGATCAGGAAGCGCTGGAGATCGCCCTGATTGAGAACTTGCAACGCGAAGACCTCTCAGCTCTTGAGGAAGCGGCAGCCTACCAACGTCTCATGGCAGAGTTTGATCACACCCAGGATGCTATGGCGCAGTCCATTGGCAAGAGCCGAAGTCACGTGGCCAACATGGTGCGGTTGTTGAACTTGCCCGATGGGGTCAAGGCCATGCTGGCCGATGGCCGGCTGTCCGCCGGTCATGGCCGGGCGCTTCTCGGTGCGAAAAACCCGGCCGATCTTGCGGCAACGGTGGTCAAGAATGGTTTGAACGTGCGCGCCACGGAAGCATTGGTCCGCCGCAAGGGAGAAACGAAGCCGCCGAAAACGGCGACCGTCGCGCCGAAAGATGCGGATACATTGTCCCTTGAGCGAGAATTGACGGATGTCCTTGGCCTGAAAACTGAAATCTATGCCAAAGGCGCCGGCGGCGAAATCCGGTTCTCCTATTCTTCTCTTGATGAGTTGGATGGTCTGATCGCACGGCTCAGCTAGGCCCGTCGCCCGACGCCCTTGCGGGCTGCTGCGACTAAACGCAGAACGCTGCGCTGACAGATCGCGGCCATGGGCGCACCGGTTTGTTTACATTGGCGCTCGGCCTCCAACAACAACGACATCGCCGCGGTCAACTGGTCCACCGTCCACTGATGGCATTGACGTTGAAATCGCGACTTCACCTTGAAGAAAATAGGCGGCCGAAGTCTGCCTATTGCGGCATCAAATGACGTTCCCTGCTGCAATTCTCCGGCGACCATGTGCAGTCGCTGGAAATGTGTTTGCAGGGCGCGAAGAATTTGTACCGGGGCCACGCCATCGGCGAGCGCGCGGGCTAAGGCCTGATCGGCGGCGCAGGTGTCGCCATCCGCAGTATCGAAGATCACATTATCAATGGACAACGCGGCATTGTTGCCAACAACGGCGATTACTTCGTCGACCCCGATTTCTCCTCGCTCCCCCGCGTACAGGGCGAGTTTCTCGATCACGCCGCGGCTGATCATTCGGTCGTTACCGAGCCGGGACAACAGCTCTTGGACCGCTTCCGGCCCGATACTGACCCCCCGTAAATCCATTATATGACGTACAATCTGTTCCAGGTTCTGGCGGCCGTCGGCATAGCAACCGGCTGCGATCGCGTTTTTGGCGTCTTCGAATGCCTTGCGTAGTTTGGAGCGGGGCGGCAGCTCGCCGGCTTCGATCAAGAGAAAGTTTGGCGCATCTGGGATTGCCAGGGCGGCTTCAACAATCTTGACAATGGCGTCCGTGGCTCGGCGGATGACGATGATCTTGCGAGTGCCCACCATAGGCAGCGCGCTCAGTTCGTCGGAAAGCAACGCCTCATCTCCCTTCAATTGGGCCGGGGTGACTTCGGCGATAAGAAAGGGGTCGGCTGGTTCGCCGGCGATGGCCGCGATGCTGCGAGCAACGGTTTCCGAGAGCAGTCCCTGATCTGGGCCGAACAGTAGGGCCGCCGAAAATCCCTTCGCTCCATTGGTCAGGCGGTTGACGATCTGCTCCGGATTAGCTTTCACCGGCGCCCCTACGGTTGTTATTGGCGATTGAAAAAGACAGCAAGGCGAACCACGATGCTCTTGCCCAGTGATTTGATTGCCCGCTCTTGAGCGTTGTTCCGGGCGGTTAATGTGGCAAATTCCGAACTAAGAATGTTGTAACTGACGGTCGTCTTCTCTGTCGCCGATAGAACCGGCGTGTCGTTGCCTTCGGCGATCAAATGGAAGTTTGCCGTCACCGTCAGATTGGCGCGGGTGGCGAAGGCGCTCTTCCGCACGGCTAGGGTCTGCGTGCCCTCGCGCAAGGTCGAAACCAACTTGTACTTGGCACGATTTTGCGGGGCGGAAGCGTGCAGCTGATGCAGCAGTTCGTTGCGCAGTTGTTGTCCAATACGGTCTTTGATAGGCGCCACGTGAACGTAGGCAAATTCGTTGACGACAGGGTTGTGCTTGCGGGCGCCAAAAAGGGGGTGGAATCCGCAACCTGCCGTGATCCAGCAGGCCAGGATGACGATCGTAAATTTACGTGACAATGTTCACAATCCGATTGGGGACGATAATGATCTTTCGCGCAGCTTTGCCATCCATCGCGGCAGTCACCGCATCTAAGGCGAGGGCGGCGGCCTCTGCGTCGGCGTTGGCGCAGTCCTTAGACAATTCCAACGTGCCCCGCAGTTTGCCGTTGACCTGAACCGCAACGGTAACTGTATCATCTCGGATAAGAACGGGGTTAGCTTCAGGCCATGGGGTCTCGGCCAGGAGCGTTTCGTGCCCCATGGTGGCCCACATTTCTTCGGCTAGGTGCGGCAATATCGGCGCTAACAATTGCACCAGAATGCCCACCGCCTCTCGGCGCACGGGCGCGGCGCCGGGTGCCGCGCGCTCCAAGCCGTCAATACCATTCGTCAGCTCGCGCAGGCGCGCAACCGCCTTGTTGAAGTGGAACCGATCCAGGTCGGCGGAGACGGAACCAATGGTCTTGTGCGCTAGACGAAGAACGTCCAGGGTTGCTAAATTCAAGGCGTCCAAATCCAACGCCTCAGCGGCACCGGTATCCAAGCCCTCAACCAAACGCCACAGCCGGTTGAGATACCGCCATGCCCCCTCGACGCCGGAATCCGTCCAATCCAGATCGCGATCTGGCGGACTGTCTGAGAGCATGAACAAACGCGCCGTGTCAGCCCCGTAGGCCTTAATAATGTGTTCTGGGTCGACGACGTTCTTTTTGGATTTGCTCATCTTCTCCGAACGGCCACGGGTGACACCAACGCCAGACTGGTGATGGACCAGCGCATCCTGATCGTTGGTCACAACGGTGTCCGGGAGCAGCCAATTGCCATCATCGTCCCGATACGTAGCATGACAGACCATGCCTTGGGTCAACAAGCCGGCGAACGGTTCGTCAATATCTAGGTATCCGCATTTGCGAAGGGCGCGGGTGAAAAACCGGGAATACAGTAGATGCAGCACAGCGTGCTCAATGCCACCAATGTATTGGTCCACCGGAAGCCAGTAATCGGCGGCCGACTTGGTGAACCCAATGTCGTCAACTTGGGGCGATGCGAAGCGCGCGAAATACCATGACGATTCAAAAAATGTATCGAAGGTATCTGTTTCACGTTCCGCCGGCTTACCGCAGGCAGGACAATCCACATGCTTCCAGATGGCGTGGCGCGCCAGAGGGTTCCCGGGTTCATCCAAATTCACGTCTTCGGGCAGAACCACCGGCAAATCTTCGGCAGGCACGGGCACGACGCCGCAAACATCGCAATGGATCACTGGAATGGGGCAACCCCAATAGCGCTGGCGCGACACGCCCCAATCGCGAAGGCGATAGTTTACCGCCCTCTCGCCGGCACCGAGCGCCTCAAGGCGTTTGATCACCGCCGACTTGGCTTCGTCCACGCCAAGACCGTCCAGGAAGTCGGAATTAACCATCGTCCCATCGCCGACATAGGCTTCGTCGGCGATTTCAAATGCGCCGGGTTCTGCGCTCTGCGGCGCTACCACAGGCACTACATTCAAGCCGTATTTGCGGGCAAAATCTAAATCGCGCTGATCATGCCCGGGACAACCGAAGATGGCACCCGTGCCATACTCCATGAGCACAAAATTGGCGACGTAGATAGGCAGCTGACAATCCTCAACCAAGGGATGGCGAGCCTTCAGGCCGGTATCGAAACCCAGTTTCTCCGCGGTCTCGATGGCGGCTTCGCTAGTGCCCATGCGATTGCATTCGGCGATGAACGTGGCTAGCTCCGAGCTGGATCCAGCCAAGTCCAAGGCGATGGGGTGGTTGGCGGAAACAGCGCAGAAACTGGCACCGAACAGGGTATCGGGCCGCGTCGTATAGACCTGTAGGCCCTGATCGCGCCCACTGATTGGGAACCAGACATAGGCACCCTCGGACCGCCCAATCCAGTTTTCCTGCATGATCCTGACCTTGTCCGGCCAGCGCTCCAATTCCTGAAGATCGCCCCGAAGCTCTTCAGCAAAGGCCGTAATTTTAAGGTTCCACTGGGCTAATTTGCGTTTCTCGACCACGGCCCCGGACCGCCAACCTTTGCCGTCGACAACCTGTTCGTTGGCGAGGACCGTTTTTTCTACCGGATCCCAATTCACCAGGGACTCCTTTCGATAGGCCAACCCGGCTTCTAAGAAATCTAAAAACATCTTCTGTTCATGACGGTAGTATTCGGGTTCACAAGTGGCGAATTCGCGCGTCCAATCATAGGACAGGCCCATGGATTTCAATTGCCGTCGCATTTCGGCAATGTTTTCGCGGGTCCACTTGCCGGGATGGACCTTGTTCTCGATGGCGGCGTTTTCCGCCGGTAGGCCAAACGCATCCCAGCCCATGGGGTGTAGAACGTTGAACCCGCGCGCTTTCTTGTAGCGAGCGACAACATCGCCAAGGGTATAGTTCCTGACGTGCCCCATATGGATACGGCCGGACGGATAGGGAAACATCTCAAGGACGTAGTATTTCGGCCGTTCTGGGTCCTCATGGACCTGAAAGCAGCCGCGGTCTTCCCATACCTTCTGCCATTTAGCTTCCGTTATTTTATGGTTATAGCGTGCCATATTTGTCGATCATCGTGACTTGTTGTGTAGGTTCGGAGTTCGTTGGAAGGTCGTTGGCCTCTTCGGTCCTCCAGATTTAGGCTACATGCCTATTGTTTCTTCTGGAGGATTGCTGTGTTCCGCAATTGCCGGGCGCGCGTGAGAATGGAATCTTCAATTTTCGTTTTCGTTCCCGCCGGCAAAGCCGCGTCTGCCCATTGACCGTTACGCGTAAAGATCTGACGGAACACAGTAACGCGCAAACCGTCGGCACGTAGCTCCCGACCAAGGATGTAGACGTTTATCTTGAAGCGTTCATTTGGCGCCTCCGCGGATGAGTGCCAGTCGGTGAGGATCACGCCTCCAAACACGTCGGCGGAATTCACTGGCATGAACGACACCGTATCGAGTGACGCGCGCCAGAGAAAAACGTTGACGCCGCCGTCGTCACTCGTCTCTTCATCGCCAAAAAGAGAAAGACCGCCCTCGCCAAAAACGGTTTTCCGTTGGTCGCTGTACTCAGGACCAAAGCCGTCCTCAGCGGCTGTCGAATCGCTGGCCTCAAAGCTCTCGCATCCCGCCAACGCGATAACGCCAATCAAAAACGGCGCTAGAAACGATAACCGAAACAATGACATAGCTAAATCCCGCCATAAGTTGGGAAGCTGAGAATCCAATTAACGTGTACTATATCGGATTCCACGGATTCGCCAAGTTCACATGCACTTGCGTAAGCATTGTGTCAATGCCGGCGGAGGAACTCTCCAATCCCCGCGAACCCGGCGGCGCCGCATCGCCTGAGCCGCGGTAACACACTGGTATTGAGCCCGCCGAGGGCGAAAACGGGTATCGTTGCGGAGGCGGTCATCCGCCTGAGGCCAATCACACCCAGGGCTTGGCGCTGAACGCGCGTGGTTGTGGAGAAGACCGGTGAGACCATTACCGCATCGACATGTGCGCCTGTGGCCCTGATCAACTCGCGTTGGTCATGAACGGCTGCCGTAATGAGCCAGTCGGGCCGTATCGCCGCAAGACCGGTAATGACACGACGACGGAGCAGGTGGCCAGGCAGGTGTACGCCGTCGGCGCCGACACGTCGGGCTAACCTCGGATCACCCGCTACCAGAACCTGGATACCCATTTGATGGGCCCGGCTGACCACTTCTTGGGCGCGCGCCACCCGATAGGGATCTTTGTAATGGCGAAAAATCATAGCGACGTCATACGGCAAAGTATCCAACATGGCGACCGGGTCCGGCATGCGTTCCCGATCCGACATGACAAACGCCCGCGGCAGGCGCCGGATGCCGCCGGGCGGCGGCCAGCGCGGTTCCGGGCCAGATGGCCCGAAGGTCAAATTGAGGGTT
>DFRF01000009.1 GCA_002378125.1 Rhodospirillaceae bacterium UBA3470 | reverse complement strand
GGCCTTGCGCACGGGCATTACAACATTGCCATTATCGGCAGCGTATCCTGGGCGGTCATGGCTGTCTCCTATTGGCCTACGCTGAAGCTTTACGACGGACCAATGTGGCGTGCCGCGTTGCTACCTGTCGCTGCTTCATTGTACACCATGATGACCATTTCGTCGGCCCTGCGTCATTGGCAGGGTAAAGGTGGTAGCTGGAAGGGACGGCACTATGGTGGATGACGTTGTCCGTCCTGTCGTGTATCCATTAGCGCCATGACAGAACAAATGGTCATTCATGCGTCGGCCGTGACCGTCTCTGCACGACCGGAAGTTCACGTCGAGAACATCGTCAAAGCGTCCGGCACATCTTTCTATTGGGCGATGCGGCGTTTGTCGCCGGCAAAGCGCGAGGCCATGTATGCGATCTATGCATTTTGCCGGGAAGTCGACGACATTGCCGATGACATAGGCGGTCCCGGCGCCGAGGCTGAGAAACGCGAAAAACTCGACCAATGGCGGGACGAGATCGGCCGTTTGTTTGCCGGCGACACCCAGACCATCGTCGGACATGCGCTGTTGCCGGCTGTCGAGAGATTTCATCTGCGTCAGGAAGATTTCGAGGCCGTCATTGCTGGCATGGAGATGGACACCGGCGATCGTGTGCGGATCAAGGACCTGGATGAATTGATGCTCTATTGTGATCGGGTGGCATCGGCGGTTGGCCGGCTGTCGACACGAGTGTTCGGGCTTGACGTGGACACGGGTGACCGACTTGCATTCGCCCAGGGCCAGGCCTTGCAGTTGACGAATATCCTTCGCGATGTAGATGAAGACGCCGAACGTGATAGGCTCTATCTCCCCGCTGACGTCCTTTCGAAGCACGGCATTGCGAGCATCGAAGACCTAGGTGCAGTCATCGGCAACCCTCGCCTACACGATGTGTGCTTGGAACTGGCCAACGGCGCGGCTCAGCGCTTTCGTGAGGCCTTGGCGATTATCGATACCTGTGAAAGGCAGGATGTGCGCCCTGCGGCGATGATGCTTGAGGTCTATAGACGAATTCTGGAAGTGCTCATACAGACGGGTTGGACGCCGCCGCGGCGGCGCGTGAGCCTGTCACCCATGGTCAGACTTTGGGTGATGTTCCGATACGGTATGTTTTGAGTGGCCGGGCGCACATCATTGGTGCTGGTCTGTCAGGATTGTCAGCTGCCGTACAATTGGCTCACAAAGGCATTCTTGTTACCGTCCATGAAGCCGCTGGTCACGCCGGCGGACGTTGCCGGTCCTATTTCGACCGCGAATTGGATTGCGATATTGACAATGGCAACCATCTCGTCCTCAACGGAAACCACGCCACGTTAGATTTTCTGCGTCTGATTGGGGCCGAAGATACCATTCATGTTCCCTCGCCGGCGCATATTCCGTTCGTTGATCTTGCCGACGGAATGCGGTGGTCCATACGACCAGGCAAGGGGCATATCCCTTGGTTTGCGTTGTCCTCTCTGCGTCGCATCCCAGGCACCTCGCTCAAAGATTATCTTCAAAGCTGGCGGATGATGTGGGCCATGGACACCCATGCCATCAAGGATGTGATGCCGACCAGCGGTGTTCTATGGCGACGGTTCTGGGCCCCGGTTATTGTTGCGGTGACCAATACGGACCCGGCAGCGGCCGGTGCCGCCACAATGCGCCGGGTGGTCGTAGAGACCCTCGCTAAGGGAGAGGTCGCGTGTCGTCCCGTGTTCTTTCCGAACGGATTGAGTCGCTCATTAATCTCGCCTGCGGTTGATTTCGTGACGGCAATGGGTGGTCAGGTGCGGTTCAATCATCGCCTCAGAGGTATCCAAAAGATTAAAGATACAGTGTCGGCGTTAGAGTTTGTGCAGGACCGGGTCGACCTTTCCGACAATGATTGCGTGATCAGTGCGGTTCCCGCCGCCATAGCCGAAGATATGTTTGACGGCATCGTTGGCCCAAATGCTTTTTCGCCAATCGTCAATGGACACTTCAGGCTTAAACAGGCCTTTGATGCGCCTTCGCTTCTCGGGGTGGTTGGGGGAACTGCTGAATGGCTATTTTCCCGCGACGACTTAGTTTCAGTCACCGCCAGCGCCGCCGCGTCGTTGGTGGACCTGCCATCGGAGACAATCGCGGTGCGGTTCTGGGCGGACATTCAAGCCGCCTATGGTCTGGTGGGTGTCGCAGTGCCGCCGTTTCGCATCGTTAAAGAGAAGCGCGCCACATTTCTGCAGACCCCTGACCAACTGCGTCGGCGGCCGGACCGTCGTACTCGGTGGCGGAATCTCTACCTTGCGGGCGACTGGACTGCCACGGGCCTTCCGGCGACGATCGAGGGCAGTATTCGGTCTGGTGTTGCCGCCGCGTCTGCTGCCTTAGATCAAGTGAATAAGATGAGTGGAAGTACTTGAAATAATATTATTTTTTTGACACAAAGCGATGGACGTTAAGGTTATGGAAAGTGTCGTCGAGAAAAACTAAAATGTAGCAATTTGTATCAGAAGAGCGACGTTAATATGGAAATGCTAAATGGCAGATTTCGGCCATCGGAGCAGTCACAAACGTCCGATGCACGCGAGATCGACGGGGCCATTGAAGAAGCAAACAAGTGGCTCAGCAACCAACAGGCCGAGGATGGCCATTGGGCGTTCGAGCTTGAAGCCGATGCGACTATTCCGGCCGAATATATCTTTATAAACCATTTTCTCGGGACCATCGATGACGAGGTCGAGTTGAAGCTCGCTAACTACCTCCGAAGTATCCAAGAGAAGCACGGAGGGTGGCCACTCTATCACGACGGCGACTTCAATATGAGCGCCTCTGTGAAGGCCTATTTTGCTTTGAAGATGGTCGGTGACGACCCCGACGCGCCGCACATGACCCGGGCACGCAAGGCAATTTTGGCGGAAGGCGGTGCTGCGAAGGCAAACGTCTTCACTCGGATTTCGCTCGCACTATTCGACCAGATCCCCTGGCGCGCGGTACCGGTCATGCGGATCGAAGCGTTACTTTTGCCGAGATGGGCTTTGTTCCATATGGACAAGGTGTCGTATTGGTCGCGGACCGTCATGATCCCGCTGTTCATCCTGGCTGCGTTGAAGCCGGTCGGGGTCAATCCGCGCCGCGTCAATATCGATGAGTTGTTCGTCACCCCTGCCGAGCAGAACACTGACTATATGGTGAATCCCACGGGCCACTGGTTGGGAGATGCGTTCCTGTTGGTTGACCGTTTGATCCGGCCGTTTGAATCGCTGGTTCCCACTTGGCTGACGAAGCGGGCTATCGAGAAGGCTCTGGTCTTCATGAAAGAGCGCTTGAACAGTGAAGATGGCCTGGGCGCCATTTTCCCGGCGATGGCGAACACGGTGATGGCCTACCACGCTCTGGGATATGGTAAGGACCACCCGGACTATCAGATTGCCCGTAAATCCATCGATAAGTTGTTGGTGTTCCATGACGACTGGGGATACTGCCAACCATGCCTATCGCCCGTTTGGGATACCGGCCTGGCGGCGCACGCGGTATTGGAGGCTGGCGTGGAAGAAGGCGATCCGATTCTCGAAAAGACCGCTGATTGGCTGGTGGACCGCCAAATCTTAGACGTAAGAGGTGACTGGGTTAACAATGCACCAAACCTTCGCCCCGGCGGTTGGGCCTTCCAGTACTGGAACGATCATTATCCGGATGTGGATGATACGGCCGTCGTCGTCATGGCACTGCATCGTACTAATCCGCAAAAATATCGCAAGGCCATCGAACGCGGCGTTGAATGGATCATCGGCATGCAGAGCGCCAACGGCGGCTGGGGCGCCTTTGATGTGGACAACGACCACGACATCCTCCAACACATTCCCTTTGCCGATCATGGCGCCTTGTTAGACCCGCCGACGGCGGACGTGAGCGCGCGGTGCCTCGGTATGCTGGCGCAATGCGGTTACGGTCGCGAGTACTCGGTGGTTCGCCGGGCCATCGACTATCTGAAACGGGAACAGGAAGAAGATGGGTCCTGGTTTGGCCGTTGGGGTAACAACTATGTTTACGGAACATGGTCCGTGTTGTGTGCGTTCAACGCCATCGGCGAAGACATGCAGGCCCCCTATATCCGTAGAGCTGTCGATTGGCTGAAGGGTCGTCAGCAGCCAGACGGCGGCTGGGGTGAGGACTGCGCCAGCTATTGGCAGCACCGTCGTGATGAAGTGAAGACGTCGACGCCGTCACAAACGTCCTGGGCTGTCTTAGCCCTCATGGCGGCGGGTGAGATCGACAGTGTTGCAGTAAAAAGCGGTATTGAGTTCCTTCTGAAGGCCCCCCGTGAGGCTGGCAAGTGGCGAGAAAAATATTTCAATGCCGTTGGCTTCCCTCGCGTCTTCTATCTCCGTTATCACGGTTACAGCGCGTTTTTCCCACTTTGGACTTTGGCGCGCTATCGGAACCTGCAAAAAAGTAATTCCAAGTACCCTGCGCACGGGATCTAAGTCATGAAGATTGGCGTGGTCAGCGGCCTGCCTCGCGAATCCGCTTGCTTTGATGCGATTCCCCGCGCGCAGCGAGTTTTTGAAACGTTCGCGGGCATCGGTCCGGAGCGAGCTGCAAACGGTGCGGAAGCCTTAATTGGCGCTGGGGCGCGCGGCCTATTGAGCTTTGGGGTAGCTGGCGGTTTGGCGATGACCGCACCGGCGGGTGCCGTTGTTTTGGCGGAGGCTGTTGTTGATGGGGATCGGCGCTATCCCACCGACGCGACATGGCGGGATCAGATATGTGCATCGATTTCAGGTGCCTGTGAGGTCATTTTCGGTACGTTGGCCGGCACAGACCGAATGATTTCGACTCCCGACGGCAAACAGGAGCTCCATCGGCATTCAGCGGCTGTCGCCTGTGACATGGAAAGTCATGCCGTCGCCCGGGTAGCAGCCCGCCATGGCATTCCGTTTGTCGTCATTCGGGCCATTTCAGACCCGCATGACCGATTTGTACCTTCGTGGGTGCTTCAATGTTTGACGCTGAAGGGCGACGTACGCATGGGGGTTCTGCTATGGCAGGCCGTCCGGCGGCCTAGGTCGTGGACAAATCTGGTTGGCCTGAACCGGGATTCGAAAAGCGCTTTCGCAAGCCTACGCGGCGTTGCTCTCCGATTGGGACCTGGGCTTCGCTTTTAGGAGGGCCTCTTCTTCTTCGCTTTTCTGGGTCATGGTCTTAACCAGCCCCTCAAAAATGAACTCCGCAGGTCGCTGATTATTTAGTGGAATTTCGGGAGCCATGTCACCATCCGTCTTGACGCCGCGCAGGAAGACGCCGAGTGCTTTCAAGGGGTGGGCAACCGTGTCGGACACAGCGGTTGCCTCGTACCCGCAATGGACCATGCAATCGGCGCACTTTTCATAGTTTCCCGTGCCGTAATCGTCCCAGTTAGTGTCTTCCATCAGGGATTTGAAGCTATCTGCGTAACCTTCGCCTAGTAGGTAACACGGCCGTTGCCACCCAAAGATGTTGCGCGCCGGATTTCCCCAGGGCGTGCACTTGTAGCTTTGATTGCCCGCCAAAAAATCTAGGAACAGCGTCGACTGGCTAAAACGCCAGTTTTTCGCGTCCGGTTTAACAAAAATATCTCGGAATAACTGCTTGGTCTTGCGACGGCTTAGGAAATGTTCCTGATTGGGTGCGCGCTCGTAGGCATAACCCGGCGAGATGGTGATGCCCTCGACTTGTAGGTCGTTTGTGCAGAAGTCAAAGAATGCGGCAGCTTCATCCGCATCCAACTGGTCGAACAGCGTGCATGCCACGTTGACCCGGAACCCCATATCCTTGGCCTTGCGGATGGCCCGGACGGCGATATCGAAGGTGCCAGCCTGGTCCACCGCACGATCATGGTGCTCCTTCAGGCCGTCAAGATGGACGGAAAAGGTCAGGTACGGTGACGGCGTGAACTTTTCAATGCGCTTCTCAAGGAGCAGGCCGTTGGTGCAAAGATAGACGAATTTTTTGCGCGCGATGATCCCTTCGACTATTGGAACAATATCTTTATGGATAAGCGGTTCGCCACCGGGGATGGAAACGACTGGTGCGCCGCATTCATCAACGGCTTCCAGACATTCTTCGACGCTCAACCGCTTATTCAGAACGTTGTCCTCATAATCGATCTTACCGCAGCCAGGGCAGGCCAAATTGCAGCGGAACAATGGCTCCAACATCAGGACTAGCGGATATTTATCGATTCCGAGCAGTTTTTGCTTAAGGATGTAGGTGCCTACGCGCCACTGTTGAATGGGGGGGACGGCCATGGTGGTGTTCCCTATGCTACGGTGGGCGAGGTTGGTGAATCTAACAGCTCGCGTGGCAATTTAAAGGTGATGTTTTCCTCGACCTCTGAAAGGGCATTCACGTTGACCTCGCCAAAATCGCCAAGACGTGCGATGACGCCTTGGACCAGTTCCTCAGGCGCGGATGCTCCGGCCGTAATGCCCACGGTTTCGACCCCGTCAAGCCAAACGGGTTTCATGTCATCGGCGGAGGCGATCAGGTGGCTTTCAATACCCATGGCGGCGCCCAAATCGCGAAGGCGGTTGGAGTTGGAGCTGTAGTCCGCGCCGACAACCAACAACAATTCAACCTTTGGCGCCAATTCCCGAACGGCATCCTGGCGGTTTTGGGTGGCGTAGCAGATATCTTTCACGTCGGGCCCGACGATATTGGGAAACCGTTTCCGGAGCGCCGTGATGACATCTCGCGTATCGTCGACGCTCAACGTGGTCTGGGTCACATATGCCAGTTGATCCGGATCATCGACGCGGAGCTTCGCCACTTCGTTGGGATGGGTAACCAAAAGGACGCCGCCAGGAATCTGGCCCTGGGTGCCCTCGACCTCGGGATGGCCCGCGTGGCCAATCAGAATGACCTGGCGGCCTTTGCCCACATGGTTTTGTCCTTCCTTGTGTACCTTGGAGACGAGGGGGCATGTTGCGTCAATGATTTCCAGTCCCCTGTAGGCGGCGGCGTCAACGACAGTCGCGGAGACACCGTGGGCGCTAAAGATCGCATGTGCGCCTTCGGGTATGTCATCCACTTCATCCACAAAGATCGCGCCCTTCTCGCGAAGCGATTCGACGACATGCTTATTGTGGACGATTTCGTGGCGGACATAGACGGGCGGTCCATAAAGGTCTAGCGCGCGCTCCACGATCTCGATCGCGCGTTCCACACCGGCGCAGAACCCCCGGGGGCTCGCTAGCAACACGTTCAACTGCTTGCCCATGAATTTCTCCGCTTCAAGTTGACGTCGGGGCGGCAATGTTTCGACCTCAATGGCGGAAATCATGCTCACCATTGAAAATAGGCATGAAACCGTTAAAGGTGAAACCCAATTTGCTGATTTCTAAAAGAATTTATCGAGAAAGGCCAGTTCCGAAGCAACATGTATCTGGTAACCGGCGCAACGGGGTTTGTGGGATCGGCGGTTGCGCGTCAATTGTTGGCGCGGGGGGAAGCCGTCCGTGTTCTGTCGCGGGCCGAAAGCGACCAAACCAACATTCGCGACCTGGATGTCGAGGTGGTGGAGGGCGATCTATTAAAGCCAGAAACCCTTCGCGACGCTGTCGAAGGATGTGACGGCGTGTTCCATGTGGCTGCCGACTATCGATTGTGGGTTCGAAATCCCAAACCCATGTTTCGCGCCAACGTGGATGGGGCTTGGGCCATCGTCGATGCGGCCGTGTCGGCTGGTGTGGAACGCATTGTCTATACCAGCAGCGTTGCCGTCCTCGGAAACGTGCCTGGCAAGGCCGCGGACGAGGAGACCCCGGTGACCTATGCCGATATGATCGGCCCCTATAAACAGTCCAAGTTCCGAGCCGAAGAGGCGGTGCGGCAGTTGATTGTAGAAAAGGGTGCGCCCGTGGTCATCGTCAACCCGTCGACGCCCATCGGTCCGCGTGATGTGAAGCCGACGCCAACGGGTCGGATGATCGTAGAGGCCGCTAGCGGCAAAATGCCCGCGTATGTGGACACGGGCCTGAACGTTGTTCACGTGGACGACGTGGCGGCAGGTCACCTGCTAGCCTTTGACAATGGTTCCGTCGGTGAGCGCTACATCCTGGGAGGCGAAGATATGCCGCTCGTGGACATCCTATCCATCGTGGCACGTCAAACCAGACGTCGACCGCCGTCCATCAAGATTCCCCATGCCGCAATCATGCCCATTGCCTATTTGGCCGAGGCGTGGACTCGAATGATGGGCGAGGATGAGCCGTTCGTGACCGTCGAAGGCGTCCGGATGGCCCGCAAGAAAATGTTCTTTAATTCGGCCAAGGCGGAGCGGGAACTGGGGTATACCCACCGACCCGCGGATGAGGCGCTAAATGACGCGGTGACGTGGTTTAGTGACAACGGCTATCTAAGGTGATGGTCTTGCCCCAGCCGTGGGGCTCAACTAAAAATTGGCCCTATAGTTCATGACGGTGAAGCGGAGCGACCATGATAGCGCTCATGTTGGCGGCCGGTTTGGCGCGACGCCTGTACGGTGACGAGAACGAAAATCCGCCGAAGGCCTTGCTGTCTTTTGGGGGCGAAAGCCTGCTCCAACGTCATATCGAAATTCTCAGGGCTTGCGATGTCGAGGAACTTTTTTTGGTGGTTGGGCACCGGAGTGACGACCTGCTTGGTGAAGCGCAGCGGATTGCACCGGGCGGTTTCGTCAAATCTGTTTTCAATCCCCGTTACCATGAAGGGCCGATCCTGTCCCTGGCCTGTGGTGGCCCGGCTTTGCGGTCTGGAAGCCCGGTGGTCTTCATGGACGCTGATGTCCTTTATCATCCGGACATTCTTCATCGGCTGGTACGGTCTTCGCACGCTACATGTTTCGTGTTCGATCGCGAGTTCCAATCCACGGATGACTTCGTTAAAGTTTGTCTGCGTGACGGCCAAGTCGTGGACTTTGGTAAGACACTGACCCGCGAACATGACATGGTTTGCGAATGGCCCGGTTTCGTCAAGATGGCGCCTGATATTGCTGCTAAGGTGGCGGATCATGCTGACCGCATTGTCGCTTCAGGTGAAATTGAAGGCGCCTATGAACGCGCCATATGCGCCGTGCTTCACAGCGAGCCCCCGGGCACGTTCGGTTATGAGGATATCACCGGTATCCCATGGGTTGAGATCGATTACGAAAGCGATCTGAAAAAGGCGGCCACCCAGGTCATTCCGCGCATTGCCGAGTTTGGGTAAGACGGCCTAAACCCGGAACACGTATTCCTTGTCCGCATCGCGGTCGATATCGGGGGGGAAGCACTTATGCTTGTCGGCGTAGTACTCCGCTGTATGGTCGCCGTCCGATGCTCGATTGTAGGTCACGTAATAGATGCGGCGCACGGAATTGCTCATATTAGGTGACGATTGATGCGGCGTATAACAGTCGAAAAACACCGCATCACCTGGTTCGGTTGGCACGGGGCGGAAATCCATACCCTCTATGTCCGCTTCGGTCAAAGGTTCCCAAGAATTGAAGAGCCCCCGTTGGTGATAGCCCGCGCATAACTCCAGGCAGCCATTCTCAATAGTTGCCGCATCGATGCTGACGAGCACGTTGATGAAGAAATCCGTATAGGAGTCCCAACCGGCTTGCGAATCTTGATGCGGCTTGAAGCCGTCGCCGCCGGGCATCTTGAAATTGATCTTTTCCTTGAACAGGACAGCTTCTTCGCCAAGCAGTTGTCCGACCGGACCGCGCAGAGCTTCAACCAGGTCCTGAAACCCGTTGTGAAAGGGCGAGATATTTTCGATCCGGCTGACCAGAGCGGCGTCGTCGCCCTTAAGGCTTCTTTCATGATAGACCCAGTGCTTTCCCGACTCTTCGGGTCTAGCCAGCATTTCATCGGACCATTCCGAGATCACGGCCATTTGCTCAGCGTTGAACAGGCCGCGTACGATCAGAAAGCCGTCGTCCTTAAAGGTTTGCAGTTGATCGTCGGTGAGCGCTGTATTGGAAAGCATGGGGGTGTCCTTCAGCCTGTATCCGTCAGCCGCCGGAGTTTAGAAACTCATCCAGGAGCCGGCAACACCGACGATCTTGAATAGGGACAATCCAAATCGCCACTCAGAGAATACCGTCGCCGCCCCGTCCGCAGACGATCGCCGCTACGGTCTGATCTTCGGGAACGCGCAACGCCCTCGTTTGCAGGGCTGCCACAGCTGCAGCACCGGAAAGTTCGGCGGCAACGCCCATTTCATCGAAAAGCCACTGCGACGCCAAACGCATGGCGTTGTCGTCGACAAGTACAATTTCGTCGACGAGACGGCCGATGATGTCTACGTTGACCGCCGCGCTTTTTTTAGGGGCCAGGGTGATAGCGTCTGTCTCAATCGTCTCAAGGGTTGCTACCACGCCGGTGTCGATACTGGTTTTCAAGGTCGGTGCACCCATCGGTTCGACGCCGATGATCCGTACTTCGGGCTTTATAGCTTTCGCCGCTAACGCAACACCGGATATCAAGCCGCCGCCGCCGATCCCGACGACAATCACGTCAATCTGCGACGATTGTTTCAACATCTCCTGCGCCAGCGTCGCTTGTCCGGTAATGACGGTTGGGTCGGCGAAGGGGTGAATATAGGTTAGGCTATCCCGATCCGCGCGTTCCAGAGCGGCTGCATTGGCCTCATCCCAGACATCGCCCGTCAACACTACCTCCGCGCCCCAATTCTTTAGCGTGCTGATCTTCGCCGCAGCAGCGCGCTCCGGCAGGTAGACGACGGTCTTCGCCCCGGAGGCATGACCTGCATACGCGACGGCCGTCCCGTGGTTGCCGCCAGATGCGGTGATTATGCCGCGACCAAGGACATCGTCATTGAGGCTAAGTACCGCATTGTTGGCCCCGCGGGCCTTGAACGAGCCCGTAACCTGTAGGCTTTCCATTTTTAGCATCAGGTTCGGATGGATCGGATTGCGGATAAATCGTGTCCTCAGGCAAGGGGTGCGGCGCACCCGGTCCCTGATCCGTTCCGCCGCCGCTTCCACGTCATCCAGTGTGATATTGAGAGGTGGGGTTGCCGTGATCACGCTAACGCTCCCATCGCATAGGGTTTGATGACCGTATAAAGTGCGTCGTTCACCGGCGTGGGTATGCCATACTGTCGACCCATCTCACAGACCGTGCCGGTCAACCAGGGCGCTTCTAGCCGGCGGCCATTCTCCAGATCGATGGCCTGCGATGCCTTCATGGCGGGTGGCATTTTCTGCATGAATGCAATCAACTTTTCTACCGTGTCATCAGGGAGGTCGATCCCCTGTGCGCAGCCGACCGCCGCGACTTCCGCCATGCAAGAACTAGCGGTGGCTAGGCCCTCGGGTTCAGCGATCAGCGTCCGCATGGGGAGACGTCCCGCCGTGGTCATACCACTGACGGCGACCAGGAGAACATACTTCTGCCAAAGGGCGCGGAAGATGTCCTTGGGAATCTCGGCCTCGAT
>DFRF01000029.1 GCA_002378125.1 Rhodospirillaceae bacterium UBA3470 | reverse complement strand
TGATCATCCACGTCAATCCGACCCTCAAGGACCCGCTGGACGCGCGGATCAAAACCATCGCCAGTGCGTCCAATTTCGAGGGCCAGATGATCATCCTGGAAGCCGAGGATATGGCCCCAGGGGATTGCCGGATCGCTTGGTCCAGCGGCACCGCAGAACGCGACATGGAAGGCACGCTGGACAAGATCGGGCAAATCATCGAAGTCAATTTGGGTAGCGTCCGGGAGGAAATCACCAAAGAAGTTGCCGAGGGAATTAACGAAACCGAGGTCGATATTCATCCGACACCGGTTTCTGTCACCGCCGACCCAAGGGAATTCGGATCAGCCATCGCCGCTGACATCCCGACCACCAACACCGATGACAACAGGGAAGCCGCCTCCGCACCAACACCAACACCAACGTTGGTGGATAACATTGACGCGCTAGCTGCAGAAATCGCGGCCGAAGCAGAACAGCAGCCCACCGATTCGCCCTTGCCGGCGCTGGAACCGGCCAATGCAGAAGTAGAAGCAGCAGCAGCCGACCCGACCTCATCGTCAGCACCGCCAGAGGCCACCGTCAAGGAAAGCTCAGAAAGCGCACCGCCAATGCCCCCTACAGGACTGCTGGAAAGAGCGTCGGAGCCCCAGAAACCCAGGGGTTTTGAAGATAATGTGGATGGCGATCAGCTCAGCGGAGAAAATATCGCTCGCACCCTATCGCCAGTCTCCGAGGGAGAGCAGGCTGCCATTACCGAAGCCCGCCCACCAGCGGGACCGAGAAACGTGGAACCGGACACCAACGAAGCTATACTGGACCCGCTGTCGGCATCCGCCGACGCGGAAGATTAAATTGCCTTCGACGCGGATCAGGATAACGCCCCATCGATGGGCCCTAACCAGAAGCGTTTCGTGCCCCGATGAGCACAGGAGTATATGATGGCCGCAGACCAAGATCTAGAGTTTGAAGACTTAGACACCGCCGATATGGCCGCGGAAGGCGACACCGAAACCGGTGAGGTCCCTACAGGTTCCGATGGCTTGCCGGAGGTCGGTGATCTTCCTCGCGGCGCGAGGGATTTGGAAGCCGTTTACGACATCCCAGTACAGGTTTCGGCGGTGCTGGGCAAATCGACCATGCAGGTTAGCCAGTTGTTGAAACTAGGCCGCGGCGCCGTAGTGGAACTGGACCGCAAGGTCGGCGAGGCCATCGACATTTACGTAAACAACCGCCTCGTCGCCCGCGGTGAAGTCGTGGTTGTGGAAGATCGTCTTGGTGTGACCATGACGGAAATCATTAAAACGGATCGAAACTAGGACAAACAAATGGCCGATTACGACGGCGCCTATATCAACGCAACCAAAACCCTTGCCGGCATGGACCTGACGACCCTGGTAGGACTGACGTACGGTTTCACCATGATCTGTGCCACCACCTCCCTAGCCTGCTCCCTAGAGGGCTTCATCAATCCGTCCTCCATCTTCATCGTGATAGGCGCGGCTTCCATCGACAATAGGGAAATCCCATGTCGGTTCGAAATGCCGCTGAATAAGCGGATTTTTTACGTCGAATAGGAAAAGTTAGGTTCATGCGCATACTCATCATCGGCACACTGAACGGACAAATCGGCGCGGCCAGCCAGATTTCCATCAAACGCGGTGCCACTGTGCAACAGGCGGATACGGTGGAGGCCGGTTTGCAGGCCTTGCGCAGCGGCCAAGGGGCGGATCTCGCCCTTATCGATGTTTCCCTGGAGATCGAAAAACTGATCCAATCCCTAGAGTCCGAACGCATCACCATTCCGGTCGTCGCCTGTGGCACGGGCACGGACACCCAGGCCGCCGTAAAAGCTATTCGCGCCGGCGCCATGGAATACCTGCCATTGCCGCCGGACGCTGAGTTGATCGCCGCCGTTTTCGAGGCAATCGCCGAGGAAAGCCACGCCATCATCCATAGGGACCCGCGCATGGCCGAAGTCCTCCGCCTGGCCGACCAGGTGGCGCCCAGCGACGCATCCATCTTGATCACGGGTCCTTCGGGCACGGGCAAGGAGGTTATGGCCCGCAATATTCATAACAAGTCGAAGCGCAAGGGCGGACCATTCATCGCCGTAAACTGCGCGGCAATCCCTGAGAACCTCCTGGAGTCGGAACTGTTCGGCCACGAAAAAGGCGCCTTCACCGGCGCCGTGGCGCGACGGCTTGGGAAGTTTGAGGAAGCCAACGGCGGCACGCTACTCCTTGACGAAATCAGCGAGATGGATCCGCGCCTTCAGGCGAAGCTGCTGCGTGCGCTGCAGGAACGCGAAATTGACCGCGTGGGTGGGAAGAGCCCTGTAAAGGTCAATGTACGCATCGTCGCCACGTCCAACCGGAACATGGAAGAGGCCGTTGCAAAAGGTGATTTCCGTGAAGATCTGTTTTTCCGCCTCAACGTCATGAACCTGCGCCTCCCGGAGTTGCGCGAACGACCGGAGGACGTCCCGGTCCTGGCGGAATACTTCGTCAAGAAGTACGCAGAAGCCAACGGGGTCGATGAACTCCCCATTTGCCCGGATGCCATGTCCATGCTGTGTGGGCACTCCTGGCCGGGAAACGTGCGCGAACTCGAAAACACCATGCACCGCGCCATTCTCTTAGCGTCGGGACAGGAAATCGATACCGACGCCATTATGCTCACCGACCCTCAGGGCGCCAAAAACGGTCCCTTAGCAACAGCGACTAACAGCGGAGACGGCCAAAGTATGGTCGGCCGTACGGTGGCGGAGGTTGAGCGCGACCTAATCATCGACACCCTCACTCATTGTTTGGGTAACCGCACGCATGCGGCCAACATTCTCGGTATTTCCATCCGTACGCTTCGCAATAAGTTGAAGCTCTATGGTGATCAAGGATTTACCGTTCCCAACCCCGGCGAAGCCGGAACAGGAGCCTCATAAATGGCCGAAGTCCAGCCGCTTCCAGCTGAGGGCGACGAACAGCCGGCCGGCGAACACTTCGACATCGGAGCCAAGTTTTCTTCGGCAATGCGTCGTGGCGACATCATGCTCGCGCTTGGCGTTGTCGGGATCTTAGTGGTCTTAATCCTACCCATGCCAAGTTGGTTACTGGATATCAGCCTGGCATTCTCAATCACGTTCTCCGTGCTCATTCTCATGACCGCGATTTTTATTTCCAAGCCATTGGAATTTAATGCTTTCCCGACGGTACTGTTGCTTGCGACCATGATCCGGCTGAGCCTTAACCTGGCATCGACGCGGCTGATCCTTGCACATGGGCACGAAGGCACGGACGCTGCCGGTGAGGTCATCCAGGCATTCGGCGGCTTTGTAATGGGCGGCAATTTCGTCATCGGGATCATTGTCTTCGCGATCCTGGTGATCGTGAATTTTATCGTCATTACTAAGGGTTCCGGCCGGATTGCCGAGGTCTCCGCTCGGTTCACCTTGGATGCCATGCCGGGCAAGCAGATGGCCATCGATGCCGATCTGTCCACCGGCCTGATCGAAGAAACTGAAGCCAGGGCCCGGCGCAAGGAACTGGAAGAGGAAAGCTCCTTTTTCGGAGCTATGGACGGTGCATCGAAGTTCGTTCGCGGCGATGCTATCGCCGGCATTCTGATCACCTTTATCAACGTGGTGGCGGGTATGATAATCGGCGTTGCCCAGCAGGATATGACCTTTGTCGACGCCGCCGATACTTACACCCGCCTGACCGTTGGCGACGGCCTTGTTTCGCAAATCCCTGCACTGATCGTTTCCACCGCGGCTGGCATGATGGTGACCCAGGCCGGTATCGGCGAGAAAACGGAAAGCGCCTTATTCAAACAGCTGGGCGGGCAGCCGAAGGCGCTCGGCATCGTGACTTTCCTGTTGATCGCCCTGGCGATCCTTCCCGGCGTGCCGGTCCTGCCGTTCATGTTGCTGGCCAGTGCCACGGGGATTGGGGCCTTTCTGGTCCACGCCCGATCACGGGAAATTGAGGAACAGGCCCTCCTGGAAGAGGAAGAACAAACCGTCGACCCTGCCGCATTGGCCGATGAACCCATTTCCGCAGCGCTACGCATTGACTACATGCGCCTGGAGTTGGGTTATGGCCTCCTCTCCCTGATCAGCGCGCCGAAGGAAGGCCAGCGGCTGACGGACCAGATCAAAGCGCTACGGCGCCAGATGGCCGCCGATGTGGGCTTCGTCATGCCGTCGGTCCGCATCCAGGACAACATGCAATTGCCGGCCAACGGCTATGTCATTCGTGTCAAGGAGATCGAAGCCGGGAACGGCGATCTGCGGCCCAACATGATGTTGGTCATGGATCCCCGTGGCGAGGACATCTCGCTTCCCGGCGAGAAAACGGAGGAACCCACATTCGGCCTGCCGGCCATGTGGATCGAAGACGCCAACCGCGAAGAGGCCCTGTTCCGCGGGTATACAGTGGTGGACCCAGCCACCGTGATCACCACGCACCTGACGGAAGTCATCAAGGACAACATGGCCGAACTGTTGTCCTACGCGGAAACCCAGAAACTCCTGGACGAATTGGACAAGGATCATCAGGCCCTCATCGACGACCTTATCCCGGCCCAAATCTCGCTCGGCGGCGTGCAAAGGGTGTTACAAAACCTGCTGTCCGAACGGATCTCCGTCCGCGACTTGGCTACAATCCTGGAGGGCGTCGCGGAGGCCTGCGGCCATTCCCGTTCTGTCACCATGATCACCGAACACGTTCGCGCCCGCCTGTCGCGCCAGATCAGCGACCAGAACACCAACGAACAGGGCGTGATCCCCATGATCTCTTTGTCGCCGCAGTGGGAACAAGCCTTCGCCGAGAGTCTGATCGGCCAGGGTGAGGATAAGCAGCTGAGCATGCAACCGACCCAACTACAGGAATTCATCACCGCGCTCCGCAACAGCTTCGAACGCCAGGCTATGATGGGCGAGGCACCTGTGCTGCTAACAAGTCCGGGTATTCGGCCATACGTCCGCTCCATCGTCGAACGGTTCCGCCCCATGACCGTGGTCATGTCGCAGAACGAGGTACACCCGAAGGCCAAGATCAAGACCGTCGGTCAGGTATGATGGCCACGTGAGACCAGGATCAGACTATGCGCGTCAAAACCTTCACCGCCGAAAACACGGCCGCCGCCATGGATTTGGTGCGTGACGAGCTGGGCGATAAGGCAATCATCATCGCCACCCGAACGGAACGGAACGGCATAGCCTCCATCACCGCCGCCGTCGACCCGAAGCCAACGGCAAAAGAGGATTTCGAAGAACACGCATCACTAGTCTTCGCTGGCGAAACCGAGGCGACGGTTCGCCAGGCCCTAGCCTACCACGGTGTACCGACCTGGCTTAGCAACCGGCTCTCGAAGGCTGCCGCCACGATTGACGGGCTCGCCCCCCAACAGTCCTTCGCCGCTGCCTTGGAACGGCATTTTGCCTTTGCCGACATCAATGACCATTGGCTCTCGGCGCCCCTTATCCTCGTAGGTCCCTCGGGAAGCGGAAAAACGGTCACGGCGGCGAAGTTCTGTACGCGCGAATGCCTGGCAAAACGTCCCGTCGCTGTGATCAGCGCAGACACGAAACGGGCTGGCGGCGTAGAACAGTTGGCCGCATTCGCGCGGATCCTGGATATTGAGTTAGTCACCGCGGGTGACGCTAGCACCCTCCGCCAGGCCATCGCCAAGTTGGGCCAGCGGGGCGTCCGGGTTCTTGTTGATATGCCGGGGACCAACCCTCTTGATGAGCATGACATGAAGTATTTGGCGACCTTGGTAAAAGCAGCCAACGGCAATGTCGCACTGACCCTGGCCGCCGGCGGCGACTCGCTGGAGGCCATTGACCTGGCCAAGGCCTACCAGGAAGCAGGGGCGGAATATCTCATCGTCACCCGCATGGACATGGCGCACCGCTATGGCGCCATCCTGACCGTCGCCGAGGGCGCCGACCTTGCTCTGACCAATGTCAGCATCTCGGCCCAAGTGACCAATGGCCTGATCGACATCACTCCAATCGGTCTGGCGCGTCTGATGATGCCGCACACCGAATCCTCCACTCCACCATCCGATGATTCCGAGGTTGCGACATGAATAGCGAAATTCCCATTCCCCAAACCGCCCGCGCCAAGAAGCGCAATATGATCGCCATCGCGTCGGGAAAAGGCGGTGTCGGTAAGACCTGGTTCTCCATCACCTTGGCCCAGGCGCTAGCCAAACGTGGCTGTCGTGTCTTGTTGTTTGACGGTGACCTCGGGTTGGCCAATCTGGATATTCAGTTAGGGCTGATGCCGAAACAGGACCTGTCTGCCGTGATCGCCGGCCGGCTAACTTTGAACCAGGCCGTAGTTGATTTTACCGGCGGCGGGTTCCACGTGATCGCCGGTCGGTCAGGGTCAGGTGGCCTGGCAAACATCGCCTCCAGCCGACTACAGATGTTGGGTGATGATCTCAACCTTATGGCCGCTAATTACGATTTCGTGCTTCTCGACCTGGGTGCCGGGGTGGAACGTACGGTCCGGCAACTGGCCCACAACGCCGGGACATGTGCGGTGCTATTGACCGATGAACCGACGTCGCTGACGGACGCATATGCGTTCATCAAGGTGACCCTCGCGGAACGGCCTGAGGTTAATTTCCAGGTTGTCGCAAACGGGGTCAATTCAACACGCGAGGGCGAACGCACCTACAATACTTTGTTAAAGGCCTGCCAGGGGTTCTTGAAGATATCACCGCCGCTGCTGGGGACGATCCGTCGCGATCCGCGGGTCAAGGAAGCCATCCGCAATCAGACCCCTCTATTGACCCGCTATCCCAACACAGAAGCTGCCGAAGACGTAGAGAAGATAGCCACAGCTCTGGTATCATCGTAGATCGCATCCGGCGTCTACTTCGGGCACGGATGGCCACCGCTAGTATGAGATGTGAAAGAAGATATACATGTCCACCGTCACACCACCGCCACCACCGCCACCGCCCGTGGTCCAGACCGCGGCGCAACCGTCGGCGATCGTTTCCAACCCGCCGGCGAGCTTGACGTCGGTAGCCGCCGGCACCCGCATCGACGCGATCATCGTCGCGACCACACCGGACGGCCGGGTCGAGGTGGAAAGCCGCCTTGGCCGGTTCTTGATACAACCCAACATCGCCCTGCCGAAGGAGGGCCCCATTCAGATGCAAGTCCAGACCTTGGCACGCCATCTGTTCCTGGCGATCACCTCCATTCACGGCAAGCAACCGCACGCCGCGCTCCGCAACCTCGGCTTGATGAAGCATCCAAGCGCTCAGGGCACCCCCCAACTCGCCAGCGCTCCAAGTGCTGCCGGTTCACCGGTAGCGGCCCTTGGGGGCGCGCAAAACGCGGCCGTATCCTTGACTGCCGGATCCATAGTGACGGCTACGGTCTTGAAACCGGCCAGGCCCGGCACACCGGCGGCACAGGCGCAATCAGCTCCGGGTCAGGCCGCCACCGCAACCGGACAAGCGCAGTCCGGCACGGGAAGGTCGAACGCAACCGGCTCCCCCGGCACCGCGCAGGGCCGGCGCGCACCGATCTCGGGCGCCGCCCAGGCCGCTGCATACGGCGGCCAAACGACAGCGCGGATAAGTCCAACCAGTGCCGTCTTAGTGCCGACCGGCAATGCCTTTTCCGTCCGCATCACAGCCGTTACCAGGCCAACGCCAGGCAGCACCCCGCCAATTTTTCCCACCGCCGCTGGCGCGGCAACCCTGGCCGCGGGGCAAATCCTGAATGGCGTCATAACCACCAGCCCATCGCCAAATGTCACGATGGTCAACACCCGTGTCGGCCCCGTAGCACTGAACGCCATTGCCGGCTTACCGGCGGGTAGCTCCGTCCAATTGGACGTGTTGAACCAGTTGCCGCAGCAAAGCCAGGAAGTTCTCGATCAGGCGGCAGCCAAGCACATGACCAACTTCCTCCTACGAACCCGGTCCTGGCCGGCCTTCAAAGAGGCCATGGACGTGCTCCGTGAAACCAACCCGCAAGCCGCCTTGCAGATGGTTAATACAGTCCTCCCCCGCCCTGATTCCGCGCTGGCGGCCAATATAATGCAATTCCTACTGGGCATACGCGGCGGCGAACTAGCGGCTTGGATGGGCGAAGGCCCCCTCCGAATACTGCAACGGGAAAAGCCCGACTTGGCGCATCGACTTCGCGACGATTTCCGCGCCATGGGCCGTATTAGCGAAGAGACCGTTTCCGGAGATTGGCGAGCACTGCCCGTGCCGGTAGCCAATGGCGCCGAAATTCAGCAAATCCAACTCCTCATGCGGCGGGTCGCCGGTGATGAGAATAACGACGAGGAGGACGCGGAGTCCGGCACCCAGTTCATCGTCGACGTCGACCTGACACGCATGGGCCGTATTCAGCTAGACGGTATTGTCCAAGAGGGCCGTAAGCGTTTCGACTTGGTGATCCGGTCCAAGCAGCGGATGAACGACACTGTGCAGAACGACATCCGGGCCATCTTCGGAGACGCCCAGGAACTGACCGGCACTAACGGCGGTCTCCGTTTCCAATCCGCACCGCCGAAGTTTGTCGATGTGACCAATGACAAGGCCGGGGGTAAGGTGCACTTGATGGTGTGACCATGGATGTCTTTGACCGCTGCGCGATCTTTCAGGGTCCAGAAGACCAGGGGAGATCGCGCCGACTTCGTCAGCAGCCTTGCCGTACAGCTGCCCCCGCAGAGTTACGATGGCGCCGCCGAGGCCATCGTCGACTTTGTCCACGATCAACTGATCCTCTCCCCTCAAAGCTTTGGGGGCTATTTAAAAATTATCGAAAGTTAGGACTGGGCACCGCTCTAATACTTGGCGACCGCCATCGTCCGGGATATCAGCAACGAGAAGTTGAAGTGATGGGACCAGATGAACATGAAGTGCGTTGAATCGGGAGAGCCGCACCTGCATGCCCATGAAATAACGATCGATGGCCATCAACCCGGCTGGCGGACCGACGATCTAATCTTCTGGGTACAGCCTATCTATGACTATCGGATACGGAACTACTGACCTTCGCGGAAATTTCGCGCATGACGGCCCAGCTCATCAAGTTCGGCCTGATCCTTGCG
>DFRF01000064.1 GCA_002378125.1 Rhodospirillaceae bacterium UBA3470 | reverse complement strand
TAACGGGTCACCCCAACCGCCGCCGCCGGCCAGTTCGTGACGAAACACGTCGCCGTTAGTGATGTTAATGGTCGGCTTGGAAGCAAGCTTCTCATTCGCGCCTTCTGGGTTTAGGTAGTTGGCCGAGCGCTGTCCTGGCTGACCGCCGTAGAGGCCATAGGGGCGGAAGCGCGAGCGGTCCGTGCGGACCTGCAGGACGGCTTCGCGTTCGGTGAAACGGTATTCCCGATAATAGGGTGCGCCACCCCGGAACTTGCCGGCGCCCGCCCGGTCGGGGAGCAGTTCGTAGGCTAGGATCTCCACAGGTTGCTCCGCCTCTATGACCTCCACGGACTGAGACGCCATGTTCGCGAACATGTTAGAGTTTCCTTGCAACCCGTCTGCCCAGGGCCGGCCGCCCCAGGTGCCGCAGGCGAAATCCACGTAGATGTAGGGATTACGGTCCGCGTCATAGCCGCCGATCGACACGCCGGAGTTGCCGCCGTCAGATGCGGCGCAAACCTTGTCCGGGCACATCTTTGACAACGCTCCAAGCATGCAATCCACCATGCGGAATCCGGTCAGGCCTCGTGCTGCGCAGGCGGCGGGCAAAACGCCGTTGGCGATAGTGCCGGCGGGCGCGGTCACGTCGATCACCCGGAAAACGCCTTCGTTGTTGGGGATACCGTCAGGCAGGATGGATCGGATGCCCGTGTAGCTGGCCGCTTTGGTGAAAGACAATGTGTTGTTGATGGCGCCTTTTACCTGTTCCGAACTACCGTCCCAGTCCACGTGCATCTGGTCACCCTTCTTGGTGATAGTAACGTAAAGCCGGATCGGCCGGTCCACGTCGATGCCGTCGTCGTCGATCCAGTCTTCGAAGCAGTAGGTGCCGTCAGGGAGTTCGGCGACCGCCGCGCGGGTCAGGCGCTCGGCGTAGTCGATGATCTCTTCCATATAGACTCCCACGGTATCGACGCCGTAGCGCTCGATCACTTCTAGGAACTGGCGTTCGGCGATATGACAGGCGGCCAATTGAGCCCGTAGGTCGCCGAAGACTTGGACCGGGATGCGGACGTTCTTCTCGATGAGCATCCAGAGCGTCTCGTTCAGTTTGCCTTGGTCATAGAGCTTCATGGGCGGAATACGAAGGCCTTCTTGATAAATCTCGGTGGAATCCGACGCGTTTGATCCTGGCACCCTGCCGCCCACGTCGGCATGGTGGCAAATGGTGGCGGCGAAGGCGATCCGATCGCCCTCACAGAAGATGGGTTTAAAAATGAAGATGTCGGGCAGATGCATGCCGCCATCGAAGGGGTCGTTCATGATGTACATGTCTTCGGGTTGCATCGCTTCACCAAAGCGTTTGACCACGACTTCCAAGGCCGTCGGGATCGATCCTAGGTGCGCCGGCAACGTAAGCCCCTGAGCGACCAGCTTCCCATTCTTGTCGGCAAAGGCTGTGGAAAAATCCATGTTGTCGCGCAACACGCCGGAATAGGTGGTTCGGCAGATCGTCAATGCCATTTCATCGGCGATGGAGAATATGGAATTCTTGAACAATTCGAAGGCGATGGGGTCGTCGATGGTTGGCATGTGCGGGACCTCCCAGGATTCTAGATGACTAAGGATACGAGTTTCTCAAAAGCTGAAAAGTAAAGATTCCGCTGACGCCGGTTTCGGCGTCATAAAACCTTCGTATATCTGTCAAGGACAGGCATAGAGCTGTTCTTATTTTCCATCCTGATGGGAGGGGCCATCCGCTAGTAAATCGATCAGGAGCCCAGGAAGCTTATGTACAGGAAAGTTCTCATGATCACTACTGTGAACAGTATCGCCTTCGCCGGCGCTACCGAAACCCGCAATCAAATCAGGATCGTTGGATCGACCACGGTTTATCCTTCTGCCAGCGTAGTTGCCGAACAGTTATGCAAAGTTATCGATTTCAAGGCCTCCGTGGTCGAGAGCACTAGTTTTAGGCGCCTAGGGCGACGCCAAGTGTCCGCGGCCTTGGTAGGGCGGCGTATAATCGGTAAGACTTCGTTCATCAAATCCCTTTATGTTCCTGAATTTAGGCGCAAATTCGAAGCAGGGTGAGATGGCCGGTTCACGGATTTCCTATACCCGGTTGGTTTCTCAATTCGGGCAAGTGCTACGGAATGACCACCTTGTCTTGTCCGTTCTGGCGCTTTTTGTCGGCTGTTTGACGGGCGTCGCGGTTGCCCTGTTTCGTGAGTTTATCGCCCTGGTCCAGTTTGCGACATTCCAGGCGGAGGTGGAGAGAATCTCCAGTTTTGCAGCTGAAATGCCCTGGTGGCATGTGGTCAGCGTGCCGATGCTGGGTGGCCTCTTGGTGGGCGTCCTCACGTATCGTTATCTGCCGGGCCGCCGGCCACACAACGTTCCCGACGTGATTGAGGCTAATGCGCTCCGTGGCGGACGCATGTCGCCGCGGGTCGGTCTTTTGGCGGCCCTGGTCAGCGGACTTTCCATTGGTGCAGGTGCCTCGGTGGGACGCGAAGGACCGGCAGTGCACCTGGGCGCGTCGCTCAGCAGTTGGATCGGGCGCCGACTGCATCTGTCGCGATCTTTGACGCGGACCCTGTTGGGTTGCGGCGTAGCATCGGCCGTGGCGGCATCTTTCAACGCGCCGATCGCCGGTGCCTTGTTCGCCAACGAGGTGGTCGTTGGTCATTATGCGTTGAAGGCGTTCGCGCCCATCGTCATCTCCAGCGTTGCCGGCACGGCCATCTCGCGGGCCTGGTTCGGCGATTTTCCGGCATTCACTTTCGATACGGGGGTCATCGCGTCGTTTTGGGAGTTTCCGGCTTTTGTCATGCTGGGAATCTTATCGGGCGTCCTGGCTATTGTGTTCATGCGGTCCATCGGTTTCGCCAATCGGGTCGCGCGAACCATCCCCATTCCCCGTTGGTCTCATCCAGCCCTTGGCGGCTTGATCCTGGGGGCCATTGCGCTCCAGTTTCCGGAAGTCTTGGGGGTCGGCTACGCGGCCATGGAATCCGCCCTGTTGATGGAATTTACGCTGTGGGTGCTGATCGGGATTTGTGCAGCCAAGGTGGCAGCGACGGCGATCTGCGTGGGTTTCGGGTTTGGCGGCGGGGTGTTTAGTCCGGCTTTGGTTATTGGCGCTATGTTGGGTGCGTCCTATGGGGTAGTCGCTACCGGCGCCTTTCCCGATTACGCATCGAGTATAAGCGTTTACTCCATCGTCGGCATGGGCGCGGTGGCGGCGTCGGTGTTAGGTGCGCCCATCTCGACCACGTTGATCATCTTCGAGATGACATCAAACTACGCGTTGACCCTTGCGGTGATGGTGGCCGTGGTCGTGGCGTCCGAGATCACCCACCATTTCTATGGCCGATCCTTTTTCAGCGTACAGCTCCTCAACCGGGGCATTGATGTGAAAAGCGGATTCGAGGCCGAGGTCATGCGATCGATCAAGGTCAACGATGTTCTAACCCATGACGGGGTTACCATATCTCCCGCCGCGGGCCTGCAGGAGGTGCGTCGACGACTCCAGGAATGCCCCTTCGGTGAGCTATTCATCGTCCGTGAAACGGGCGAGCTCTATGGTACCGTGACCTTGGCGGACTTAAGCGATTCAGCCTTTGATCATGACTTCGACGACCTGGTCAATGCTGGTGACGTGGCGCGACTGCATCCGCCGCATTTGACCAGTTACGACACTTTGGAAAAAGCGCTGGCGATGATGACGGATACGGGCGAGGAGCATTTGGCCGTGGTCGAAAATAATCTGACCATGCATTATCAGGGATGCGTTCACCACAAGGAGCTCATGGCTGCCTACAACAAGGCCCTCGTGGAGACCCGCCACGAAGAGCACGGGGAATGATACCGGTTCAGCTGTTACTGATTTTGAGCCAGTCGTAGCGGTCCCGTGAACAGATCACGACCTTCTTAATATCCAGGCTTTGCGCGCCAAACGGCAGAGTGTTCAGCGTCGCGTCGGCACCGGCGTCCCCAGTGACCTGACCTTGAGAGACTGCGGCGTATACACGAGTCAGGATCGCTTATTCCATAATAAGGTAGTCGATGGTCAGAATAAGGCCATCGTCGCTAATAACCATACGGCTGCTGCTGCGCTCATTGCCTAGCGACTGGGTCGTCTGAGCGCCGGGTATGATCGTTACGTCCACCCGGATGATGGCACCAGCGATTTCCCCATAGGTAGGCTCAACGGCGGTCGCTGTGTCAGGGACAGTGAAGAGCAACAAGGCCAAGAGCGCGCCGAGAACCGTTGCCGACCGTTTCATAAACCTAGGAAATGCGGCTATAATGGTATGTCCTCTGAACCTATCTTGAGCCTGGCAAAATTGTGTCACGAAAGAAAGATGCGCAACAAAGCTTCGTACCCTAATCACGGTCATAACAGGTCAAACGTTTCGATCCGGATTATTTCGGTGCTGGTCTTGGTGGCCTGGGGGGCGGGCTTATTGGCAAGCATGTCACCGGCTGTCGCCTTGCCGATTGCCGAGGCGCGGCATCTGCTGGCTCGGACCGGGTTCGGTTTGTCACGGCCTGATGAGATTATGGCACTTGCGGAGATGAGCCGTGACCAGGCGGTTGATCATCTCCTGCGGGGCCTCAGGTCCACACCGGTAACGGAACCGCCCGACTGGGTGGGTGACGCTATGCCCGCCAGAAAAGTCCGAAAGACCTGGTCAAAGGCCCGAAAGAAGGCCTTCAACAAGACCAATAGGGAACGTTGGCGGCTATTGCAGCAATGGTGGGCCGGCGAGATGCTTGCGACACCGTCGCCGTTGACCGAACGCTTGGTCCTGTTTTGGCACAATCATTTCACCACGTCGTTCGACGGTGTCAAATGGATACCCTATCTGTATGGGCAGAACGATGTGTTTCGCCGTCATGCGGCGGGGAGTTTCCGCGACCTACTGATGGCCATGGTTGCGGACCCAGCTATGCTGTTTTACCTCGATGGCCGCCGGAACCGGGCGAAGAAACCGAATGAGAATTTCGCCCGTGAACTACTGGAATTGTTCACCATGGGCGAGGGAAAGGGCTATACGGAACGGGATATCCGTGAGGCTGCCCGGGCCCTTAGCGGCTGGAGCGTTGATCCGGCGACCTCCAAGGCCGTATTTCGTGCCAAGCAACACGACCGGGGGCAGAAGGAGTTTCTCGGCCAGCGCGGCGCCTTCGGGGCCCCACAGGTGGTTGACGTGATCTTGGATCATGACCGCCCCGCCCAGTACATGGCGGAAACATTTTATGACGCCTTCATTGGAGGAAGGCGGCATGCGCCCACCGTGAATGCCGCCGCCAAGGCCTTCCGGCAAACCGATTACAGCATCCACACCTTGCTCCGAACTCTGCTCGTCAGTCCAGCTTTCTGGGATCCGGAAACCTACGGCATGCAGATCAAGTCCCCTGTCGACATGGTCATCGGATTGGCCCGGTTCACCCATTGGCAGGGAACGACGAAGGTTTTGGTCAATCGCATGAACACGATGGGCCAACGTCTGTTCCGCCCGCCAAACGTCAAGGGTTGGCCGGGCGGGGCGACGTGGATCACGACTACCTCGTTGGCGTCGCGAAACGGTTTCGTCTACGCCATGACAAGGTCTTGGGCCGCGGCGGCGCGAAGCGGTATGGGGGGAATAAATACTATGGCTGCGAACGCCGTTACTGCTGAGATGCGCGCACTCGTGACGGAGCCCCACCGAACGCCGGCCGAAACGAAAGCCATCGTCCTCGCCGTACCGCCGGTACGCGATCTTGCCTATGAGAAACTATCGCCGGCGTCCTATCTGACAGCCCTGTTTCGCGACCCGGCTTTCCAGATGAAATGAGGACCCGACGATGCAATTGACCCGACGTGGCATTCTGAAGACGGCGATGGCCGCACCGTTAGTGTTCGTGCCTCAGGTGGCGGTCGGTGCGACCTGGCGTCGGCATCTGGTTCTCGTGGAACTGAATGGCGGCAATGACGGCCTCAACACTGTGGTGCCGTATCGTGATCCGCTCTATCGGCAGATGCGGTCGAAACTGGCACTGCCCACCGATCAGGTGCTGAGCTTGGATGAGCGTCTTGGCCTGCATCCGGCTCTTGAACGCTTGATGCCGCTGTGGATTGATAGACAGATGGCGATTGCCTTGGGGGTGGGGTATCCCCAACCTAACTTGTCGCATTTCCGCTCAATTGATATCTGGGAGACGGCGACCATGACGGAAACCTCCGGCGAGGATGGATGGCTGGTCCGTTTGTTCAAGGAGAGCCGCCCCCCGGCCACGTTGCCGGCCGAAGGTCTCGTGTTGGGTCGAAATGACCCCGGCCCTTTGGCCGGCGAAAATGCACGGGTAATCGCTTTGAAGAAGCTCACCTCGCTCCGAAAGCGCCAACGAAAGAACTTGAAACCCGCCGCTGGTTCCACCAATCCGCTGCTCGACCATGTCGTCGTTGTCCAGAATCGCATGGACTTGGCGGAACGCTGGCTGGTCGAGAAGAACTTGCAGGACGTATCCTTGGCTGGGACCTTTCCGCCCCATGATTTTGGTCGTCAGATGGAAACGGCGGCGCGGTTCATCGCCGGCGGCAGCGCGGTTCCCGTAATCAAGTGCGCGCTGGGCGGGTTTGATACCCACGCTGGCCAAATGGGCCGCCACCGCCGGTTGCTGACACAGCTTGCGGAGGGCTTGAGCAGCTTCGCCCGGGCCATGAAGGGGGTCGGAATGTGGGACGATGTCCTGGTCATGACCTATGCGGAGTTTGGCCGTCGGCCCCGCGAGAACGCCAGCAGTGGCACAGATCATGGTACCGCGGCGCCGCAACTGATCTTGGGCGGGCGTGTGCGCGGTGGCTTCTATGGCGAACAGCCGCCATTGGATCGATTGGAGGGACAGAATCTGGTGTACAGGCTCGATTTTCGCGCCATTTATGCCACTGTAGCGCGTCGATGGTGGGGATTGGACGGGAAGTTCCTAGGGCCCCGGACCCTGCCTCTGATAACGTGAGATATCCAACGTTCTGGTCCGTGTCATTGTGGTTGGACGTGTTATATAGAAGATATGGACGATCCTTTTGATCTGACTGATGCTGACTCGGTCCCGACGACGCCCCGGAGCGCTCCGTCGCCACCGGTGGCGCATCTGGAGCACCTGAACGAAACACAGCGCGAGGCAGTAGAAAGCGTCGACGGCCCGCTATTGGTTTTGGCCGGCGCGGGCACGGGCAAGACGCGGGTGCTGACCACGCGGCTTGCCCATATCCTCATGCAGGGCAAGGCGCATCCAGGACAGATGCTGGCCGTTACCTTCACCAACAAGGCGGCATCGGAAATGCGGGAACGCGTGGCCGCCTTAGTTGGCCGCCCGGTGGAGGGCTGGTGGGTTGGAACCTTCCACCATCTGGGCGCGCGACTGCTACGCTACCACGCCGAGGCCGTGGGTTTGACCCCCAACTTCACGATCCTGGATCAGGATGATCAGGTGCGCCTGGTGAAGCAGTTCATGGATATCCATGAGATCGACGAAAAGCGGTTCCCGGCGCGTTCCGTGGCCGGTTACATACAGCGCTGGAAAGACCGGGGGTTGATGCCAGGCCGGGTGACCATGAACGCGGGTGCCGATCTGGACGATGGTCGCATCCTCAACCTCTATCGGGATTACCAGGCCCGTCTGCGGCAGGTGAACGCTGCTGATTTTGGTGATCTGTTGCTGCTCTGCATCGAGATGTTTCAGGCCCAACTGGAAATCCTGGACCGTTATCAGAGACAGTTCCGTTTCATCCTAGTGGATGAATACCAGGACACCAACGTGGCCCAGTACCTTTGGCTGCGGCTTTTGGCGCAGGGCCACAAGAACATCTGCTGCGTCGGAGATGACGATCAATCCATCTATTCCTGGCGCGGTGCCGAGGTTGGCAATATCCTGCGTTTTGAAGAGGATTTTCCGGGCGCCAAAACCGTGCGCCTGGAACGCAACTACCGGTCCACCCCGCATATACTGGCGGCTGCGTCTGGCTTGATCTCGCACAATGAGGACCGGTTGGGGAAGACGCTGTGGACCGACGTGAACGAGGGCGAACCGGTGCGTGTGCGCGGCGTCTGGGATGGCGAAGAAGAAGCCCGCGCTGTAAGTGAGGAAATCGAGGCCCTGCAGGCCAAGGGCCACAAGCTCAACGAGATTGCCGTCCTGGTCCGTGCTGGCTTTCAGACCCGTGAGTTTGAGGAACGCCTGATCACCATCGGCTTACCCTATCGGGTCATTGGTGGACCTCGGTTCTATGAACGCCAGGAAATCCGAGACGCAGTCGCCTATCTACGCGTCATCGCGCAGCCCAACGACGACTTGGCGTTCGAGCGCATCGTCAACCTCCCAAAACGAGGGATCGGCCAGGCGACCTTGCAGCCCATTCACATGCTGGCCCGGGCAGACGGCATCTCGCTCACGCGCGCCGTCACGAAGCTAATCGAGACTGATGAGATCAAACCGGAGCCACGCAAAACTTTGTCTGATCTCCTTTTGGATTTTGAACGCTGGCGGGGGTTGGTGGTCATGGCGCCACACGCAGAACTGGCAGGCACTGTTTTAGACGAATCGGGTTACACGGAGATGTGGAAGCTATCCAAGGCGCCCGAGGCGTCGGGACGTCTCGACAACTTAAAGGAATTGGTGGCGGCGCTGGAGGATTTCGATTCCTTGGCGGCGTTCTTGGAGCATGTGAGCCTGGTCATGGANNTGGCGTTCGAGCGCATCGTCAACCTCCCAAAACGAGGGATCGGCCAGGCGACCTTGCAGCCCATTCACATGCTGGCCCGGGCAGACGGCATCTCGCTTACGCGTGCCATCAAGAAGCTCATCGAGACCGATGAGATCAAACCCAAGCCACGCAAGACCTTGGCCGACTTGTTGGTGGATTTCGAACGTTGGCGGGGATTGGCGCACATGGTGCCACAAGCGGAACTTGCAGGCACGGTGCTGGACGAATCGGGTTATACCGAGATGTGGAAGCTGTCCAAGGCGCCAGAGGCGTCGGGGCGCCTTGACAACTTGAAGGAACTGGTAGCGGCGCTAGAGGATTTCGAGTCCCTGGCCGCTTTCCTGGAGCATGTGAGCCTGGTCATGGAAAACGAAGGTTCTATGGTTGAGGACAAAGTAAACCTGATGACGCTTCATGGCGCTAAGGGGCTCGAGTTCCTGACCGTCTTCCTGCCCGGTTGGGAAGAGGGGCTATTTCCCCATCAGCGGGCCCTAGACGACGGTGGCACGGGTGGTCTGGAAGAAGAACGCCGTCTGGCCTACGTCGGGCTTACTCGGGCGCGGGAACGGGCGATTGTCTCCTTCGCCGCAAACCGCCGAATCTATGGTAATTGGCAGAGCGCGACGCCGTCGCGCTTCGTCGACGAACTGCCAGAAGACAACATCGATATGGAGAGTGCCCCGGGCCTATACGAACGCAACGCGTCGGGCCTTGGCGGGTTCGAGGACGGCGATGCCTTCTTTTTAAACGCCGGGGGTAGGCGGACGCAGCGCCGCGGCCGAGACATTACCCTTCAGGATATAGATTGGCATCCGCCCGAGCGTAAGGTCCCCGAAGGCGGTTTTGACGTGGGGGAACGCATCTTCCATCAGAAGTTCGGTTACGGACGCATTCTCACCATCGACGGTGAGAAGCTAGAAATTGCGTTTGAGAAGGCCGGCACGAAGAAGGTCATGATGAGTTTTGTCGAGGCCCTATGATCTGGAGCGCCGTGACATGACCGATGCCGTGTTCCTGTGGCGCGTGGCGGCCAATGTGCCGGCGGACGCGCGCCTCGCAGTGGAGGAGATACTGGAAACCCACTGCGTAGTCGTCTTGTCCATGGAGACTGGAGACGGCTCCGCATGGGACGTGGAGGGGTTCATCGGCGTGGAGCCGGATCGCAAGGCCTTCCAAAAGGACCTGGCACGCGTGCTTAAGGCCTGCGGGCATGCGCCCGAGGCCGCGTTCAAGTTTGACCTGGTGCCGCAGCGCGATTGGTTGGCGGAGAACCTGGCCTCCTTTCCTCCGCTCCATATTGGAAGGTATTTCATCTATGGCAGCCATGTGGAGGTGCCACAACCCGCAGGCGCCGTGACCCTGAACCTGGATCCGGGAACGGCCTTTGGATCCGGCGAACACGCTTCCACGGCGGGATGCCTGACTATTCTCGATACCTTGGCTAAGAGCCGGCGGTTCAAGCGCCCATTAGACATGGGCTGTGGGTCGGGTATCTTGGCCTTGGCCATGGCGAAGACCTGGCGGGTGCCCGTTGTCGCTTCGGATATCGATCCTGAATCCGTACGGGTGACACGCCTGAATGCCCGCCAGAACGGGGTTGGTCCTCTGGTTCGCGCTGTTTGTGGCCGCGGGTACCGGTCCCAAGCCGTGGCGCGGAGCGGACCCTATGACCTGATCGTTGCCAATATCCTGGCCCGGCCGTTGATCAAGATGGCCGGCGACCTGGTGCGCCACTTGCGCCCGGCGCGCCAGGGCGGCGGCACGGCAATTCTGTCGGGACTTTTGGCTCGCGATGCCCGGTGGGTAGCGGCGGCGCATGAGGCTTGGGGGCTGCGGCTCAACCGCACGCTGGTCCACGATGGTTGGGCGACGTTGGTGCTGTCGCGATAATTCCCTAAGATTAGGCAGTGACAAACGGGGGAGATGGTCGTGCGCCTAGTTCTGACGCTTTACTTCTTCGTGCCGGACATGATTCACAGGCTTTGGCTGGTGGTGCAGAAATCAGTGCCGTCCTAAGTCTTCACGGCCGTAAATACGAAGCGGTTGACGCAAAAAAAATAACCGCCGTCCCTTTCCTTTTGTTCCAGGTCTGCAATCCAGTGGGATGCCTCGGTGTCTGATAGAACCCCGGCAGCCGCAGCCTGGTGAGCTAACCCTTTGACGTAGTCGTGGGAAAAGCTGTCCGACGTGAACGCCGTGTTAAGGATCGGCACCACCTCAATTGCTTTTACGTCAAATCCCGCATCCCTCAGCAGCGGGCTCAGGCGTGCTGGCAGATTCGGGCTGGCGGAGACCGTGTCCCAGAATTCAAACAACCGATGGGTGAGGTCCTTGTCCGACGTATTGAGGACGGCGCTTCGCCAATCTGTTTCGACGATGACCAGTCGGCCGGTTGGAGTAAGCACCCGGTGGAACTCCAAAAGTGTCGGCGCCGCGTCGGTCACGAACAACAGCACCTGCATGCAGGCGAGGGCATCCGCTACCGCGTCATCCACTGGGAGGATATGGATGTCGCCGTGATGCAATTCGATCTCGGGGTGGGCGGCGCATCGGGATTTGGCCAGGGCGAGCATGTGTGGGCTGGTGTCTACACCGATGACTCGTCCGCTAGAGCCCACTTCGTTGGCCATTTCCGCACATAAGAGACCGGTCCCGCATCCGGCGTCGACGACCGTTTCGCCACGGCCGAGGGCCAACGTGGTGCGGAGGTGGGCGCGCAGCGCGACGATTTCTGGCGACCGGTATCCTTTGTCGATGGACTTGGCCGTGCACGCGTCAAATTGGACCGGACCGGATGCCAGCGAACCTACCAAGATCAGCCACCCAAGAGTTCCGGACGCACGGCCCAGGTGAGAATCCAATCATCGCCATTCTCTCCGCGCTCCAGACATACCACCGTACCTGGCTGGAAATGGACGACCGTCTCATCGGTATCGCCTGTAAGTAGCAAACCGGCCAGACGGGCGAGGTGGGGCAAATGTCCAACCAACATGGTGTCTTCGGTCCAATCATTTACTACGTCCGCCACCAAGGTGGGCGAATCCTCTGGTGCCAGGCCTTCAATGGCCTCCTCGACCATGCGGCCCGGGCCTAGGGTTTCGGCGAATACCAGTGCTGTTTGCATGGCGCGAACCTTGCCCGAATGGACGACCCGGCTGATTGCCGGGCGGGTGCGGGCTAGGAAAGCGGCCATGCGGCCCACGTTTTGTCGGCCCTTGTCGCTCAGGGGGCGGCTGGGGTCTTCGTCCTTAGAAAGCGCGTCGCCGTGTTGGACCAGATAGAGATGCATGACAGCCTCCGCCCGAGAGGATATCACGCCCAGGGGGGAACGAAAAAGCCCGTGATGAATCCGGGCTATGTCGAAGCACGGTTAAGTTGAAGCCTAGTCGCCGGCCAGTCCAGCGGCGGCAACCAGCCCTTCGGCGATGGCCACCTGGCGGGCTGCCTCGGCGACGCCGGTCTCATCGGCGACGTCGGCTTTTTCTTTGGCTTCAATCAGTCGGGCTTCGGCGATGGTGCGGTCAATCTCATCCACTGGGGTCGCTTCCTCCGCCAGGACGGTGCAGCGTTCCGACGAGACCTCGGCGAAACCACCACCGACGAAGATGCGATCACGAACCTTGCCGCCTTCGTGGATATCGATAACTCCCGGCCGTACGGTGGCGATCAGCGGTGAGTGACCGGGCAACACACCGATGTCACCCTCGGCGCCGGGCACGACGACCATTTCTACCGGTTCCGACACAAGAAGTTTGGCTGGAGAGACCAGTTCAAATTCGACGGTACCTACGTTCGTATCGGTCATGTCGCTGTCCTTTCCTTGAAGACCTCAGGTGTCTTAGGCGGCCTCGGCAGCCAGTTTCTTAGCCTTCTCCAGGGCTTCCTCGATTGTGCCGACCATGTAGAACGCGGGCTCCGGAATGTGGTCGTATTCGCCATCCACAATTCCCTTGAAGCCATTGATGGTATCTTCCAAGGAGACCAGCACACCTGGCGAGCCGGTGAAGACCTCGGCCACGTGGAACGGCTGGGAGAGGAAGCGCTGGATCTTTCGGGCGCGGGCCACGGTGAGTTTGTCCTCTTCCGACAGTTCGTCCATTCCCAGAATGGCGATGATGTCCTGTAAGGATTTGTAGGCCTGCAGGATCTGTTGAACGCTGGTGGCGACATCGTAGTGTTCTTCGCCGATAATTCGGGGGTCGAGGATCCGCGACGTAGAATCCAACGGATCCACAGCCGGGTAAATGCCCAATTCCGCGATTTGACGGCTCAAAACCGTGGTCGCGTCCAAGTGGGCAAAGGATGTGGCCGGCGCCGGATCGGTCAAGTCATCGGCCGGAACGTAAATGGCCTGCACGGATGTGATCGAGCCCTTGGTGGTCGACGTGATCCGCTCCTGCAGGATACCCATATCGGTGGCTAGCGTTGGCTGGTAACCCACGGCCGAGGGAATACGGCCCAGAAGCGCGGACACCTCGGAACCGGCCTGTGTGAAGCGGAAGATGTTGTCGATAAATAACAACACGTCTTGGCCTTCCTGGTCGCGGAAATATTCCGCCTGGGTCAGGCCACTTAAGGCAACACGGGAACGTGCACCCGGCGGTTCGTTCATCTGGCCGTAGACGAGGGCGGCCTTTGATTCGCCGCCTTCCAGGTCGATAACGCCCGATTCGATCATTTCGTGGTAGAGGTCGTTCCCTTCGCGGGTCCGCTCTCCGACACCAGCGAACACGGAGTAACCGCCGTGGCCCTTGGCGACGTTATTGATGAGCTCCATAATCAGCACGGTCTTGCCCACGCCGGCGCCGCCGAACAGACCGATCTTGCCGCCCTTGGCGTAGGGCGAGATCAGGTCCACGACCTTGATGCCCGTGGTCAGTATTTCCGTTTCCGTCGATTGTTCGGCGAATTCCGGAGCGCTGCGATGGATTGGCAGGGTCGATTTCGTCTCCAGCGGGCCGCGTTCGTCGATTGGCTCGCCGATGACGTTCATGATGCGGCCGAGGGTTTCCGGACCGACGGGAACCGAGATTGGCTCACCCGTGTCGGTAACTTCGCTGCCGCGCTCCAGACCTTCGGTTGAATCCATGGCGATAGTCCGCACCGCGTTCTCACCGAGGTGCTGTGCCACTTCCAGAACGAGAATCTTGCCTTCGTTCCTCGTATGCAGGGCGTTCAGAATCTCAGGCAGGTCGCCGTCGAACTGGACGTCGACAACGGCGCCAGTTACCTGAGAAATTTTTCCAACGTTATTCTTAGCCATCTCGGATACTCCCGTTCTACAGCGCCTCGGCGCCGGAGATAATCTCGATCAATTCTTTGGTGATGAAAGCCTGACGTGTTCGGTTGTAAGTCAGTGTCAGACCATCGATCATTTCACCCGCATTGCGGGTTGCGTTGTCCATGGCGGTCATCCGTGCGCCATGTTCGGAGGCGGAGCTCTCTAACAGGGCTTGGAAAATCTGCACCGCTAAGTTGCGCGGAAGCAGATCAGCTAGGATTTCGTCCTCCTCCGGCTCGAAGATATAAACCGCTTTCGGGCCGTCATCGGCCGGCGTCTCTTCCTCTTCGGCGCCGCTGTTGGCGGACTCGAAGGGGATCAGCTGCTGCGGTGTGACAATCTGCGTCATCGCCGACTGGAACCGGTTGAAGACAATGGTGCAGACATCGAATTCGCCGGCTTCGAAAAGCTCGGTGATGGTGTTGGCGACGCCCGCAGCCTCATGATACTCGATCCCGCGGCGGCCAAGACCTGCCACGTTATCGATGATCTCGGCGGAAAACTCTCGCTTTAACACGTCGTGGCCCTTGCGGCCTACGCAGAAGACCTTGGCCGTCTTACCGGTGGCCTTCAAATTCATAATCATAGTCCGCACTTGGCGGACTATGGAACTGTTGAAACCACCGCAAAGGCCCCGGTCCGCCGTGAATGCTACCAGGAGGTGCGTTTCCTCTGCGCCGGTGCCGGCCAAGAGCTTCGGCGCCCCCTCGGTGCCGCCAACGCTTTGCGCGAGAGAACCTAGCATACGTTCCATGCGGACTGCATAGGGCCGAGCGGCCTCCACCGATTCTTGCGCCCGGCGCAGCTTGGCGGCAGCCACCATTTTCATGGCCGACGTGATTTTCTGCGTCGATTTGACGCTATCAATCCGGATTTTAAGGTCTTTAAGATTGGGCATGGCGCCGCATTCCGATCCTTAAAAGATGTTGACCCAATCCTTAGGCGAAGGACTTTACGAAATCGCCCATGAAAGCTTTAAGCTTGCCTTCCGTGTCGTCCGACAGCGCTTTTTCTTCACGGATGATGTTCAAGATGTCGGTGCCCTTGTCGCGAATCGCGGCCAGCAGCTGCGCTTCGAACCTGGTCACGTCGGAAACCCCGATACCGTCTGTGTAGCCGTTAACACCGGCGTAGATCACGATCACCTGCTCTTCCACCGCCAGCGGCTGATACTGCGGCTGCTTCAGCAGCTCGGTCAGACGCGCGCCACGGGCCAGCAACCGCTGCGTGGAGGCGTCTAGGTCGGAGGCAAACTGGGCGAAGGCCGCCATTTCGCGGTACTG
>DFRF01000112.1:10508-38512 GCA_002378125.1 Rhodospirillaceae bacterium UBA3470 | reverse complement strand
TCTGCTTCGTCGCTCAACAGCATCTGCCGAACCGCTCGGCGCTCCTCCGTCGTAAACTCATCAAGGCGCTCGTCGTAAGAAGTCTGCACATCCTCTTCGGCGACCTCCATCTCTTTAGCCAAATCCGCCGCGTCCAAGCGGACAAAAGTCAGCGCTCGGTATTCCGGCGCGGTAAATATCTCTTTATTATCGTCAAAATACTTCCGCAGGTCCGTATCGCTGGGCTCGGAAACATGGGTAATCGACGCATCAGGGACGAACACGGTCTCCACATCCCGGGTTTCCTCTTGATACCGGTGGACCCGGTCGACCCAGCGTCCCGGCGCGACCACGCCTGCACTGACCGTCTTCATCAACTGCTGCGTCATCAAGTCTTCGCGCAGGCGCGCGACGTAGGCCTCTTCGGTCAACCCGTTGCTTTGGAGAATTTGCTGAAAGCGTTCACGGTCAAAATTTCCAGCCAGCCCGCGAAACATCGGTTGGTCCACGATGGCATTCCGAACCAGCCGGTCGCTAATCGCAACGCCCAAATCCATGGCGCCTTTGCGTGTCGCCGCGGCGTTGATCTGACGTTGGAGAACGGAGTCGATGACCCCCAACTGCTGGGCCTGTTCGATATTGAACGAATTGCCCAGGAACTGCCGCATGCGGTTCACTTCGGAATATACATCCTGGTAAAGCGCCCGGGCCGGCAGGACCTCGCCGCCCACTTCGGCAACGCCCCCGCTGCCACCCCCAACCTGGTAGCCGAGCATGTCCTGCACCCCCCAGGCGCCAAAGCCTAAGACTAACAAAACAACAAAGACCTTGATGATGACAGAGCCAATTCGCTTGCGCATCAGAAGTAACATGAGACACCCGTCGTTGGTTCAACTTTTGTTTATTTAGTAACGTCTTACAGGCCGCGCATCATAGGTGGGTGGGAGGGACGCGGCAACACGCGAATGGTGCCAATTGCCTCAACAGTGGCCAAAAAATTGGGACGAAGCGAGATCGCGAAGCCACGTGAAATGGAGATGATTGATGGCCAACGGGAGCCCCATTAGGTTCACACTCATTGGATATTAGCCATCCTGGAGCAGAAAACCGATGAAACGAGTCTTGGTGACTGAGCCCATCCACGAGGATGGCATCAATCTGTTAAGCGCCCGCGAAGACGTAGAGGTCATCAGCGCCGACAACGCCGACCCTGCGACCTTGGCGCGCCTAATCCCCGGCGTTCACGGAATTGCCGTGCGAACGGCAAAAATGAGTGCCGATTTGTTGTCCCTGAGCAAGGAGCTCCAGGTGGTTTCCCGCCACGGCGTCGGTTGCGACAACCTTGACGTAGCACATCTCAGCCAACGCCGTATTCCCGTCGCTATCGCCGCCGGCGCGAATTCTACGTCCGTGGCTGAGCTAACACTCGCCATGATGCTGACCCTGACCCGGCGGCTGCGCGATCTAGATCAGGCCGTCCGTGCCAATAATTTTGGTGCGCGGTCCAAACTTCTATCACTGGAGTTAGAAGGCGCGAACCTTTTGATCGTCGGGTTTGGGCGCATTGGAAGGAAAGTCGCAGCGCGCGCCCGTGCGTTCGGCATGCACGTGACCATCGCGGATATCGCCCTTGATCACGCTCTTGCCAATAAATTGGGTTGCAAAGCGGTTGAGGATTTTCACCCCGAACTGCCCAACGCAGATATCCTGAGTGTCCATGTGCCGCTGGACGACAGCACCCTCCACCTTGTGTCGGATGAGGTGCTTTCCCAACTGAAACCCGGCGCCGTTTTGCTCAATTGCGCGCGGGGCGGAGTCGTCGACGAAGCGGCGTTGCTCAAAGCTTTGGAAAACGGACGTCTCGCCGGGGCGGGTCTGGATGTGTTTTCGACCGAACCGCCACCGGCAGATGATCCTGTTTTTGGTCCGCTCCTGGCCCGCGAAGATGTCGTTCTGGCGCCGCACGCCGGCGCTGCATCCACAGGCGCCATGCGGGCCATGGCCATGATGGCTGCACAGAACATCCTGGACTGCTTCGACGGCGTCCTAAAACCCGATTGCACCTTCAACCTGGAAGCATTGGAGCCCAGATGACCGTCGCCGACAAAGTTCTCCTATCCGCGGACGGTATGACGGCCATGATCCGCTGTATTTTCTCCGCCGCTGGTGCCGATAACAAAGAGGCCGAGACCATCGCCGCCAATCTAGTAGGCGCCAACTTGGCAGGCCATGACAGCCACGGGGTGGTGCGCGTACCCCGGTATCTCTCCTGGGTCAAGGCAGGGACTTTGAATTTTGGCCGGTCCATGGAGGTCGTTCTGGACAACGACACCTTTGCCTTGACGGACGGCAACAACGGCTTCGGTCAGATAATCGGTCGCGAAGCCGTGGAATTGGGTCTTAAGAAAGCGGGAAAACATGGCGTTGCAATTATTGGCCTGCGCCGCTCTGGCCATTTAGGCCGCATTGGTCATTGGGCAGAAATAGCTTGTGCACGCGGCTTTGTATCCGTCCACTTCGTCAATGTGGCGCAAAGTATGCTGGTAGCGCCCTTTGGTGCGGCCGAACGGCGCATTTCGACGGCGCCCGTGACCATCGGTATAGTCAATCCGGACGGCGATGACTTCATCTTGGATTTCGCCACGTCCCAGGTCGCCGAAGGGAAGGTCCTGGTCGCCGCCCGCGGCGGGAAGCCACCGCCTGAGGGCGCGCTCATCGACGGCCGAGGCAAACCAAGCACGGATCCTTTGTCGCTTTACGGTGATTTGGAGCCGGGCAAAGTACCGGATCCGCGTAACGGCCCAGGGGCACTGCTCACCATGGGTGATCACAAAGGTTCAGGGCTGGCCTTGGCCTGTGAACTTCTAGCCGGTGCTCTAACGGGGTCGGGGACCACCGGTCCCGGTCGAGCGACGCATAACGGAATGCTTTCAATCTATCTTAAACCAGAGTCCCTGGATGACGGGCACGGCTTCGGGAAGGCCGTTGACGACTATATTCAGTTTGTTCGGACGGCACGACCGACCGACCCAAACCAACCCGTGATGATCCCCGGCGACCCGGAGCGCAAGGCCCGTGAGACCCGCCAGAAGTCGGGACTACCGCTATCGCTGGGTGCTTGGGAAAGTATCCTCGACGCCGGCGTCGAATGGGACTTGAACCGCGAAGACCTGTCGAAAATGGCGCTCATTTCCTGATAACATCGCGGTACGCCCGGATATTAGAAAAGTATTGGCCGACTTAAATCAGGCCATCGAAAGAATCCGTGTCCGTTCCAGAAAACTACATTCAGGGTCATCTCCTTAATTGTCTCTAGCCTGCTCCTGCATGGCCTGCGGATTTTCAATATCAGTCACGGCTTTGACAAAGGCTTTTTCGAAAGCACTGCGGATTGGGGTGGGACCAGACATGGTGCAAAACGATACCGCTAGCGCCGCGATCGGCACCGCGAAAGCGACGATCATGATGTGGAAGAAGAGCATGAGGCGGGCGTGACGCAGTTCCTCGCGCCACCCTATGGGCGTTGACAGACGCTTTGGAGACAGCGACAACAAACGCCGTTACGACCTTGTGGAGAGACCCGGTTGTCCAAAGGCCTTTACGAAATGAATGACGGCGTCTTTTCGCCATCAATTCATACTGGCAGCCCCTGGTCGATGACTACCCAGCATGGCGGACCGATCAACGCCCTATTGATGTATGGCGTGGAATCGGCTGCCCTGGACACGCCGAAACGTGTCGCGCGCCTCAGTGTCGATATCTTGCGGCCGGTTCCCCGCGAACCGCTTCGCCTTGCTACGAGAATTCTCCGTGAAGGCCGGCGGCTTGCTGTCGTGGACGCCGCACTTGAGCGCGAATCAGACGGCATGCCGGTTGCCATAGCTCGTGCGCAATTTTTACAAGACCGTGAAGATCACGAACCGTTATTTCCGCAAGCCGCAGCGCCCATTCCGCCACTTGGTGCCACCGACAGGGCAGATCTCATTTCCGAGGTACGCCGTCGGGAGGGCCCGCCAGGATTTCATCTGAACATCGAAATGCGCCACGGCACAGACAAGAGCGGGCCGACCGGGTGGTTCACTTGGTCCGGCGAATTGATCACCGGTCTCACCACCAGCCCGGCACAACGCTGCGCCGCCATTTGCGATCTGGCCACCATCGTATCCGGCCGAATGCGCCTTTCGGGGTCCGTTGGATGGGACAACAAAATCCGTTTCGAAATGCTGAACACGGATACGATCATCCACTTCCTACGACCGCCCATCGGCGCTTGGTTCGCGTTCCACGCCCCATCAATCATCGATGAACGCGGCGCCGGCATTACGCAGGCGCCGCTTTACGACGAAAACGGGGCTTTGGGTCGGGTAGTTCAGACCGTGGCCTCCAACGCACCCTAGAGTGCGAGTTGACAGGCGGGCTTCGGTCGCCGACAAACAGGTCGACCACCGTATTCCTTCGGGCAGATCATGCATGGAGAACACCAATGGCCGCAAAGCGTAAACCTCTTATTGCCGGCAACTGGAAAATGAACGGCCTCAAAAAAGACGTCCGCGCCCTAGCCGGCGGATTGGCGAAACGCATGGCCATGACCAAGCGCCCTGCATTCGAAATGCTAATCTGTCCACCGGCGCCGTTGCTAGGGTTCTGCGTCGACGCTGTGAAAGGCTCCGGCGTCAAGATAGGCGCGCAGGATTGTCACGCGGCGGAGCACGGCGCGCACACGGGTGACATCAGCGCGCCACTCCTGAAGAACATGGGGTGCGGTTACGTTATTGTCGGACATTCGGAACGCCGCACCGATCACAGCGAAACGGACAAAGAGGTCAAAGCCAAGGCGGAGGCAGCGCTTGCGGCCGGGCTCAAGGTCATACTCTGCATCGGTGAGACGTTGAAAGAGCGCAAGGCCGGTCAAACCCTGAACGTTAATCGTCGCCAATTGCGGGGTTCCTTGCCCACCGGCGCGACCGCCGCGAATACTGTGATCGCCTACGAACCCGTTTGGGCTATCGGCACTGGCCAAGTGGCCACACCGGCCCAGACGCAACAGGTGCACGCGGCCATCCGTAAGTTGATAAAAAGCAAACTGGGAGCAAACGAAGGGGACAAGATGCGCATCCTATATGGCGGCTCCATGAAGCCGGGGAACGCGACGGAATTGATGATCCTGCCGGACGTAGACGGCGGCCTCATTGGTGGCGCCAGCCTGTCCGTGGCTGATTTTTGGGCCATCGCCGAGGCAGCTTAGGCGGTCTTGATGCGCCATCGGGTCGGCGTCTTCATCTCGTCGCGGCAAAGTTCACCAAGCAGCTTGAACGTCATTCCCGTGCAACGTGCTCGCAGCTTATACGCCATCGATTGCTCGACGCCCGCACCATCCCCCGGGCATCAGTGGGTAAATTGAGCCATCTGGTTTCGTCATGTGGGCCACCACGTCAGCTCTGCACAGGCACAAATCCATCACATATCTTATCGGTGTCCAGATGGCATTGGAAGGAAAGGGATGTCTTCTGGGGTGGCATAGCTTTGTCGGTAATCTGGTAGCGAAAGACCGTCTCGTTAGGCTGTTGGATGCGGAGATTCGTTTACTGGGTGCGTTCTTTTTGACTTAACCAGCGCGCAGAAAACCCGGTTGTTCGCGGACGGGCTGATGGTCGAGGCCAGGCCCGGGTAATCCACCCTTGGCCATAGCCAAACAAATCCTTTCCATCGGTTGCCTTGAAGTATAAAACCGCCGTCTTATTTAATTTTCGAACATTAGCGCCCGCCACGGAGGGAAGGATTATGGAATCCGTTATTCTTGTTATCCACCTGTTGATTGCCATCGGCCTCGTCGGGGCAATTTTATTACAGAAAAGTGAAGGGGGCGCTCTCGGCATGGGTGGTAGCGGCTCGGGCGGCTCGGGCGGCATGGGCGGCTTCATGAGCGGTCGCGCGGCCGGCGACCTGCTAACCCGGACTACGGCGATTTTGGCGACGTGCTTTTTCCTAACCAGTTTCGGGCTGGCGATCCTCAGTGGCTCTGGGCGCGAATCGACTTCAATTCTCGACCAAGCCCCGGCCACGCCGGCAATTCCCGCAGCTCCGACAACCCCGCAGGTTCCGAGTGGAAATTGATGAAATTCTCGACTTCACAAGGGCTTAAACCCAGACCCGACCATGCTGAAATCTCCCCGCCCATTTTCTTTTGGCAGGCGCGTATTTTCCTATATTGTTAAAGCCCATGACGCGGTTCATCTTCATCACCGGCGGCGTGGTTTCCTCTCTTGGAAAAGGCTTGGCATCGGCGGCTTTGGGCGCCTTGTTGCAAGCCCGTGGTTTCAAAGTTCGGTTGCGTAAACTGGACCCGTATCTCAACGTTGATCCAGGCACCATGAGCCCGTATCAGCATGGCGAAGTGTTTGTCACCGACGACGGCGCCGAAACGGACTTGGACCTTGGCCATTACGAGCGTTTCACAGGCGTCGCTGCGCGTCAGAGCGACAACGTAACGACCGGACGCATCTATTCCGACGTGATTGCCAAAGAACGCCGCGGCGATTATCTGGGCGCGACCATCCAGGTCATTCCCCACGTCACCGACGCCATCAAAGAATTCGTCATCAGTGACCTAACGGACGAGGATTTCGTCCTGTGCGAGATCGGCGGCACCGTCGGCGACATCGAGGGCCTACCGTTCCTGGAGGCCATCCGGCAGTTGGGCAACGACCTCGGTCGCGACCGTACGATGTACATGCATCTGACACTATTGCCCTACATTCCAACGGCGGGCGAACTGAAAACTAAGCCTACGCAGCACTCTGTGAAGGAAATGTTGAGCGTCGGGATTCAGCCCGATGTTTTGCTTTGCCGTGCGGACCGGGAGATTCCGCCGGGTGAGAAACGCAAGATCGCACTATTCTGTAACATCCAGGAAGGCGCGGTTATTACCGCCTTAGACGTACCGTCCATCTATCAGGTCCCGATCAGCTATCACGAAGAGGGCCTGGATGATGAGGTTTGCCGGCATTTTCGCCTGGACGTGCCGCCGCCAGACTTGAGCCGATGGAACACGATCCTCGATCGCGTACTGAAACCCGAGGGCGAAGTTTCCATCGCCATCGTTGGCAAGTACACGGGCCTATTGGACGCCTACAAATCCCTGTCAGAAGCCTTGGACCACGGCGGCATCGCAAACAACGTCAAAGTGAAGATGAATTGGATCGATTCTGAGATTTTCGAACGCGACGACACCTTGCATCACCTGAACGGCGTCCACGGCATTCTCGTGCCGGGCGGTTTCGGAGAGCGCGGCGTCGAGGGTAAGATCGCGGCGGCCACCTTCGCGCGCGAACATCGCGTACCGTATTTCGGCATCTGTCTAGGAATGCAAATGGCGGTGGTCGAGGCAGCGCGCAACCTGGCTGGTATCCAAGGCGCAGGGTCAACGGAATTCGGCCAGTGTCAGAACCCTATCGTCGGGCTGTTAACGGAATGGGACCGCGACGGCGTAATCGAGACCCGCAGCGAAGACAGCGACATGGGCGGCAGCATGCGGCTGGGGGCCTATGACGCAAACCTCACGGGCGACAGCCGCATCCGTCAAATTTACTGTTCGGACGGCATTAGTGAGCGCCATCGTCACCGTTATGAGGTCAACCTAGCCTATGAAGACGACCTTGCGAAGCACGGCATGGTGTTCTCGGCTAAGTCGCCCGACGGCGTACTGCCGGAGATCGTTGAACTGGATCACCATCCGTGGTTTATCGGCGTACAGTTCCATCCGGAACTGAAATCAAAGCCCTTTGATCCTCATCCTTTGTTCACGTCGTTCATCGGCGCGGCCGTGGATCAATCACGGCTCGTGTAGGAGGCCAGTATGGCCCAAGCCCATTCCGTCAAGGTAGGCGATCTGGAGATCGCCAACGACAAACCGCTGACCATCATCGCGGGGCCGTGCCAAATGGAAAGCCGCCAGCATGCCCAGGACATGTCGGGCGCGCTGGCGGAGATCGGAAAGACCCTCGGTATCGGTATCATCTACAAGACCTCCTTCGACAAAGCGAACCGGACCAGCATATCGAGCGCGCGTGGCCTGGGCCTGGAGGCCGCCGCGCCCGTGTTCGCCGAGATCAAGGAGACGACGGGTCTAGCGACGCTTACGGACGTGCACGACGCCAGACAATGCGCGCCGGCCGCCGCGGCTGTCGATGTCCTACAAATTCCGGCGTTCCTGTGCCGCCAGACGGATCTTCTTGTGGCCGCCGGTGAGACGGGAAAGCCAATCAATGTCAAGAAAGGCCAGTTCCTCGCGCCTTGGGACATGGCCAATGTCGTGAACAAGATCAAAGACATCGGCAACGCCGATGTCATGCTCTGCGAACGCGGCACCAGCTTTGGCTACAACACCTTGGTCACCGACATGCGCGGTCTACCGATATTGGCCAACACCGGCTGTCCAGTCGTTTTCGATGCCACCCATTCCGTGCAACAGCCGGGCGGGCAGGGGACCATGTCGGGCGGCCAGCGAGAGTTCGCTCCCGTGTTAGCGCGTGCCGCCGTATCCGTCGGCGTCGCTGCGGTCTTCATGGAAACCCATCAGGACCCAGACAACGCACCGTCCGACGGGCCCAACATGATCCCGCTAAATGAGATTTCAGGCGTTATAGAAACGCTGATGGAGTTTGACCGCATCGCCAAGGCACGGCCGCTCCACATTTAAACGGTATTCTCGAAAACCGGCTCCCTATGGTTCAACTTTGTTGCGGTCTATACTAATTGCAGATCGGAGAATGGACCGCATGACTGAGCTCATCGAGACGTTGACGAACGAACATCTTTATCCGCCGCTTTTGGAAGTGCCCAACGACAACTTAGATCTGGCCGACGGCATCGAGTTTTTTGAAGACGACATTGCTGATGTCTCTGCCTTTGTGCTGGAATTCTTTGCCAAGTACGAAGAAGGCGGCCTAGGTGGCGATTTCGCTGCGGATTTCGCAACGCGCCCAGCCGAGGAGATAAGCCAGCACCCTCAGAAAGAAGAGCCGATCCTCTACAGTATTTTTGAGAAACTCTGAATATGCCGGCGACGAAGCGCGGTGGCGCCAACCTCCATTACACCATCGACGACCTGACGCCGCCATGGCAGACTGCGCCAGAAACCGTCCTCTTCCACCATGGTATCGGCACCGATCATAGAGTCTGGTCGGAGTGGGTGCCCGCGCTGGCAGATACCTTCCGCTTGGTCCGCATGGACGTGCGGGGCTACGGCGGCTCATCGGCGCCGGGACCGGAGGCGGATTGGTCCATGGACGATCTCGTAAGCGACGTCATTGCCGTCGCCGACGCAGTGGGTGCAGACCAGTTCCACATGATCGGCGAATCACTAGGTGGCACGGCCACTTACGCTACCGCCATCGCCCATTCCGAAAGACTGCTATCCATCACCCCCATTTGCGCTGGTCACGAAGGCGCCTATATCCGCGAGGTCGATCGTTGGCGCGCCGAACTTGAAACCACAGGAATGACCGCATGGTCAAATCAGATGATGGATCACAGGTTCAATCCGGGCGTCATCACGGATGCCCAATGGAACTGGTTCGAACAGGTGCAGAGGAACACATCGCCAGTCGTCACTGTTGGCCTAGTGGAGATGCTGATGGGCGTGAAAATCACTAACGCACTCGCAGAGATTAGCGTGCCGACACTCATCCTACATCCAGACTCAAGTCCGTTCCTGACCGTAGAAGTACCGAAAGGCGCGCACAAACTTATCGCGCAATCGGAGTTACATATCTTTCAGGACGCCAGGCACGGTATCGCGTTCTCCCATGCCCTTGAGAGCACGTCTTTGGTGAAGAATTTCATTGACCGGCGCTGCCGTTGACCGGAACGCCGCCGCTCCGTAGACTCTCCGACTTCAGGCTTTGGAAAGGACCCGGCCATGAACCAGATGTACGCCACCGACGCGGATTTCGACCGTACCGACCCGCGCGCCGTACGCGCCGCCATCCGGGCCGGCAAGATCACCGGCGAAACCAGTGGGCTCGGGTCCAACTATGTACAGGGCAACCTGGCCATTCTGCCGGCAGATTTAGCCATGGATTTCTTACGCTTCTGCCAGCGCAATCCAAAGCCGTGCCCATTGGTGGGGGTTTCGGAGACGGGCGATCCTATGCTGCCCACCCTGGGTCATGACATTGATATCCGCACGGACATCCCAAGCTACAATGTCTATCGGAATGGTGAACTCACCGAGACGGTTTCCGATATTAAGGATCTCTGGCGCGACGATTTCGTCGCCTTTATCATCGGGTGTTCGTTTTCCTTCGAGCAGGCGCTCGTGAACGAGGGCGTGCCTTTGCAGCATTGGGACCGGAACCTGACCGTCTCCATGTACGTCACCGAGATGATGACGACGCCGGCCGGTCCGTTCAGCGGCGGCACCGTAGTCTCAATGCGCCCGATGACCGCCCGGAATGCAATCCGTGCCGTCGAGGTCACATCACGTTTTCCACACACGCACGGCTCTCCCATCCATTTGGGTGATCCGGCACAGATCGGTATCAACGACATCTCCAAGCCCGATTGGGGCGACCCGCAGGAGATACCGGACAATCAAATGCCTGTATTTTGGGCTTGCGGCGTAACGCCACAGAATGCGATCCGCTTGGCAAGGCCAGAAATCTGCATCACCCACACGCCGGGAAGCATGCTCATCACCGACTTGCCGGCGCAGCTTGATGCAAAGTTGAAAGATTGAGGCCTAGCAGCCTTCCTTCAACCAAATTTCCTTATCAAACGCCACATTATCCCCGAAGAAGTGGACGACCCGCTCTAGGCCCTCCAACCCCTTAAGGTCGTAGACCTTGGTCGGCGTTAAAAGCGTCTCCTTCTCGTCGTAGGCCTCGACCCATGCTTCGCAGGTCTGCAACGTGCTCTGGCGCTGAACAACGTCCCAGATGTAGTAGTGGTGCGGAATAATGACTCGGGGCTTCAGAGTATCGATGATGTGCGCTGTATGGATATGCCCCATGACGTGTTGGGAAGCGTCGATGGGCAGGAGAGCGATGTCGATGTGGCCTAGGGCTCGCCAGATGTCTTCGGGCGGATCGTGGCGGTTGTCGCCCCAGTGGACGATCTTGATGCCACCGGTCTCCAACACGATCAAGCAATGATCCCAGGAACGGGGATTATCCGGCGGCTCTACGTCGACGCCATGGAAGAGCTTGTGAATCTTCTTGAAGTCATAGATCGCGCAGCTCGTGTCGATCGCATGCTTGTCCGCGTAGCCGGTGATTGTCATGTCCCCAAACTTGTACGTACCGATCAAGCGGTCCAGTAGCACGTGGGCATCTAGACGGTGCAGGGCATCGTGGTCGAAGTGCGCGTGGGTCGAAGCGCCGATGTCCACTTCCGTGATTGGAAAGTCGTGGAAGTACCAGTCCCATTTACGCGACGGGTGGTTGCGCCATGGATCGATCATCACCGACACACCCTTCGGCGAAGTGATCTTAAAGGCCGAAGAGCCGAAGTAGGCGACCTCCACCAGACCGTCCTTGGCGGGCGACGTGTCCTTTTGCAGTTCGATCATCCGGTTGTGGTTCGACGTCATCTGCCAGACGTTCAAACCAGTATCGATATCCACCACGTTTCAGCCCTCAGTGGTAGACCAGCTGTGGCAACCAAAGCGCCAGGTCCGGGAAGAATAGCAAGAACGCGATCAGGAAGAACATGCCGAACAAGAACGGCACGGCACCATAACTTACGTCATTGAAATTGCCACCGCGCGCCCGAATTCCATGCACCACGTAAAGGTTGATGCCGATGGGCGGTGTAATTAGCGCGGCTTCCATTAACACCGTTATCATAATCCCAAACCAAACAGGGTCGAAGCCCATGTGCACGACGATGGGGAAGACCACGGGGATGGTGGTCAACATCATCGATAGCGTCTCCATGAACATGCCCAACAGCAGATAAAAGCAGATGATCACAATCATCGTCTGCATGGGCGTCCAGCCCAGTTCCTTGATACCCTCCAGGATGGCTTGTGTAACCCCCATGAAGCCAAGCACGAAATTCAAGAACACGGCCGCAAGAATGATCAGCATGATCATCGCCGTAGATCGCATGGTGCCCTCAAAGGCTTCCTTCAGCATCTCGAGGTTTAGGGCCTTGTTCCAGGCCGCGATGAACAACGCGAAGCAAACCCCGATGGAGGCGGCCTCCGTCGGGGTCGCGATCCCGGCGTAGATAGAGCCGACCACGGCCATGAAAAGCAATACAGGCGGCAACAGATCTGGCAGCACCTTGATCCGCGATTCCCAGGTGGTCTCCACCCTGTCACCATCGAAACTCGGCCGCCACAGGCAGGCTACCGCAATCACCCCCATGAACAGCAGTGCCAACGTTATGCCGGGAAAGATTCCAGCCAGATAGAGCTCCGGGACGGAGGTATCGGTCAACAACCCATAGATGATCAGGTTGATGGACGGCGGCACCAAAATGCCCAGCGTGCCGCCCGCTGCGAGCGATCCCAGGAACAGGCGTTCATTGTAGTTCCGCTTTTCGATTTCAGGGTAGGCGACCGTGCCGACCGTGGCGGCCGTCGCGACAGATGACCCGGAAGAGGCCGCAAAAATGGCACAGGATCCGATGTTCGCGTGCATGAGGCCGCCGGGCAGCCAGCTAAGCCACTGGATCACCGCGTTATACATGCGAAGCGCAATGCCGGCACGCAGCATAATTTCCCCAAGCAAAATGAACATCGGGATGGCGACCAGAATGTATTCGATGCTTTGTTCCCACACGAAGTCGCCCAGCATCAGCGAGCGCCGACCACGCATGAACAATTCGTCCAGGGACAGGCTGAGAATGCCCAATACCGCCGCCACAGGCACCGCAGCGACAATCAGAGCCATGAGGATAGAAAGAATGGCGAAGGGCATCAGACGTGGGTCTCCTCGTCGATCTCTTCCGCAACGGTCTTCACGCCGGCAACGTCATGGATGGTCTGCCAATCGCCCCTTATTAGCGAGGCCAGACATCGTGTCGAAACGAAGGCTAAGCAAACCAGGAAGAAACCAAGACCCGAAATCCAGAAGATCTGGGGTATCCAAAGCGGCGTCGCGAGGGTGGTTTGCGCCGTCGAATTGAATTTCCAATTCTCGGCAAACATCCCCCAGGCGTTGGTGAAGAGGAGATAAATATAATAAAGCAGCAGCAAGAGCCCGAGGATGTCGAGAAGCGCCTTGGTGCGCAGGTTGAGCACATTGTAGAGCGCGTCGATACGGATATTAGCGCGCGTGAACAAACAATACGAATAAGCCCAAGTTGTACCAGCAGCGAACACATAGCCGGAAATCTCATCCGAACCTGAAATGGTGATCCCGAACATTTTCCGAGCCAACACATCGAGGGTCACCATAACTGCGGACAACAGGAGCGCCCCGCCACCAACCCATACGGCAACGCGGGAGATATCAGTCAATCTATTTTGGGTGGTCTGGAACATAGAAAATCTCCGCTTTATGTGCGGAAAACCGCGCGGGTTATAGACGCACCCGCGCGGTCAACGTTTCCATCAGACGAAAATCCGAATTATTCGGTCGCCGTCATGCCGACGATCTTACCGATCGTCGCGTTCCATTCGTCAGCACACTTCTTGCCACAGCGCTTGGCCCAGCGCTTCAGGACAACTTTCTGAGCTATGTCCTCCAGCATTTTCTGGTCTTCGGCTGAAGGCTCGATTGGAACCATTCCACCGGGTTTACCCTTGTCACAGGGGCCCTGAGCGTTGCAGTCCATGCCTTTCTGGTCAAGCGTGGTAGTAAACGCCCATATTTCATCCTCAAGGATTTTTGCCTGTTCCATAATTAACTTTTGCGTATCAGCGTTCAGGCTTTTCCAGGTATCCAAATTGATTGCTGTGAAGGTTGCTGCGTAACCAACGCGGACGCGGATGTTATGGGTAACAACTTGCCACCATTTGGCATTGTAAGCCGGCATAGTGCCGGTTATGCCGCAGTCAGCTACACCTTTCTGCAGAGCAGGCACCACTTCCGCAAACGCAATAGTTACCGCAGATGCGTCTAACCCCTCAATGAAATCGCCCAACGTCCGTGAATAAGTTCTTATTTTCTTCCCAGCTAAGCTTTGTAGCGGAATTTTTTTAACCGACTTATCCTTCATGTTGCACCAGAGTTGCTGGCTCGGAAACGTATAGATATTGATAATCTTGGCATTGTATTTTTCTGCAACTTCGCGCTCTAAGACCGAGCGGTAAGCATTTACCGCCTTCCTATAGGTGCCAAAATCTTGAATTACGCCGGCAAGATCAATGCCTTCAAGCGCTGGACTGGCTTTGGCACTGTAAGACGTCAGAGCATGGACACCATCGTAAGCGCCTTTCTTTAGGCCAGACATAACCTCATAGCCCTTAAGGCCTAATTCAGTATAAGGCTTAGCGTTTGCCGTCAGCTTGCCGCCCGAGGCCTTCGGCAACATTTCGGTCCAAAATTTCTTTTCAAACTCTTTCCAATTTTCCAAAAAACCCCATGTGCCGACAACTTCGAAGTTATACTTCTGAATCTCGGCTGTTGCCTGCGCTGCTCCCAGAGCAACTGCACCGCCAACCAAGGCCCCGGCAATCATATTTTGAATTCTCATCACTGTACCTCCCTATTGATCCATACAATCATAAGCGTGTGCTGGACTTAACTATTGAGTCCCCTCAAAAACTTCGGAACTATCAAGGTCATCCATGCCATGGAATCGCAAGGCCTTTTTTTCAGATATGAAAATCTTTGTGAGGACGGCGATTAAGGTACAGCCGACCGCTTATTGAGAAGGAATAGAGAAGGATGCCCCGAGTAGCCGAGGTTGATCCCACAACGTTAGCTAACGACGCTCGTGAGATTTTTTTAAGGTACACCGCCGAATACGGTCCTTTCGAGAACCAAGCGAAGGTGTTCGCTCAGCGGCCACCGGCTCTTCGTCACATTATGGGCCTCTTACTGGAGTTGCAGGACGAAGGCGTCCTGCCCAAGCGCTACCTCGAAATAGCCCTGGTCACGGTATCTAAGATTAATGCGTGTGAGTACTGTGTAGCCCATCATGGACCACGGATGATGCGCCAAGGGTTTGATGCAGAGGCTTTTGAGAAACTTCTCGATCAGGAAGTGCCCGGTTTCGACGAAGTCGACCATCTCGTTCGCGACTATTCAGTGCAGGTTACCAACAATTTCCGATACATGCGCGACGCCATGTTCGATAAACTGAAAGAACATTTCAGCGAAGAACAAATCTTTGAATTGACCCTCCGCATCGCACTTTGCGGCTTCTTTAACCGCGTCAATGATTCGCTGCAAATTTCCATGGAAGAAGGTGTCGTTGAAGAATTGAAGTCCGTCGGTAGCACGTTGGATGGATTACAACCGCAAACGGCGACGAGAAAACGCTAAAACGGGAGCTACATATGAACGGCGAGTTGCACCGACCAATCACCGACGAAGAAATCGCAACTTACCAGCGTGATGGAATCGTCTGTCTTCGTGGATTTTTCGATGCGGACTGGGTGGAACATCTTCGTGAACAGGTCGATGCCGACATGGCCGAACCATCTCCCATGCGCAAGAATGTAGACGCGAAGAAAGGAGAGAAGGGGTTCTTTTTTGACACCTTCATATCGCACCACTTGGAGGGATTCGAAAAGGTAGTGCGGGAATCTCCAGGCGCAGAAATAGCTGGCAAACTCATGGGATCGAACAAGATCAACCTTCTATTCGACCAACTTCTTATCAAGGACCCCGGCGCGACCACACGAACCGTCTGGCATCATGATGCAACCTATTGGCCCGTTTCTGGAGATCAGATATGCACATTGTGGCTCGCGCTTGATTCTGTGACCCATGACACGGGCGCAGTCGAATACATCAAAGGCTCGCACCTCTGGGGACAGCGCTATTTAGCGGTAAGTTTCAATCCCGATGAGAAATACGAGGAAGACTTGCCCGAGGTTCCTGATATTGAGGCCAACCGCGACGATTACGATATCGTTTGGTTCGATCTGGAACCCGGTGATTGCACTGTTCATCACGCGCTTACGGTGCACGGCGCACCGGGCAACGGATCGAATTCCATGCGCCGGCGCGCATATGTAATTCGCTGGACTGGAAATGATGTCACCTACAATCCGCGCCCAAACCTCATGAAAATTCTTCGTGATCCCGGCATCGCCCCCGGCGACCCGTTAGATTGTGATTTGTTCCCAGTGATCTGGCGCTGTTGAGGGTCCGTTGCTGCGCACATCTCGCAGGAGAAAAAGATGCTCGATATCAAACACTCCTTCGGCGTGAATAATAGCCCAAAGGAAATCCTGATCTTTGTGCCGAGGGGTGACGCCTCGCATCCAGGTATCTTCGCTACCCAGCACCCATACGCAGCGCATGCTGGAGAGGCCTAGACGCCCAACCATGTCGAAGAACACATCCTCGCCGATCGGCCGCAACCTCTCTCTGAGCCCAATCTTTGTTTTATTAGTGGCCGCCTTGATCGTTTTCATTTCGTTAGGAATCCGTCAGAGCTTCGGGCTGTTCATGCGGCCCATCACCATGGATCTGGGATGGGGACGCGAGGTCCTGTCCGTAGCCTTGGCAACTCAGAACTTGATTATTGGCATCGCCGCGCCGTTTGCCGGTTTAATTGCCGATCGTTGGGGCGCGCCCAAGACCATCGCACTCGGCGGCCTAATCTTTAGCCTCGGCATGGTCATGATGAGCCAATCCGTGACAGCAACGGCCATGTTCGCTAGCGCTGGACTGTTGACTGGTATTGGACTTGGAGCTTGCGGTCTACCCCTAATTCTCTCCGTCGTCGGCAAAATCGCGCCGGTTGAAAAACGCAGCCTATGGCTTGGCATAGTAACGGCCTGTGCGACAGGAGGTCAGTTGCTGATCGTGCCGTTCAGCCAGAACTTGCTCAGCACCATGGATTGGGCAATCGCGCTGATAGCGCTGGCAGTGATGGCCGGCTTGATCATTCCCATGGCGTATTCAATGTCCGACGCAGTCACGTTGGATACGGGCAGAGACACAGAAATCAATACAAAGGAGGCCATTGGCGAGGCGGCTGGACATCGAGGGTACATTTTTTTGGCGACTGGGTTCTTCGTTTGCGGTTTTCAAGTCGCCTTCATCGCCATTCACCTACCAGCCTATTTAGTCGATGAGGGGATCAGTCCTGCACTCGGCGCAACGGCATTAATGCTGATCGCACTGTTTAACATGGTTGGAAGTTGGACGTCGGGTTGGTTGGCCGGACGAATACCTAAAAAGTACTTGCTGGCGTCTATCTATATTCTTCGCTCAATGGTGATCGCTGCTTTCATAACCTCTCCGACAAGCCCGCTGACAGTGGTACTTTTCGCCTGCGCCGTTGGTTTTTTGTGGCTGAGTACAGTGCCCGCCACCTCGGGTCTAGTGGCGCAAATCTTTGGCACACGCTACCTGGCTATGTTGTATGGCGCCGTCTACATGAGCCATCAATTTGGCAGCTTTGCCGGCGTATGGCTCGGCGGACGAATATTCGATTCTACAGGCAGCTACGACCCCATCTGGTGGGGTGCCGCTACCCTCGGCGTCGTCAGCGCGCTGCTGCATTTGCCAATCGACGACCGACCGGTCGCGCGGCTGTCGAGTCAAATTAAACCCGGTTGAACGGTCGCTATATCGATAGGCTAGCCCAAGTTCTCGCTAATCTGGATGACCGGCTCGACATCGGTGAAGTTCGGAATGTCGCCCATGATCGCCGCACCGTGCGCTTCCAGAACATCTTTTAGGACCTCCACGCTCTCAACCTCCAGGATTGCGACCACTTGGTAAGGCGGCGGCGTGTCCGGGTTGGGCGTAGCGATACCCTTGATAGCCCGCGCGCTGATCAGCTTGTCTCCCCAGCACTTGCCAACCAATTCAAGGTGCGTAGCCAGGTAATAATCCATGTCAAACTTGGACCCCGGTGTGTTGGGATAGGAAACGGTCACAGTGATGGTCATTGTTTGAGCTTCGTGTTTTAAAATCCTGAGCCCAAGGGTAAATGGTTGACGGAAAGAATTCAAATGAGACTGCATTTTCTCGTTACGCCCGGTTTTGACCCTGGCAGTCGACGAGGGAATTACGCCTAGCTCTTCAACTGATACCCGGTCTTAAAGATCCACCACGTGATGCCAATACAGATCGCCAGAAACAGTAAGATCATGCCCAAGCTAATGCCCACCGCCACGTCCTGGCTCTCGAAGAAGCTCCAGCGGAAGCCGCTTACCAAATAGAGCACCGGATTGAGCAGCGAAATTTTCTGCCACAACGGCGGCAGCATGGATATGGAATAGAAACTGCCGCCCAAGAACGCCAAGGGCGTTACCACCAACAACGGCACTAACTGCAGTTTCTCAAAGTTGTCAGCCCAGATCCCAATAATAAAGCCGAACAGACTGAAGGTCACTGCTGTCAGCACCAGAAACGCCAGCATCCAAAAGGGATGAGCAATTTCCAATGGCACGAAGAATCTGGCAGTCACAAGGATAATCAAACCCAGCATGACCGATTTCGTCGCCGCCGCGCCGACATATCCCAGGACGATTTCAAAATAGGAAACCGGCGCAGACAAGAGCTCATAGATCGTGCCCACGAATTTTGGAAAGTAGATGCTGAAGGACGCATTCGAGATGCTCTGGGTCAAGAGCATTAACATGATCAATCCCGGCACGATGAACGAGCCGTAGCTCACCCCATCAATTTCTGTGATCTGGGATCCGATTGCGGAACCGAAGACGATGAAGTAGAGCGAGGTAGAAATCACAGGCGACACGATGCTTTGCAAGATCGTGCGCTTGGTGCGGGCCATCTCGAAACGGTAGATCGCGAGGACGCCGTAAATGTTCATGACGCCTCCTTAACTAGACTAACGAAAATTTCCTCAAGAGAGCTTTGCTGCGTTTCCATGTCCCGATAGCGGATACCCGCGTTAACCAGATCCGCCATCAGGGCTGTAATGCCCTTGCGTTCGGCGTTGATGTCATAAGTGTAGGTTAATTTCCAACCGTCGTTCGAAAGATCCAGGCCGTATTCGGCCAAAGCTGCCGGCACAATCACCAGAGGCGTCGCCAACTCGAAGCTCAGCTGTTTTTTGCCAAGCTTTCGCATTAATTCGTCCTTCTCTTCGACAACAATAATCTCGCCTTGATTGATGACAGCTACTCGATCGGCGATAGCCTCTGCTTCTTCAATATAGTGGGTGGTTAAAATCACTGTGACACCGTCGGCGCGGAGCTCATTGACGACAGTCCACATCTCTTTTCGGAGTTCTACGTCCACCCCTGCGGTAGGCTCGTCCAGGAACAGGATGCGCGGTTCATGCGACAAGGCTTTGGCAATCAACACCCGGCGTTTCATGCCGCCGGACAAAGTCATGATCATGTCGTCGCGCTTATCCCAGAGCGTCAGCGATTTCAATACCCGCTCGACCACTTCAGGATTACGCGGTTTTCCAAATAAACCGCGGGAAAAATTCAGTGTAGCAGTTACCGTTTCAAACGAATCCGTGGTCAATTCCTGCGGCACCAAGCCAATCAACTCGCGCGTCTTCTTGTAATCCGTAACGTTGTCGAAACCCGCCACCGTGACGGTGCCACCCGTTGCATTGACGATCCCGCAGATTATCGAGATCAGCGTCGTCTTTCCCGCCCCATTGGGGCCGAGTAAAGCTAAAATTTCCCCCTCGCGAATGTCTAGATCGACATTCTTTAACGCCTGGAATTCGGGTTCATAGGTCTTTGAAAGGCCAGATATGGAAATCAGATTGGACATACGCCCAGGTATGGCAGACAGAGCCAAAGCCGCAACGACAAAATGAAAAAAACACCGCCAAGCCCAATCGCAATCATCAAATAATTTATGGCGAAGGCGATGCTTGCCGCTCAGGGCCTCAAGCGCTAAGAGGTTCGCATCCGCCCTTGACCCCGAAGCTCAGGAGCCTTCCATGACCGCCATCATTGATATTTTCGCCCGCGAGATCCTGGATAGCCGCGGCAACCCCACCGTCGAAGTCGACGTGACGCTAGAAACCGGCGTCGTCGGCCGCGCCGCGGTGCCATCGGGCGCGTCCACCGGCGCTCACGAGGCTGTGGAGCTTCGAGACGGCGACAAGGACCGCTACGGCGGCAAGGGCGTGCTGAATGCATGCGAGTCCGTGAACCGGGAAATCTTCGACGCCATCTCCGGCTTCGACGCGGAAGACCAGTTACACATCGACCAAACGATGATCGGACTGGACGGTACGGAAAACAAGAGCCGCCTCGGCGCCAACGCACTTTTGGGTGTGTCGCTGGCCTGCGCGAAAGCGGCCGCAGAAGAAGCTGGCTTGCCCTTTTACGCCTACATCGGCGGCGCCTTCGCTCACACCCTACCCGTACCGATGATGAACATCATCAACGGTGGCGAACACGCTGACAATCCCATCGACTTTCAAGAATTCATGGTAATGCCTGTGGGTGGCACCACCTGCGCGGACGGCATCCGCATGGGCTCGGAGATCTTCCAAACACTGAAGAAGGGCCTTCACGATGCGGGCCACAACACCAACGTCGGCGACGAGGGCGGCTTCGCGCCGAATATCGGCTCCACGACCGAGGCACTGGACTTCATCATGAGGGCTATCGAAAGCGCCGGGTATAAGCCGGGTGACGACGTCATGCTGGCCCTAGACGCCGCATCCACTGAATTTTTCAAGAACGGCCAATACATCCTGGCCGGCGAAGACAAGACATTGGATGCCGCCGGCATGGTCGACTACTACGCGGACCTGACGTCGAAATATCCCATCATCTCTATTGAGGATGGCCTGGCCGAAGACGACTGGGATGGATGGAAAGTGCTGACGGACGCGATTGGCGACCGGGTGCAACTGGTTGGCGATGACCTGTTCGTCACCAACCCCAAGCGCCTCGCGGACGGGATCGAGAAGGGGGTTGGAAACTCAATTCTTATTAAAGTCAACCAGATCGGCACCCTGTCCGAGACCCTGGAGGCTGTGGAAATGGCGCACAAGGCCAACTACACGGCGGTTATCTCGCACCGCTCCGGGGAAACCGAGGACACAACTATTTCCGACATTGCTGTGGCCACCAACGCCGGACAGATCAAGACAGGGTCACTCAGCCGTTCGGACCGTTTGGCCAAGTACAACCAACTGATCCGCATTGAGGAGCTGTTGGGCCCGGCGGCAGCCTACGCCGGCCAGACCATCTTACCTTAGTCAATTTACTGGCGTAGTACGGAACGCCAATGTTACAAGCGATCATGCGGTAGGGAGACGCTATGATGCGCTTAGATCTTGTCCCGTTTCTGATCTTCACCCTCTTTGCAGCCCGAGGATCCGCCAGTTCGATGGCCGCGAGGGAAAGCATGAACACCCTGGGTACTCGCTTCGGCGAGAGGTTCTAAATTGTATCGTGCCTAACACATCCCCGCTGCCATTCACACCGCGTTTAGAGGACGCCCGTTTCCTGACTGGCGCGGCGAAATTTAGCGCCGACCTCCATGCCGATCACCAACTGCACGCGGTCATGGTCCGCTCCGATCACGCGCATGCTGTTATCATGCGCATAGATACCGCGGCGGCACGTGCTGTTCCCGGAGTGCTCGCTGTATTCACTGACCACGATCTTGCGCCCGATAAACTCAATCCGCTACCCTGTAATGCGGTCTTTGACGCCGTCTCGCCGTTAATCATCCCACCGCGCCGAGCGTTGGCTCGCGGGCGGGTCCGTCAGGTGGGTGATATCTTCGCCTTAGTTGTCGCCGAAAGCCTATCCGCCGCAGTCGAAGCAGCCGAGTTGATCGATGCCGAGTTTGAACCCCTCGATGCCGTCACGGACCCAATAGCCGCCCTGAACAAGGGCGCACCGCAGATCTGGCCGGAAGCGCCAGGCAACCTGGCGTTTCGATTCCAGGCCGGCAAGGCCGACGATACCCGCACCAAGTTGGCGGAGGCGACGCATGTGGTCGAGTTGGACCTAGTCAACAACCGGGTCAGTGCCGCGCCCATGGAACCACGGGCCGGCCTTGGCGAATACGACCCAGATAGCGACCGCTACACCCTAACATTTACTGGTCAGGGCCTTCACGGGATCAAGGCTGAATTGTCTAAAGTGTTTGATCTGCCCGCAGATCTATTCCACCTGAAAGCGCCGGACGTGGGCGGCGGGTTTGGGCTGAAGAACTTCATCTATCCGGAATGGGTCCTACTGCTCTGGGCGGCGAAACGCATGAGCCGGCCAATTAAGTGGGTAGCTGATCGCGCCGAGGACTTCTCCGCTGCCGCCCACGGACGGGACATGCGTGTCTCGGCGCGCCTAGGTCTGGACGCAGAAGGCCGGTTTCTCGCATTAGAGGCAGACATCGTGTCCAACATGGGAGCATACCTGTCGTCCGTCGCCCCCAACATCCCAACCAAATCGGCACCCACGGCGATGGGCGGTATCTATAACGTGCCGCACGTATTCATGGACGTGCGCGGCGTGTTCACTAACACTGCGCCCGTGGACGCTTACAGGGGCGCCGGTAAACCGGAAGCCAATTTCCTGATGGAGCGGATCGTCGAAGTGGCGGCCCGGCGACTGGGCTTTGACCCGGTGGACTTGCGTCGGCGCAACGCCATTACAGAATTTCCTTATACATCCTCCCTCGGCATCACCATCGACGGTGGCCGCTTCGGCACCAACATCGATGACGCGGCCAACCGGATCGACCGGGCCGGGTTCGATATCCGCCGCGCGGAAGCCCGATCCCGCGGCAAGTTGCGCGGGTTGGGCGTAGCCTGTTTCTTGGAAACCGCACGTTCGATTCCGGAGGAGGGGGCCGAGGTTCGTTTCCGCGCTGATGGACGGATCGAACTCCGGGTCGGCACGGAATCCAATGGCCAGGGCCATGAGACTACTTACGCACAGATTGCCGCGGATCATTTTGGTTTGCCCATTGAGACCTTCGTCTACATTCACGCCGATACGGACGCGACCCGCATGGGTTATGGTCATGGCGGCGCCCGGTCGATGCACATGGGCGGCGGCGCCCTGATCGAAACCATGAACAAAGTGCTGACAAAGGCCCGCGCCGTTGCCGCCGAGTTGCTGCAGACGGACGCAGATGCCCTGGCATTCGCCGACGGCATCTTTCAAAGCGCCGGGGGGCGCGCCTCCATCGCATTGGAGGAAGTTGCCGCGACGGCCCGCAACCGGGACCCCTGTGGGAGCGGGCTCGACACCTTCGCCAAGGTGGAGGACGTGCCGTTCACCTTTCCCAATGGCTGCCATGCCGCGGAGGTGGAAATTGACCCAGAAACGGGACGCTTGGAAATCCTCCGCTATGTCACAGCCGAGGATTACGGGCGGGTGCTCAATCCCAAGCTCATCATCGGCCAAGTTCGCGGCGGCATCGCCCAGGGCATCGGCCAGGCTGTCGCCGAACACGCCGTTTACGACGACGCGTCGGGCCAATTAATCACCGGCACCATGATGGACTACGTCCTGCCGGCAGCGCACGATTTGCCAACCCTAGAGATCAATCTAGAGGACGGTCTGTCGACCGACGCCAATCCCCTGGGCGTCAAGGGCTCGGGCCAGGCTGGGGCCATCGTCGCGCCACAAACAATCATGAACGCAATCCTGGATGCCCTAGCGCCACTGGGGATCGATCATATCGAAATGCCAGCTACATCGGAGACCATTTGGCGGGCCATTCACGCCCTACGGTAACGATCCGTTAACAGATAACCCATAGTTTCAACGATGGGTTTGTAAGGGACTGTGGACAACTGACTGGTAACCCAGGAAGAAGGTCCGCGGTTAAATGACATTTTCACATTCACTGCGCCGAAGAATTCGGCGGGTGTCTGTTTCGTTTCTTGGCGTCTCAGCCACATTTTATTTTGTTTTCCACGTCTTCCACGGCGATCGCGGGTTAATCGCCTGGGTGCAGTTGCGTCAGCAGGTGGTGAAAGTGGAGGCCACGGCAAAGGCCCTGGCCGCCGAGCGCCAGTACTTGGAAAACACGGTCCGGCTTCTGCATCCCGAAAGCCTTGATCCCGACATGCTCGATGAACGCGCGCGGCTGATGCTGAATTTCGGTCATCCCGACGAACTCGTCATCCTCGATCCCCAGGTCGCGGAACATGCAACTCCAGAAAGGAGCCAATAATGAAAACCATTGCAGAGAACCTGAAGCCACCCTTCATCGCGGCAATTATGTTGGACACCGTTCAAGCCGGCGGGAACGACGGACCGTCGCCCAGCGACGAATTGGTGTCCATCGCGCCAGCGCAGGAGGGTTTCCTTGGCCTTGAGACCACCCGCGATGACCAGGACCGCTGGATCTCCATCTCTTATTGGCGCAACCAAACTTGCTTCATCGGCTGGCGCAAGGCCGGCAGCGAGCACGTGGCGCGCGTGTTTGACGGCCTGGCTCTGGAGCTCGCCTGCAAATTCCGTGTTTCCAACGTCGAGGAACCGGTGATGCCCTCCAAACAATTATTGGCGCCGGAACGCGCCATTCCTTCCACGGCCAAAGCCCACGGGTTCGGTCTTGGATCACAGGTTTTCAAAGCATTTCCAACCATTGCGGAGTTATTGGGTTATGAACACGCTCGCTGATCTTGAAAAACCACCATTCTATACGGCACTCTATTTATCTGCGCCCCAAGGCTCTGATGAAGGCCTCCATTCGGAAGCCATCTCGATTATGCTGTCCCTGGCCATGATGCTAACCGGTTTTGTCGGGTTCCGTGACGACGACGCGGCCGAAAACCGGCGCGTGCGGATCGTCTTCTGGAAGGACTATCACACTATGAAGGCGTGGGAGAAGACGGCCCGCGGCTTGCTACCGCATCGCGTACAGCTCAAAGACTGTCTCGCCAGCAAAGGCTGCATGTGGCAGTGGCTGGACGACGGCGCTGAGACCAGTATGACCCCGATGATCAACGCCGCTTAGCAAATTAAAAAAGATAAATATTAATCAAAAAACAGTTAAAATAATAAAAAGTTATATAAAACAGTAATTTAATTATACCAAGAATTGTTGATCTCAAAACGTGTCTCTATTAGGTTAACGGAAATCATCGATGACGCCGGCAGGGCGCACGATGTGGTCCACGTCAACCATCCGGGGGACATAATGGCAATCAAACCCAAATCCAGACCGAAACGCGCGGCCCGCAAAAAGCCAGCCGCCAAAAAGGCCGTGCCCATCGCCACCAACGACGAACTGCTTTCGTATTATAAGGATATGCTTTTGATCCGCCGTTTCGAAGAAAAAGCGGGCCAGTTGTATGGGATGGGGTTGATCGGCGGGTTCTGCCATCTCTACATCGGCCAGGAGGCCGTTGTCGTCGGCATGCAGGCCACAGCCGGCAAGAACGATACGGTTGTCACCAGCTACCGCGATCATGGCCATATGTTGGCCTGCGGCATGGACGCGAAAGGCGTCATGGCGGAGCTTACAGGACGCCAGGGCGGCTATTCCAAGGGCAAGGGCGGCTCCATGCACATGTTCAGCCGCGAAAAAAACTTCTACGGCGGTCACGGCATCGTCGGCGCCCAGATGCCCATCGGCACGGGCCTCGCATTCGCATCGAAATACAAAGGGGACGGCGGCGTCTGTCACGCCTACTGCGGCGATGGCGCCATAAACCAGGGCCAAATCTATGAGGCCTTTAATATGGCCAGCCTCTGGGACCTGCCGGTTATCTATGTAATCGAGAACAACAAGTACGGCATGGGCACCTCCATCGAACGTGCCTCGGCGGTCACCGAGCTATACAAAAGGGGCGAGTCCTTCGGAATCTCGGGTGCCCAGGTGAACGGCATGGACGTCCTGGAGGTGCGCGCGGCGGCCGAAGAAGCGGCCGCTTGGTGCCGCGCTGGCAAGGGCCCATACATCTTGGAAATGAAAACCTATCGCTACCGTGGCCATTCCATGTCTGACCCGGCCAAGTACCGCACCAAGGAAGAGGTCTCCAAGGTGCGCTCCGAAAGCGATCCCATCGAGCTCCTACGCGACAAAATCGCGGCGGCCAGGGCCGCCAGAGAGGACGAACTCAAGGATATGGATAAAGAGGCGAAGGCCATTGTCACAGCCGCCGCCGAGTTTTCCCAGCAAAGCCCCGAGCCGGACCCGTCCGAGCTCTATACCGACGTCTTAGTCGACGCATAAGGACAGGGAGTTAGACACATGGCTATTCAAGTACTTATGCCGGCCCTGTCGCCGACCATGACCGAGGGTACAATCGCCAACTGGATGAAGACCGAAGGCGACAAGGTGGTCTCCGGCGATGTGCTCTGTGAGATCGAGACGGACAAGGCAACCATGGAAGTGGAAGCCGTGGACGAGGGCGTGCTGGGTAAGATTTTGATTGCCGCTGGCACCGAGAGCGTCGCGGTAAACACACCCATCGCGGTGATCCTGGAAGAAGGCGAGGACACCTCAGCGACCGACAGCTTTACGACGGCCCCGGCGTCCACTCCGGAACCGGCTGCCGTCGCATCCATCGCTGCAACTGACGCGACCGAGCCGGAATACACCGGCTCGACCACGGAGATGACCGTCCGCGAAGCCCTTCGCGATGCCATGGCTGAAGAAATGCGTACCGACGACACGGTGTTCCTGATGGGTGAGGAAGTCGCCCAATACCAGGGTGCCTACAAGGTCTCGCAGGGCCTTTTGGAAGAGTTCGGCGACAAGCGCGTCATAGATACACCGATCACCGAACACGGCTTCACCGGCCTCGGCGTTGGTGCGGCCTTCGGCGGCCTGAAGCCCATCGTCGAGTTCATGACCTTCAACTTCGCCATGCAGGCCGTCGATCAGATCATCAATTCGGCCGCCAAGACGCTTTACATGTCCGGCGGCCAGATGGGTGCGCCCATGGTATTCCGAGGTCCCAATGGCGCCGCCGCCCGGGTCGCCGCCCAGCACTCCCAGTGTTATGCATCTTGGTATGCCCATATTCCGGGCCTCAAGGTGATCGCACCCTGGTCCGGTGAGGACGCCAAGGGCCTCCTGAAGGCCGCCATCCGCGACCCGAATCCGGTGATCTGCCTGGAGCACGAGATCATGTACGGCCAAAGCTTTGCCGTGCCAGATGATCCGGACTTCGTCGTGCCGATCGGCAAGGCCAAGGTTGAAAAATCGGGGTCCGACGTCACTATTGTCGCCTTCTCCATTTGCGTCAGCTATGCCCTGGACGCGGCGGCGAGGCTGGCGGAAGAAGGGATCGACGCGGAGGTCATCAACCTGCGCTCCATTCGCCCCTTAGACATCGACACCATCATCCAATCCGTGCAGAAGACCAATCGCTTGATCACCGTGGAGGAAGGCTGGGCCGCATGCGGTATCGGCTCCGAAATTGCAGCGCAGATGATGGAAGCGGCTTTCGACTTCCTGGATGCACCCGTGCACCGGGTCGCGGGCGAGGATGTACCCATGCCCTACGCAGCGAATCTGGAGGCGTTAGCTCTTCCAAACGCTGATAAGATTATCACCGCGGCGAAAGCCGTTAGCTATGCGGCCTGAGGGAACGGGGGAAAGATCATGCCTATTCAAATTCTCATGCCGGCCCTGTCGCCAACCATGAGCGAAGGCACCATCGCCAACTGGGTCAAAGCCGAAGGGGACGATATCTCGTCAGGCGACGTGCTCTGTGAGATCGAAACGGACAAAGCGACCATGGAAGTGGAAGCCATCGACGATGGCGTGCTTGGTAAAATCCTGATCGCCGGCGGCACCGAAGGCGTTGCGGTGAACACACCCATCGCCATCATCCTGGAAGAGGGCGAAGACGCGTCGGTTATGGGCGGCATAGACACTACCGCACCGGCACCAGCCGCCGCCGACGCGCCGCCTAAACCCGCCGCGGAACCGGCACCCGCCGCACCGGCGCCTGCGGCAGCACCCCCGCCGACAGCCAACGGTAAAAGGATTTTCGCCAGCCCGCTGGCTAAACGC
>DFRF01000112.1:0-10123 GCA_002378125.1 Rhodospirillaceae bacterium UBA3470 | reverse complement strand
CACGGCCGGGTGATTAGGCGCGACATTGAAGCGGCCTTGGCTTCCGGCAACAGCAAGGGCGCGCCCGTCGTCACTGCGGCTAACGCACCCACCACACCTGCCCTTACCGCCGACGATCCGGTCATGGCCTACATGCCCGAATACGAAGCTATGCCAAACTCATCCATACGCAAGATTATCGCCACACGCCTGACTGGGGCAGCCCGTGACATTCCGCACTTCAACGTCAACTTCGATGTACAGATCGACGAACTATTGAGGGTCCGCAAGCAGCTCAACAGCCGCGATGGAGCCGATTACAAGATTTCAGTTAACGACTTTATCATCAAGGCCGTGGCGCTTACCCTAAAACTGCAGCCCGATTGCAACGTCACCTACACGGACGAGGCGATCTTGAAGTTCAAGCGCCAGGACGTCGCAATGGCGGTGGCCATTGATGGCGGCCTGATTACGCCAATTATCCATGATGCGGGAAACAAGGGGCTCCGAGCCATTTCCGAGACCGCCAAGGAATTGGCACAAAAGGCTCGCCTCGGCAAGCTGATGCCCGAGGAATTCCAAGGCGGCACATTCACCGTGTCGAACCTCGGCATGTTTGGCGTGAAGTCCTTTAACTCCATCATCAATCCACCTCAGGGCGGTATTCTATCGGTCGGTGCCGGCGAACAGCGCGCCGTGGTCAAGGATGGGGCCCTGACCATCGCTACCATGATGACGTTGACGCTGGCGGTCGATCACCGCTGCATCGATGGTGCTACGGCGGCCACCTTTACCAAGGAACTGAAGGGTATCCTAGAAGCCCCTTCGCTGCTGATGCTTTAGGGTAAGGAGCCGAACCATGGCTAATACCAACTTCGACATCATCATCATCGGTGCGGGCCCAGGCGGCTACGTTACGGCCATCCGGGCCGCGCAATTGGGCATGAAGACGGCCATTATCGAGAAAAAACATCTCGGTGGCATATGCCTGAACTGGGGTTGCATTCCAACCAAGGCGCTGCTGCGGACGGCTGAGATTTACGACTTCATCAAGCACGCGGGTGACTATGGCCTGAGTGTCGGAAAGGCGTCTTTTGACTTGAAAAAGGTTGTAGAACGCTCTCGCGGCATCTCCAAACAGCTTAACGCCGGCGTTGGGCACCTGTTAAAAAAGAACAATGTAACAGTAATCGATGGGACGGCCAGACTGAACGGGCCGGGGAAAGTCGACGTGACGGCCCCAGACGGCAAGGCGGCCCCGAGCCTGACCGGTAATCACATCATCATTGCCACGGGTTCGCGGCCGCGAACCCTACCCGGGCTGGAGCCCGATGGTAAGCTCGTGTGGACCTACTTCGAAGCTCTCGTGCCGGACACCATGCCGAAGTCGCTATTAGTCATCGGCTCGGGAGCCATTGGGATAGAGTTTGCAAGCTTTTTCAATAGCCTGGGATCCGATGTGACGGTGGTCGAAGTAATGGACCAGGTGCTCCCCGTGGAAGACGCCGAGATCGCTAAAATCGCTCACAATCAGTTTGAAAAGCACGGTATGAAAGTCATGACCGGCGCTAAGGTAACAAAGCTCGACAAGACGGCCAACTCGGTCACCTGCACGGTTGAGGACTCGAAAGGCAAGACGCAACAGATCACCGTCGACCGGGTGATCTCAGCTGTCGGGGTCGTTGGTAACATCGAGGACATCGGGCTAGAAACTACCAAAGTGAAGACCGATAGGGGCTGCATTGTCATCGATGGCCACAGCCGCACGGCGGAACCCGGCGTTTACGCCATCGGCGACGTCGCCGGCCCGCCCATGCTGGCCCACAAGGCCGAGCACGAGGGTGTCATTTGTATCGAGAATATCGCCGGCCTGGATACGCATCCTATGAAAAAAGAGCATATTCCGGGCTGCACTTATTGCTACCCACAAGTCGCCAGCGTCGGCCTGACGGAAGCCAATGCAAAAAAGGCTGGTTACGAGGTCAAGATCGGTCGCTTCTCCTTCATCGGCAACGGGAAGGCCATCGCGCTCGGCGAACCGGATGGCATGATCAAAACTATCTTTAACAAGAAGACGGGAGAGCTTCTGGGTGCGCACATGGTCGGCGCCGAGGTTACCGAGCTGATCCAGGGCTACGTGATCGCAATGGGTCTTGAGACCACGGAAGAAGACCTCATGCACACGGTCTTCCCGCATCCGACTCTATCTGAGATGATGCACGAGTCAGTACTCGACGCTTATGACCGCGTGATACACATGTAGGCCACCATGACAAGTACTCGCTTGACCGATCAAGAAGTCGTCCTCTGCCGGGCAAACGGGATCGGCATTCCGCTCGGTTTCAAGCTACCAGACGAAGATTTGGCTCGCTTGCGCAGCGCTTACAACCGGCTGTTGGAACGTAACACCAACACTATGACAAATCGGGCGTGGGAACCTATCTTAAAGCCATGAGCAGCGTTAAAAATCTACCCCGTAAAGGGGATCGCCTTCGGCACCCGGAAAAGGCTAAGAACGCGCCCAATCCGGTGCAGCGGAAACCCGATTGGATCCGCGTCAAGGCGCCCAACTCGCAAGAATACAACGAGACGCGCAAACTTATGCGCGAAGCTAATCTGCATACGGTCTGCGAGGAGGCCGCGTGCCCCAACATTGGTGAATGTTGGTCGGCACGGCACGCCACGGTGATGATCCTGGGCGATATTTGCACCCGGGCCTGCGCATTCTGCAACGTGGCCACAGGCAAACCCAACATGGTTGACCCCATGGAGCCCGAGAATCTGGCTATTTCCGTCTCTAAGATGGGAATGCGCCACGTGGTGATCACGTCCGTGGACCGCGACGACCTAGACGACGGCGGCGCCGAACAATTTGTCCAATGCATCACCCGCATCCACGAGATCTCGCGGGACACAACAGTGGAGATTTTGACGCCAGATTTCCGCGACAAACCCGATAGCGCGCTGGAAAACGTCATCGCCGCTAAGCCCGATGTCTTCAACCACAATTTGGAGACCGTACCGCGTCTGTATCCCACGATCCGGCCGGGCGCGCGGTATTTTCATTCCTTGAAGATTCTGGCACGGGCGAAGGAGCTGGACCCCATGGTGTTCACCAAATCCGGAATCATGGTCGGTTTAGGCGAAGAGAAGGCGGAGGTCCTGCAGGTCATGGACGATCTTCGCTCCGCCGACGTAGATTTCCTGACTATTGGTCAATATCTCTCGCCAACCCTGCGCCACGCGCCCATCGACCGCTTCGTCACACCGGACGAATTTGCAGAATATAAACGCATCGGCCTCGCTAAAGGCTTCCTGCATGTGGCATCAACCCCATTGACACGGTCCAGCTATCATGCCGACGATGATTTCCAAACGTTGCGAACCGCCCGGCAAGCCGCATTGGAAGTTTCGGGCGGCTAGGCCACGCTCTGCGGAGAACGCCAGATGAGCAAAAACCGGCCCCAAATACCAATTGACGAGCCGTGCAACTGGACGGCGGCGGATTTGTCCTCGGCACCCAAGCCCCACTACCGACTTGATTCGGCAATGATCAACGAGATAGAGACTGCCGCCCGGGCCGCCCTCGCGGAAGGCCGGCCACATTACGAATGGCGTAAAACGGACTTCGATCTCCAGATTTCCAGGCCGATGTTGGCTAAGGCCTACGCTGATATCGAAGATGGCGCCGGGTTTGCCATTGTTGAGGGATGGCCCGTGGATGATCACAGCTACGACATGAACGTCGCCGCCTACGGGGTGATCGCGTCGCATATCGGGGAAATCAAGATTCAAAACTACGAGGGGGACTGGGTCGTCGATGTTGTAAATGCAGACAAACCCTATTCCCATACTTCGCGGGGCTACCAAAGTGCCGATCTATTGCCATTCCATTCGGACGGCGCAGATATCTCAGGCCTTCTCGGGTTGGGCGAAGCCGCGTGGGGCGGCGAGACGATCCTGGTCAGCGCCATTACCCTTTATAATATTATCGCAGACGAACGGCCGGATGTGCTAACGATCCTAGAACGTGGCTTTTATCATCACCGGCGGGGCCAACATCCGGCGGGCGAGCATCCCTTGTCCCCTAATCGCATTCCCGTTTTTGCATTTCACAACGAACTGTTGCATAGCTGCTACAACCGCAACCCGATCGAATGGGTCCGCCACGAGGGCATGGAGCTGACGGATCGGGAGATCGAGGCCTTGGATGTCATTGACGCCATCGTCGCCCGCCCGGAACTCCAGATGTCCATCAACATCGGCTTAGGGGAGATATTGTTCTTCAATAACTTTACCGCACTTCATTCGCGGACCGCCTTCGAGGATGACGCCAATCACAAACGCCATCTGGTTCGGCTGTGGCTGGAAAATCCAAATAGCAAGCGCCTCGGCGAGACCTTGTTAGATCTCTACGTCCCCGGTACGTCCCGCTATGAAGGTGTGGGGGCCACACGGCAATAGACGATTGGCATTCACCAGCGGACCGCGCAAACAGCTAGTCGGATGGTGTGGCAAACATCCGCGCCATCATGCAATCGCCTTGTTCCAAGCGGCGCGCCAGAAACCCCTGGGTGCGCTCTTGTTCCGGCGTATCGTCTCCCGCCCATACCCACAAAGTCGCTAGGACCAGCATGGAACCGCCTAATTCATCGGCCTGGCGTTGCCGGCCGTAGCTGTCGATCATGGCCGCGTCAAGGATCAAATGAACCAGTCGCGATAGGCTGAACACCATGGGAATCCAATGATGGGGATGGGATGGATAAAGTTTCTGTCTGATTATCTGGACACTGACCTGGCGCTCCGCTGCCAGCGCATTAAGCCAGCGCATGATCACCTCAAACAGCCGGTCTTTGGCAGGCTTTTTCGCAAAACCACGCTTTGTGGGCACCGCCAAGGTTTGGCTCGCACGTGTGAACCAGGCATCCGCAATGTCATCCATGTCGCGAAACCGATCATGAATTTGGGCCAGTGGAACGCCGAAATGCATCGCCACATGCATCATGCGAACCCGCGCCCAACCGTCCCGTGCGGCCAAGGCGATAGCTGCGTCGACGATGGCGTCGGCGGATGGCGGCGATGGCTTGGTGTGGCGCGTGCTTTTGGTCATAACGCAATATGTCATAAGTCGCCTGGTTATGCGGGACGCCGGAAGACCCCAACGATTTCCACGTGCGCAGTATACCGAAATTGATCGATAGCGCACACCCAATCCAGGCCATACCCCCCATCAACCAAGGCGCGGGCGTCACGGGCGAATGTCTCGGGATCGCATGAGACCGCAATCACTAAGGGCACATCCGCATCCGCTAGAGCCTTGGCCTGGTTAAGGGCGCCGGCGCGCGGCGGATCGAAAATGACGGCTTCGAAGTGTGACAATTCCACCGGCGTCAGAGGGTCACGGGCTAGGTCCCGCACTGCCGCCGTCACTGGCTTCAGGTTCGGTGTATGGCGGGCCGCACGGTCAAGGGCGGCGACGGCGTCAGCGTTCCCATCAGCTGCATAAATCCGTGCCGTTTGCGCCAACCGCAATGCAAATGGACCAATCCCGCAGTAGAGGTCCGCGATATGTTGCACATTGATCAAAGAGCTCAAAACCAAGTCGCTAAGCATCTCCTCGCCGGCCACTGTCGCCTGAAGAAAGCCGCCCGGCGCGGCAACCACTTGCGCCGACCCCATATGCAGATAGGGTGCTCGTCTTTCGACAACGATATCGGTGTTCCAGGTCACCCGCGCCAGGTCATATTCATGGGCCGCGTCAGCCAGTGCGACCTGGCGATCATAGGAAAGATCGCCAGCATGACGAAGATCACAATCCAGACCATTTTTGGTTTCGGTCCAGTGCAGATTGACCTCACCATTTTCCAGATCAAGGGCCGCCGCCATGCTCGCGCTCATATCGAATACCGAGTGGAGGCCAGGGGTCAGTAGCAGACAGTGATCGACGGCGCGAAGCTTATGGTCGCGTACCCGCATGAACCCGACGAATACGCGACCACCGAGGCGCCGGGCGTGCACGCTGACACGCCGTCGCCCTGAACCGTGTGCGTCTATCAGGTCCGGGACGTCCGCCGCCAAGCCGCGTCGCGACAAGGCTGCGCGGACCAGGTCTAGCTTCCATGCCCGATAGTCGACATCGGCTATATGCTGGATCGCGCAACCGCCACAACAACCAAAATGCAGACACGGCGCCGGCACGCGGTTGGCGGCCGGGGACAGGACCTTCAGCAAACGGCCTCGTTCGCCGCGCACTTCTGCGCGGACGGTTTCTCCGGGTAGCGCATAGGGAACGTAAACTGACCGGTCGGCCAAATCCGCGATGCCATCTCCTCGACGACCCATCCGCGCAATCTCGAGTTCGCGCATTTCTGCCACGGGCTCCCGGCGGCGGCGGGGACGGCTACGGAACAAAAGCATACTCCTGATCACGTTGCTTGCATTGTTGACCCCCAGGAAGCGAGAGTCCATAAGGCGCTATGCCAATCCACGCTGAGAAACGGGTGCTGCCTTATACACCCGCCCAATTGTTTGACTTGGTCGCAGACGTGGAGCGATATCCAGCATTCCTGCCGTGGTGCGTCGCTGTCCGCGTACGCCGCCGAGAAACAACGGAATCTGCCGATGGCGACGACAAGTTGCTGGTCGCCGACATGGTCATCGGCTTCAAGGTCTTTCGTGAACGCTTTACCACACGGGTCCAATGCCGACGACCAGACCGCATCGATGTCACGTATACTGATGGACCGTTCAGATACCTCAACAATCACTGGGTCTTTTCCCCTAAGGGGGATAATGCCTGTGAAATTGAATTTTTCGTCGATTTCGAGTTCCGCTCAGCGATACTGCAGAAGGCCATCGGTCTGGTGTTCAACGAAGCTGTCCAGAAAATGATCAATTCTTTCGAAGCCCGCGCCGAAGTGCTTTATGGCCCATTGGTCAAATCACCCGTCTTGCGGTGATATCTAAGCGATCGTGGGATATGATAATGACCAGGTTGAGACAATAATATTGAGCAAGAAACCAAGGCTGAGAACGAATTAAGTGCCTTTGGAGAAGGCCGATCTGATCACGGAGTTGGATCGTCGAGATGTCCTAGCGAGCTGACTTCCGAATGCGTCCACCTAACCGGCGCGACCTAACCAGTAGCGACCACACTAAGGCGCTGCAGCGCCGCAATCACCGTCGCGATCCGCACCTCGGACCGATCACCCGGAAAGACATCCCGGAAATGCAACGTTTCCAGACCCTCGCGGGCAATAGCCATATGAACCAACCCCACGGGTTTGGTCTCAGTTCCACCGCCGGGACCGGCAATCCCGGTGACAGAGACGGCCAATTGGGCTTTCGACCGCGCCATAGCGCCCTCGGCCATGGCACGGGCTACTTCCTCGCTGACGGCGCCCACCTTGTCAAACAAACCAACGGGCACCCCCAGCAGAGTCTGTTTAGCCTCATTCGAATAGGTCACGAACCCGCATTCAACCACGTCGGAAGAGCCCGCGACTTCCGTCAGCGCACTGGCGATCAGGCCACCGGTACACGATTCCGCCGTCGCAACCATCAATCCTGCGGTCCGGCAAGTTTCCAACACCGCAGCGGCAAGTGCGTCGACATCAGTAGAAGTCATTTCCATCCTCCCTGGATCATGGCGGCATTCACGATATACAGGCCCGCACCTGCATAAAGGGCCGCAAGGATATCGTCCAACATGATGCCCAATCCCGCTTTAACCTTTTGATCAGCCCAGCTGACTGGCCAGGGTTTGTATATGTCCACCAAACGGAACAACCCGAAACCAACAACAAACAACACCGGATCAGGGGCGACAGCGGCAAGGGTCAACCATTGCCCCGCCACCTCGTCGATGACCACCGGGTCTGGGTCCTCACCCCCGAAGTGGTCAAGATAGACGTTACTGGCCCACCAGCCGACGCCGAACGCAAAGACAGCCCCGATGAGCAAAGCCACCTGTCCGCCGGCGGCGGAGATGGCCCAGGCGAAGGGCAATGCCGCCAGCGATCCCCAAGTTCCTGGCGCCTTGGGCATTAGCCCGGCACCGAACCATGTCGCCAATAGAATCGGCGGCGAACGGAACGCTTGATTCGCGTTTGGGAGCGGCGATTTGATCATCTAAAGTTCTAAACTCTCCGGTCATATCGCAGCGCAATGACCAACGAATCGGCGGAATTCCAGTTTTTCGCCGAATACTGGATCGCGCAAGCAATATTGGCTTGCATGGCTTACACCTTGTCGATACTTTTTTGATCTCGTAAGGGTCGAGTTTTGGCAAAATTCGATTTGCTTGGAGAGCCAGGAAGAGCATCGCACAAGTCTGTCGCGATTTAACAATAGAAGATAACGGCTCCATACGATGGAAGGGATGCGTTGATGGAACAAGGCATGGATTTCCAACAAGCAAATCCGTCATGGCGCATGGCGACGCATAACTTGATCAAGAAGTGGTTTCCGGAACGACAGGTCCACCTTCGGGCCGAAGGTCGAGTCACATTTTTTCGCATCACCACGTTTGCCCAACTCCTTTTTGTAATCCTGTTTCTCGGCGCCGCTGGTTGGGTGGGCTTCACGTCATACAGTTACGTGGAACACGATAAAATTGTCGCCAGTAAGAACAACCTCATCGCCGATGCGCGCCTAGCCTACGGGAGCCTTTTGGGCGAAGTGGCGGATTACCAGAACAAGTTCAATTCCATCACCATGGATCTGGAGCACAATCACACCATGATGCTGGGCCTTGTGGAACGCAACGCCTCCTTGCAGCAAGAGCTCCAGTCCGTGTCGCAAAAGTTGGAAGATACACGGGAAGACCGACACAATATTAGCACTGCCCGCGAGGCCCTGATAAGTAAGCTGGCGCAGATCGAACAAGAAATGGGGGCGTTGAATGGTCGCAACTTCGCCCTCAAAGACAACCTCAACAGCGTCGAGGGCGACCTACAAGCGGCCTTATCGGAGCGTAACCAAGCCTTGTTCGCGGGAACGCAACTCCGGGGGCAGGTGACCGACTTGAAAACCCGTCTCGATCAGCTTCAGAATACACACAAAAATTCAGCGCAACGTCTTACGGAGCAAACCATCGATCAGATCAAGGTGATGGAAAAGGTGATCAACATCGCCGGCCTTAATGCCAAGAAGTTGAAAATTCCGTATAGCCCAAAGTCCCGAGGTCAGGGCGGGCCTTTCATCCCGGCTGGCGGCAAAGACTTGTTGCCCGCAGGTGAGCTCAAGGACAGCCTGATCAATCTAGCATCACATCTGGACCGCCTAAACGACCTGAAGCGAGTGATGGAGCATCTGCCGTTGACGGCACCGGTGGATAACTATTCGATCACCAGCCGGTTTGGCAAACGCCGCGACCCGATCAATAAGCGCTGGGCCGCCCACTATGGCATTGATTTTGGCGGGGTTATTCGACAATCGATCTACGCACCGGCGCCCGGCACGGTTCGTGTCGCCGGCTGGAAAAACAAGTATGGCCGATATATCGAGATCGATCACGGTTCTGGCGTTCGGACGCGCTACGGCCATCTGCACAAGATTCTTGTCAAACGCGGCCAAAAGGTAGATTTTCGCCATAAGATCGGGCTCCTTGGCAATTCGGGCCGCAGTACCGGGGCACACCTGCATTACGAAACTGTATTCAACGGTAAGGCGATTGACCCCATGAAGTTCCTCAAGGCGGGCAGATATGTTTTCCAAAAAGAAGAATAAAGCGGCAGCAAAGTCAGTACCGTCGAAGGCCCAACCACCGTCACCGGCGAAACCGTCACCGCCGACCCTAATTAGCAAAGACCTTCGGATCATCGGCGATTTGCGTAGTGACGGTGAAATCCAGGTAGATGGCGGGATCGAGGGCGATGTTTGGTGCACGATATTGCTGATCGGTGAATCCGCTCATGTAAAAGGCGAGATTACAGCAGATTCCATCATCGTTCACGGTTCGGTCAACGGCCAAATCAAATCTCGTACGGTAAAACTTGCGCGCACGGCGCATGTGGTCGGCGATATTCTCCACGATGACCTGGCCATCGAGACTGGCGCGTTCTTGGAAGGGCATTGCAAACGCATCCAGGAGGACTCGACGTCACTTCAGACGACCGCCACCCAGGCCGAACCTAAACCCGCT
>DFRF01000118.1 GCA_002378125.1 Rhodospirillaceae bacterium UBA3470 | reverse complement strand
CAATCCCGAATCCCTTAGCCAGGCAGGAGCGCTGGCGCCGGTAACCCAGAGAATCTCATCCAATTCCAGGCTCTTACCGTCGCTTAGAACCAGAGTATTGTCCGCGGCCCGGGTGGCCGCCGTGCCCCGATACACGTTGACGCCGCGTTCGTCGAGGATACGGTCGAACCGCCGACTGACGCCCGGGTCATGGGAAGGTATGACCCGAGCAGACTTGCTGACCAAGTGCATCTCCAGCGCTTCGTCGTACCGACCCTGTTCGTCCAGCAACTGACGCAGGCGGAACTGGATGGCAAGGACGATCTCCGTGCCCGCCGCGCCGGCGCCGACGACGGCGATGCGATGCGGTCCGGGCTGACCCAACACACGGTCCACTAGCTTGTGCCACCGATCGACAAACCGATTAATCGGCTTAACCGGCGTGGCAAAATCGGCGGCACCAGGAACACCGACGATATCCGGCCGCGATCCGATGTTCAGGGACAACACATCATAGGGCACCGCCGGTCGATTGGCGCAGCGCACCACCTTGTTCGCGAGATCAATGCCCACGGCCTCCTCTTGGTAAAGGCGTGCGCCGGCGAATTGACAGAGCGGGCGCAGGTCGATATGCGCCTCGTCATAAGTGTAGTGTCCGGCTACATAACCCGGCAGCATTCCCGAATAGGGCGTGTGCACGTCCCGGGCAATGATAGTCATGCGGACCCCGGGCATAGGCCTCATGCCGAAGCTTTTCAGCACTGCGACGTGGCTATGCCCCCCGCCGATGAGCACGAGGTCCTTGAGAATCGTCTCTGTGTTCGCGGACATGCCCATTCAGACTTGTTCCACCTATTGTTAATGGCGCGAGTGCCGAGAGGCCTAAAGGACGTTCAGTTTTTCCAAAGTGGTGCTCTTGAGTTCCGTTTCCATAAGCCCACGGTCATAAGCCGGTGACAGGATTATCTCCGCCGCAGTGATAGCGATGACGATGAACGCCGACATGTGATCTGCAAGGTAATCCCATCCCTCCTCAAAAGGGTCGCGGATATGCGCCGGCGCATCGGCCTTGAGCACAACCTCGCCGGTCCCCGATACGCGCACGGCCTTGCGTGCTAAGATGTCAGTGAAACACACCTCCAGGGTCGGATTAAATCGCAAATTGGCGATGGTGCCGGGCGAGCGAATATTGGCGAACGCGATGGTTGCGTCATTAAGGATCACAAAGGTGGCCTTGGGAGAGACCTTCGGTCGACCTTCTGCGTCTACCGTCGCCACAGAGCCAGCGCTGAAATTCCGAATGATATACTGCATCTCTGCCGTCAACATGATCCGCCCCTCGAATGTCAATCACCCGCGCACAGAGAATAATCATGTACGCGGGCTGGCAAAAGAGCCACTTTCAAATTCCCGGCACGGCCAATCCGCACCCTTCGTTGGTACCCGGCATCATCTGATCTGTCGGTCGGCCAGCATTGATGTTAAGTTTGATCAATTCTCTCCAGCCGAGACAGTGCCATGATCGACCCGTTCTTCAAATTCATTCACCTGACCGACCCCCACATCACCGCCAGCCCGGAGACCCTGTTCGGGAAAGATGTAGGCGACCATTTGGTGCGCGCCATCGAGAGCATCAACCGGAACTTTGGCGACGCCGCACTCTGCATGATCACTGGCGATCTGGCCCATTGGGGTGAAGCCCACGCCTACGCGAAACTAAAGGAAATACTTGCCGAACTTAAGATTCCCTGGCACCTGCTCATGGGGAACCACGACGCCCGGGTGGCGGCTCGCGACACCTTCCCCGAACTGCCCTGGTCCGAGGACGGCTTTCTCCATTACCGCATGGATACGGCAGGCGGCGTGTTCCTGGTCCTAGATACGGTGGACGACGGCAATAACAACGGTCGGCTTTGCGAATCTCGACTACGGTGGCTACGCCAGCAGTTGTTAGAGACGCAGGCCTCGGGGGACGACGTCTTCCTGTTCATGCACCATCCACCCATGGACATCGGCATCCATTCCATGAACTTGATCGGAATGGCCAACCCAGAGGACCTAATCGCCGTCCTACAAGGTTTCAGGCATGTCCGCCACATGTTCTTCGGACACCTGCATCGGACCTGCCATGGGTCATGGCGGGGTATCCCCTTCTCCACGGTAAAAGCCACCTGTTATCAGGTAGAATTGCGCCTGGACGGCTCGGACGTATTGCGTTGTTCGCACGAGCACCCCGCCTATGCGGTCGCGCTGATCAACAAGGACAGCGTCGTTATCCATGACCACAGCTACATGGAAGAGGGCAAAGCCTTCTCGTATGACCGTGGTACGCCAAAGGGCAGCGACAAGCCCGAGCACCAGAAGGCCTGGTCGTAGATGGGGTGCCGGTCCGTCGCGCTGGCGCTAGCGATCATCCCGCTAAGTTGCGCGGGGCACGGTAACGCCGTCGCCCAACCGATTCTCAAGATGGAGCATCGAGGCATAGAATTGGCCGCCATGCCGCTCCGCGAACAACAAAACGACATCCTACTTCTGGCGCCAAAAACAGGCATTCACAATCTAAAAATGGCCCTAGATCGCCTTTATGCGACCTCGCCCTTCAGCGTACGCCATCTGGAAACCCTGAAGGAAAACGGACGTGTCACCATCGTCTATGACGCAGCGTTTCCCAAACGCCAACTGTCGAAAGTGACCATCGCCGCGTTCTTCCCGGATTTCTTTCAAAAGGAAACCGGCGGGTTGAAGCACTTCCTGGTCGTGGTCGGCCGGTTCGGTGTGAAATGGGAGACCAACAAACTGGCCGCCGTGATTGCCCACGAATTGGTCGGGCACGGGTTACAGCACTTCCGCGGACATCGCGATAAGGATCGAAAGATCGACCTTGAATGCGAGGCGCTCATATACGAGATGCGATCCCGACAGGATCTCGGAATCCGGCCCGACACCAATGACAACATTCGCTTTCGCAAGCACGTACGCGGCAACTGGTGCGCCGACTTTGGCCGCTACATGACGGCGCGCGGCCTAAACGTGGACAAGGCCTGGGGATATGGCCGACCAAATGTACCCGCCCTGCTTCGGCATTTTGATGATTACCGCCGGCACCTACGGCGCACCGGCGTTTCCGCCAAAGCTGTAGCCGCCGCCAAATCCCAACGGGCCATCGACTTTGCCACCTTCAAGGCCGAGGCCGAACGCACCAAATCAGCCAAAAAAATGTTGATCGTCGGGCAGCGCTACTTGAAGGGCGTGGGCGTGAAGCTTGATATCCGTTTGGGCTCGCAGTGGGTGGCCAAGTCAGCCCGCCTTGGCCATCCACCAGCGCAGTTCATCATGGGCGTTCTCAACGCCACCGGGCACGGGATGCGTAAAGACCCGGTGGAGGCCTACGCGTGGCTAAGCGCCGCCGTGGCGAAGGGGTTCAACAAGGCTAGCAAAAGCCTGGCGAAACTTGAGAAACAGCTCAGCCCCGCCCAAAAGGCCGAAGGCCGACAACGAGCCGAGGAACGTTAGCTTGACACATCCCATCCGTCTAACGGCAATTGCCATCCTCCTCGGGGGAGTGCTTCTGGCTCCCGGGTTCGGCGCCTCCACATCACTGGCCGGGCCAATCTCCGTCGACGCCCAACCCTTAGCCTTGAACGCGGCGCGCCCGGAACAAAGCACCGTCGGCAGTCTCACCTACCGGGGCGGTCTTGTGATTTCATCATCGGCCACCGAATTTGGCGGGTTATCGGCACTGGGCGTTAGCGCCGATGGAGATCGAATGGTCGCGCTCACGGACCGGGGCCGGCGGTTCGCGTCCCGATTGGTCTACGACGAGGCCGGCAACCTGGCTGGGCTGCGACAGACGACTTTGGATACCATGGCCAACATTGACGGGGCGTCACTGATGACGAAGTCCGAATCCGATATCGAAGCAATGAGTCCCGGCGTCGAAGGCGAGATTATCGTCGCCTTCGAACGCCGGCATCGTATCTGGCGCTATCTACCGGGCCAGATCAAACCGGAACCACTGCGTCATCCGGAAGAATTGTCCCGTCTGCCGGCGAACAGCGGTATTGAGGGCCTGGCCCTTCTCCATGACGGACGCCTATTGGCTATCGCCGAGGGTCCGGCCGAACTGCCAACGACGCTCGCATGGGCCAGCGGCCTTAAGAATTGGTCGACCATGACCTATGCGCTGAAAGGCGGGTTCCGCCCAACTGGCGCGGCGACATTAGCCAAAGGCGATGTCCTTGTACTGGAGCGCCGGTTCACCCTTCGCGATGGGGTTGCGGGACGGATTCGACGCATAAATTCGACCGACATCGTACCCGGAGAACATCTTAACCCGGACCTAGTGGCAGAATTCCGCGACCTGGTCGCCGTAGATAATTTCGAGGGGATAGCTGTGCGCCAGGGGCCACGCAGCGAAACGCTAATTTACATTGTCTCCGACAATAACTTTAATCCGTTACAGCGCACAATACTGATGATGTTCGAACTCGCTAGATAAATGTCGAAAACAAAAGGCCCGCGAAGTAGGCCTTTCGATACGGTGCTGCCAAGCCAATTTACACAGTGACTTGCGCACTCTTAATCTGCTTCTTGAGGCGGCGCATTTCTAGATTCAGATCACTGTCGCGAGCATCCAGAAGGAACGCATCCAGCCCCCCCTTGTGCTCAACCGTGCGTATTGCAGCAGTCGAAACACGAAGACGCACAGACTTGCCAAGTGCGTCGCTCATCAACGACACCTGCTGCAGGTTTGGCAAATAGCGCCGGCGCGTCTTGTTATGAGCGTGGCTCACATTATTACCGGTTTGAACGCCCTTGCCAGTCAATGCGCAACGTCGGGACATA
>DFRF01000144.1 GCA_002378125.1 Rhodospirillaceae bacterium UBA3470 | reverse complement strand
AGCCACTATTTGGATTACGAAAGCGCTCGGGAAATAGATGCCAAGACCAATAAGGCAATTCTCGACCTAAACCCCTCACAGATCGCCCATCAGGGTGCCTGCGGACGGTTCCCCGTGGGAGGGCTTTTGGCGGTGGCCAAAGAGAAGAAAATGTCCGTGGACATGGTGGATCTTCGCAATTCCGGTGACACGGCAGGCTCAAAAGACCGCGTAGTAGGTTATGGATCATGGCTGTTTTTTGATGGGCCCGCGCCGTCACAAATGGCCAAGGTCCTGTGGGGAAGAACTATCCGAAAAAAGACGAGTTCCGGCGCACCCCTACCTTCCGCAGCGGTCATTGATGGAGAGACTGAATTTGGCGCAGCAACCAAGGCCCTTATTCGAGAACATGGGTTTACGCTGATCCTTTTAGCTGCCGCATCCATCGACCATGGGCTCGATCTCGGCCAGCCGGCTCGAGTGGATTTCAATAAGCATGCACCGGAACTCCTTGAGACGGGTGCATGTTTCATCACGTTGACGAGAAACGGGAAACTCAGGGGCTGTATCGGTTCACCTGAAGCACACCAACCATTAGTCGCGGACATCTCCGCCAATGCCTTCCGAGCAGCCTTCAAAGATCCAAGGTTTTCACCACTGGCATCAACGGAGCGCAATGAACTTGATCTGTCTATCTCTTTGTTAAGCCCACAAAGCCCCATGGCATTTAAGTCTGAACAAGAATTTATGACGGATTTAAGGCCGCACGTGGATGGACTAGTGATTGCCGATGGGGCGAGGCGCGCCCTATTCCTACCCTCGGTATGGGGCCAATTGTCTGATCCAACCGTTTTCGTAAGTCGCCTTAAACAGAAGGCTGGCTTAGCGCCCAACCATTGGTCTAATAGTTTCAGAGCATGGCGATTTGTCACGGAATCAGTTTCCATAGACGATCTGCAGTAACAGGGACATCCATTTTGCTAACTATTGAAAAAGACCTTGTTGAACAGGTCGTTGACATCGCGCGCCGAGCCGGCGACGCCATAATGACAATCTATGCGACTGATTTTGCGATTGATACGAAGGATGACCGCTCACCCGTCACGGCTGCAGACCAGGCCGCAGAGGACGTAATCTTGGCGGCCATCGAAACACAAATTGCGCGCGCCATACCCGTGGTCAGTGAAGAGGCTGCTTCCGTCGGCCAAATTCCGGTGGTCGATGAAAAGCCATTTTGGCTGGTCGACCCAATGGATGGCACCAAGGAGTTCATTAACCACAATGGGGAGTTCACCGTTAACATCGCCCTTATTGAACAACACAACCCAGTCCTGGGCGTGGTGCATCTTCCCGCCCAGAAAACAACCTTCGTCGGATACGCAGCTGGCGCTTCTCTGGTTCAGGACGGCGGTGCATGGGAGACCATTGCTTGCCGCCCACAACCCGATGCCGGCCTTACCGCACTCGTCAGCCGTTCCCACCGCACTCCGGAAGTAGACGATTTCCTCATGGAATTGAACATCAAAGAAGAGATCAGCGCCGGTAGCTCCCTGAAGTTCTGCCGGGTCGCCGAAGGCATTGCAGACATTTATCCGCGCTTTGGGCGAACTATGGAATGGGACACGGCGGCGGGGCACGGCGTCTTACAATTCGCGGGAGGTCAGGTACGTCAGGCCAACGGCGATGAACTTACCTACGGAAAGCCTGGCTTTGAAAATCCCCATTTCGTCGCTGCCTCGGATGATGTTTTTGGTGGCCTAACTTCGTGAGTTCCGCGTCCTTTCCGTCGATCATCGTCAACGCAGATAACCCGGGTATTGAACGTACCGCCCGGGTAATCGCTAATGGCGGGCTGGTCGCGTTTCCCACGGAAACGGTCTATGGCCTGGGTGCGAACGCCCGGGACGACCGTGCGGTGGCGCAGATTTTCGAGGCTAAGAACCGTCCTCGCTTCAATCCATTGATCGTCCATGTTCCAACTATGGAGGATGCCCGGCGTCTAGCGGAATTTGATGACCGGGCAGAGGAGATCGCCAATGCCTTCTGGCCCGGTCCGTTGTCGATCGTGCTACCGCGTAGGGCAGATGCGGGCTTGTCATTCCTCGTCAGCGCCGGATTGAATACGATCGCACTACGCGTACCGGATAGCGAATTGGCTAGAGAACTTCTAACCGTAGCGCAATGTCCGATCGCCGCACCAAGCGCTAACAGATCCGGCGAGGTCAGTCCGACAACGGCCGAACATGTGGCGCAGTCGTTACCTGAACCGGGCGATAAAGGGCCAAGTCTCATTCTCGACGGTGGCCCCTGCAGCGTCGGGTTGGAATCAACCGTCGTCGATCTATCGGAACCGATGGCCTCACTGCTACGTCCAGGTGGGATCACCCGCGAGGATTTGGCCTGTCATCTCGGAACACTGGTCGTCGCTGATAGCGACGATACCGCACCGCGTTCGCCAGGTATGATGACACGCCATTACGCCCCGGCCACGCCGCTTCGAATCAATGCGACAACCGCGGAACCTGGCGAGGCGTTACTGGGGTTTGGCGACAACGCGAACGACGCAATATACAATCTCAGCCCCGATGGTAATTTAACCGAAGCCGCGGCAAATCTTTTCGCTATGCTTCGCGACCTCGATAACGGAACGCACGCAGGCATCGCCGTTGCTCCTATTCCCAAACATGGACTTGGACAGGCCATCAATGACCGTCTCAAACGGGCCGCTAAGAAAGAGTAACTTACGAATGGGAAAATGCCGCGGATCGCCGTTCTCGACATGGAATTCATTGCCGTGGGAGGCCGCATTGGCGGGAGGTCAAGCCCCGGAGAATCCCGTGAATTCGTGAAAATTGGCTTGGTCACCTTTTTCGATGACGTCGCGCTTACCAAAATCAGTCACTTTCAGGTTTATTACGGCCGATTTTAAATCCGACATTGGGTACATGTTTCATTAAGCTGACTGGAATCACTCAAACGACCGTCGACGCCCAAGGCGTAACGCTGGTCGTCGCGCTGGAAAGGACGCGGGGATACCTCGACAACGCATCTATAGACATTTATTCGCATGGCAGAGAAGGACAACATTTGAGATTGAATAGTGAGCGGATCGGAATCCCATTCCTGATCAACACCGAGCATTTTATCAACATCAACATCGCCATTGGCGAATTCATTGGGAAACCGATTAGCGCCTACAACAGCAGCGATCTTCCGGCAGAACTTGGTTTTGTCCCACCTGGCGATACCCATACCGCCGTCGCCGATTGTCGATGTGTGACGGAAACCCTTCGCGCGCTTCGCCAGGCTGTGAAGTTTTGACGAAAGAAGACACGCAGTTTTCGAAATGATCGCGGTTGCTATCACGCTCCCACCACCATTAAATCAAGACCATGATGACCAACTCGGAAGCACTCGATAAAATCCGTCAGATCGTCGGCAACAAAGGTTGGCTTGACGAGCCCGGTGATATTCAACCCCACATTTCGGAAATGCGGGGCCTATGGAATGGCCATTGCGATCTTGTCGTCAGCCCGGAAACAACTCAGCAGGTTGCGGATATTGTTGGCGTATGCGCCGCCTCAGGCCTTCCCGTCGTCGCGCACGGCGGAAATACCGGATTGGTTGGCGCCGGTGTTCCGAATGGTGGCGTCCTGCTCACCACACACCGCATGAACGAGATTCGCGACATCGATCCCGTGGACAATACCATGAGCGTTGACGCCGGCGTGATCTTGGCGGACATCCAGGCGGCCGCCAACGACATTGACCGCTTGTTCCCCCTGAGCCTCGGCGCTGAGGGGAGTTGCCGCATCGGTGGCAACTTATCCACCAACGCCGGCGGCGTGCAGGTGTTGCGGTACGGCAATGCCCGCGATCTTGTGTTGGGATTGGAAGTGGTCTTGCCCGATGGGCGAATTTGGAACGACATGACCCGGCTCCGCAAAGACAACACGGGCTATGATCTGAAACATCTGTTCATCGGAGGCGAGGGGACGCTAGGGATCATCACCGGCGCTGTCCTCAAACTATTTCCAAAACCGAAACGACGCGAGATGGCTTTTGTTGGCGCATCCAGTGCGGAAGCAATATTGGCATTGTTTACCCGTGCCAATTCAGGCCTCGGTAATATGGTCTCAGCGTTCGAGTACTTTAATGAAACATCGCTGAAGATTGTCCTCGATAACATCAAAGACGCCACTAATCCATTAGCCGGAAGGTACCCCGCCTACGTATTGATTGAGATTACCAGCCTCAGCGACGACGATACCGCCCGCGAAGCCCTGGAGGCGATCCTAGGTTTGGCGTTAGAAGACGAAATTATTGTCGATGCCGTCGTTGCCCAATCGGAAGCACAATGCGTGGCTCTTTGGGGATTACGCGAAGGCGTGCCCGAAGCGCAACGCCAAGAAGGCACAGGCAGTATCAAACACGATGTCTCCGTGCCTGTTTCCCGGATTTCCGAGTTCCTCCGTGAGGCCAACAGGCGTGTACATCAGCAAATGCCTGCGGCCCGCATCTGCGCCTTCGGCCACATGGGTGATGGCAACATTCACTACAACGTCAACCAGCCCTTCGAAATGGATAAGGACGTGTTTCTTGACCAGTGGGATATCTTCAAGAAGATCGTCCATGACTTGGTAAACGATATGGATGGTAGCGTCAGCGCCGAACACGGCATCGGCCTGCTGAAACGCGAAGACATGGCGACCTATAAAAACCCTGTTGCCCTAGACCTGATGCGAGCGGTGAAGCAGACGTTGGATCCGCAGAACATTATGAACCCTGGTAAAGTCCTGCCGGACGGTTAAGGCATGAATAGGTTCTCAAGATGAACGCGGAGCGAAAGAAACTAACCATCCCAGATCTTAAGACGAAAAAAACTGCGGGCGAACGGCTGGTAATGGTCGCCGTCGGTGAGGTACTCAGCGCCGCCTGGGCGGAACGCGCTGGGGTCGACATCCTGGGTATCGGCGATAGCCTCGGCATGACGCTGTACGGCCATGAGAACACCTTAGCCATCACTGTCGATCAGATGATCGAACACACCCGCGCGGTCCGCCGTGGCGCACCAAATACCTTTACGATAGCTGCCATGCCCTATGGCTCATATGCTACCAAAGACCTAGCGGTGACCAACGCAGTGCAGATGATAAAGGAAAGCGGCGTCGATGCCTTGAAGCTCCAAGGGGGTCGCGAAATTTTCGACATTATCAGGGCCGTAGCCGATGCTGGCATCCCGGTGATGAGCCATGTGGGTCTAATCCCCCATCACGTCCACAAACACGGCGGTTTTAAAATGCAGGGCCGAACCGCCAATGACGCCTTACAGATCATCGACAATGCCAAAGCCATTGAAGAGGCTGGCGCCATCGGATTGGAAATCGAAGCCGTTCCCTATGAAGTAGGACAGGCCGTCGACGACGCCATCGACATCTTCACGTTTTCCATTGGCGCGGGTGCCGCCGGAACCTGTCAGATGCTCAATGGCTACGACCTTATTGGCGCCTTCGATACCTTCAAACCAAAGTTCGCCAAGCGCTATGGCAATGTCGCGGACGTAGCGGTTGAGGCGTTCAAATCCTACGTCGCGGACGTGCGATCAGGAGCCTTTCCCAATAAGGACCACAGTTACCATATGAAAACGGAAGAGGCTGCGAAGCTTAAAGAAGCGCTGAAGACGGGCTAACCGCGTCTCCGCCGATGCGGTGGCCCCGCAGCCGATTACAGAAGAGGCCCTGGATAGGCTCGCAAATGTTGAAGAAGTTTTTTGGTAAATCAGAGGGTAATTATACGAACGCCAGTCGTGACGCCATGGCGGCACTTACCTAAATCGGCGTATTGGCTAGAACCGTTAAGGTCGCAAGCCACTGACTAAACACTTGAGCCGGTTCAGAGCTATCATCGTTGCGCTTCCAGGGCTTCCTTCTGTATGTCCTTGAACCCAACGATAACTTCATCTCCAGCTTCGAACACCGGGCGTTTTATCAAAGTCGGATACTCCAACATCAATTCCATGGCCGCGTGTTCATTAATAATGGCCTTTTTTTCATCAGGCAGGCCGCGCCACGTGGTGGAGCGCGTATTCAACAGCGAGTCCAAACCCACCGCGAGGATCCATCGGTTGACGGCGTCGGCCTCGATTTTGTTATCACGAATATCATAGAATTCGTGTATAAATCCGGAATTATTCAGCCACTTCAGAGCATTGCGGCAGGTATCGCAATTTTTTAGTCCGAAGACCTTAATCATCATGAATTTCACTTTACGCCTTCTATTGTTCAAGCCAGTTCCACCCCTATATGCTACGGACAATTGGATTAGAACGTAACCTGAAATTTCAAGAGGCCGCTCATGCTTGCCGTAATTTCCCCCGCCAAAAAACTCGACTTCGAGACAGAACCCAAATTTGAAGATCACACGTTGCCCGACCTCATGGAGGACACCGAATTTCTCGTGGAGACGGCGCGGAAACTGAGCCGCGCTAAGCTCAAGCAGACCATGAAGTTAAGCGACCCGCTGGCGGATTTAAACTATCAGCGCTACCAGGATTTCTCCACGCCCTTCCACCTTGGGAATGCCAAACAGGCCGCCTGGGTGTTCAACGGCGACACCTACGTGGGCCTTCGAGCCGATACTCTAAACAAGCGCGACATGGCCTTCGCGCAAGAGCACCTGCGAATTTTGTCCGGTCTTTATGGGGTATTGCGGCCGTTGGACCTGATCCAGCCCTATCGGCTGGAAATGGGCGTGAAGTTTAACCCGCCGAACCATGCCAATCTTTATGACTTCTGGGACAGCCGAATAACCGACAACCTGAATGCCTTGCTGGATGATCAAAAGGATAAGACACTGGTCAATCTAGCGTCTTCGGAATACTTCAAGTCCGTGCGCTCAAAAGAACTGGCTGGACCGGTATTGACGCCCATTTTTCATGAGATCAAAGACGGCCAATCACGGACTATCGGGATGTTCGCCAAACAGGCTCGCGGCGCCATGGCACGGTTCATGATCACCAACCGCATCGATAAGGCGGAAGGCCTGAAGGACTTCAATCTGAATGGCTATGAGTTTCGAGCTGATCTATCGGACGATGACAAGTGGGTCTACACTCGGCCGCAACCCGCGCCCGTCAAATGACCAACATTCCGATCAATGCCGACCGCCTGTGGGCCAGTCTCATGGAGATGGCGAAGATCGGTGCCACTAAGAAAGGCGGCAATTGCCGCTTGGCACTCACCGACGTGGACAAGGAAGGCCGCGACCTATTCGTGCGGTGGTGCAAGGACGCCGACTGCGACGTGACGATCGACGCCGTCGGCAACATCTTTGCGCGGCGTCCAGGTACGGACCCGTCAAAGGCGCCGGTCATGATGGGCAGTCATCTTGACACGCAGCCCACAGGCGGCCGGTTCGATGGCGTTCTGGGTGTACTCGCCGGTTTAGAGGCGATCCGTACGCTTAACGATCACGCCGTGGAGACCGAAGCTCCGGTCGAGGTCGTCTGTTGGACCAATGAGGAAGGTAGCCGCTTCGCTCCAGCCATGATGGGTTCCGGTGTATTCACCGGGGTCTTTGAGCTCGACGAGATCAGGGTAAAAACCGACTTGGACGGTCTTGCCTTCGGCGACGAATTAGAACGCATCGGATATGCAGGCGCGGAAACGCCGGGGTCCCATGAAGTCGGCTCCTATTTCGAGTTGCATATCGAACAGGGACCAATCCTGGAAGCTGAGGACCGAACCATCGGCGTCGTCACCGCGGCCCAGGGCCAGCGCTGGTACGAGATCACGGTGACCGGCCAGGAAAGCCATGCCGGACCGACCCCCATGCCAGTTCGGCGTGACGCCCTTTTAGCGGCCTCGAAGATCGTCCAGGAGGTCAACCGGATCGGCCACCATCATCCGCCTCACGCCTGCGCCACAGTAGGACAGATGCTGGTCAGTCCCAATTCGCGAAACGTGATTCCGGGCAGCGTTTTTCTGACAGTGGATTTTCGCCACCCGGTGGATGAGACGCTCAGTAACATGGATCGGACGTTAAAGGCTTTTTCCGCCACCTTGGCGAAAGAGAACCAAGTGCGCATCGATATCGTCGACTTCTGGTATTTTCCACCGACACCCTTCTCAGACGGGTGCATTGAAGCCGTCCGCGAAGGTGCGAAAGCGGCTGGATTGGGATATATGGATATTGTTTCCGGGGCTGGACACGATGCGGTTTATATTGCGGGTGTCGCGCCGACGGGGATGATCTTCGTTCCCTGCGAGGACGGCATCTCCCATAACGAAATCGAAAACGCCACGCCCGAGGACTGCGCGGCCGGCTGCCAGGTGCTCCTGCACGCCATCCTGGCCCGTGCGGAAGCACTGGACTAAGCCATCCATGAACACGCCTGGCATGACCCGCCCCAGTTGGGCTGGCTTAAAAGCCGCATTGGGGATGCCCGCGACGGGCCTGTTCTGCGCCCTCGCCAGTTTCGGCGCGCTGACCGAAGCCGTTGGTATGGAACTTTGGGTAATGATCGCCTCAGTCTTGCTGATCTGGTCGATGCCGACCCTTATGGCCTTTAACGAAATGATGGTCACTATGAGCGGCGTGTGGGCCATGGTCATAGCCATCGCTTTCGCCAACGTCCGGAACATACCGATGGTCGTTACCGCGATCCCCATGGTGCGGACCAGGCCTGGCATCCGCTGGGGAGCAGATATAACACTTGCGCAACTCATGTCGCCGACAACCTGGGTCCATATCTTGGCAACCAGTGACCGGGTGCCTTTGGAGATGCGGCGACGTTATTTCGTCGCCTTCAGCATTACTGTACTGACGGCGGCGCTGTTGGGTGCCGTGGTCGGATATTTTGGCGTTCAATCTCTGCCGAAGGCCTTACAGCCGACACTTCTCCTCCTAACGCCTTTGTATTTAGTTTTGATCATGTTGTCGGTGCGCCGCTTGAGCAGTTACCTGGCCTTTGCCGCCGGCGCTGTGGCCGTACCGGCATTGATGACGTGGTCAATGGAATGGGGTTTAGCCATCGGTGGGTTGGGCGCTGGAACAGTAGGATTTCTTTTGGCCGGTGAGCACAAGAAAAAGGCCGGCGAATGATCGGAGAGATATCCCCCACTGATCTCTTAGTACTCTTGGGCGTCGCGTTTGCGGCCGCTTTCCTAACACGCCTGGCAGGCGTCGCCATTTCCGGTCACATCCAGGCAGATACGCCGATCTTTCACTGGTTTTCCTGTGTCGGTCAGGCCTTGGTTGGCGGCCTTATGGTGCGCGCCATCTTCTTCCCCTCTACGCCTCTTGGCGACACGTTATTGCTCGATCGGATTCTTGCCGTCGGCGGTGCGATCGTAGTGTTTTTCCTCTTTCGCCACCGCCTTCTTCCGAGCACACTCGCCGGCGTCTTGACGCTCGCCGCCTTGAGCATATGGCGTGATCTCTAATCCCCTCATTCCGGTCCTTGCGACCCCGGAGCACCCCGCCTATTTTTACGCGACAGATGAGTAAGGAACCTGAATATGGCTGATTACACCGCGCCTTTGGACGACATACGGTTTGTCATCAATGACCTCGTCGGTCTGGAACAGGTCACCGCCCTTCCCGGGTGCGAAGAGACAACGTCGGACCTCGTCGATGCAATCCTTGAGGAAGCCGGAAAGTTTGGATCAGAGGTCCTGGCGCCCCTTAACCATTCCGGTGATATCGAGGGGTGCGTGCTGGAAAACGGGATCGTCCGGACGCCAAAGGGTTTCAAGGAAGCATATACGCAATTCATCGAAGGCGGCTGGAACGGTCTTCCCTGCGATGCGCATTACGGTGGCCAGGCGCTACCGTGGCTGCTGGCGACCTCAGTTTCCGAGATCTATCACGCCTCGAATTTGTCCTTCATGCTCAACCCCATGTTGACCCTCGGCGCCGTCGAACTCCTAAGTCACCATGGGTCTGAAGAGTTAAAGGCGACCTATCTTGAGAAACTTATTTCCGGTGTTTGGACCGGGACCATGAACCTGACCGAGCCCCAGGCCGGAACCGACCTGGGACTGCTGCGGACTAAAGCGGTCCCCGAGGGCGATCACTACCGCATCTCCGGCACCAAGATATACATTACCTTTGGCGAACATGACCTGTCGGAGAATATCATCCATATGGTTCTTGCCCGTCTGCCTGATGCGCCGGATGGCGTGCGTGGCATTTCGCTATTCTTGGTGCCCAAGTATCTGGTCAACGTCGACGTCAGTTTGGGCGACCGGAACGACCTGCGGTGTGTATCCATCGAGCATAAGCTTGGCATCAACGCCAGTCCCACGGCAGTCATGTCCTATGGAGATGACGGCGGTGCCATCGGCTACCTAGTCGGCGAAGAGAACATGGGCCTCGCGTACATGTTCACGATGATGAACAACGAACGCCTAAGCGTGGGTCTGCAAGGCGTAGGCATAAGTGAGCGAGCCTACCAACACGCCCTCGCCTACGCCCGTGAACGCGTTCAAAGCCGTAAGATCGATGGCAGCTCCCCAGAGCCGGTGGCGATTATCGAACATCCAGACGTGCGCCGCATGCTGTTGGATATGAAGGCCCAAACCGAAGCCACACGGGCGTTGGCCTACTACGTAGCGGCAGAGTTGGACGCGGCGGAACGTCACGCGGACGCGGAGCGGAGGAAAGCGGCGCAGGCGCGCGTCGACCTGCTGACGCCCGTCGTAAAAGCATGGGGCAGCGATACCAGCATCGACGTCACGAGCACCGGCATCCAGATCCACGGGGGCATGGGGTTTATCGAGGAGACAGGCGCCGCCCAATATTATCGGGATGCGCGGATCACCTCCATTTACGAAGGCACCAATGGTATTCAGGCAAACGACTTGGTCGGCCGCAAGATTGGACGAGAGAACGGTGAGAGCATTCGCGACCTAATCGCCGATATGCGCGCGGACATCATGTCGCTTGAGACCGATGACGATGCCTTAGCGCATATTCAAACGCGGGTTTTGGGTGCTATCGATGATTTGGAAAAAACCACTAGCTGGGTAGTCGACACCTGGGGTCGCGACCCCGGTACCGTGGCGGCTAGCGCCGTACCGTTCCTCAAGCTGTTGGCCGTGACCAGTGGTGGATGGTTGATGGCACGGGCTCACGGTTTAGTCCTGAGCATGGATGATGGACCGTTCCGCGCCTCGAAGATCGCCACAACACGGTTTTTCATTGACCATCATGTTGTCGAAACCGGTACCCTAGCCGAGATTGTGATAGCAGGCGCCCCGGTTGTCCAAACCGCCGTGTTCCATGCCTAACGGACCGTTGGGAATCGCCCTTAAGTCTTGATTTTTCTAACCTTTTCTATCACTTTGTGCGTGCAAAAATTTGGATTTGGGCTCGCATGAACGGATTTTCACGCTACGTCTTTCAGCAGCTGTTCGTGGGCATGGTATTTGTCACCATCTGCTTCACGTGCATCATTTGGCTATCGCAGAGCCTTCGGCTAGTTGAGCTGATCGTTAACCGGGGCGTCGACGCCGGTACATTCGTCTATCTGACGCTCTTGATGCTGCCGAATTTTCTACCTGTCATCCTACCCATCGCGCTGTTCTGCGTTGTCGTCTTTATCTATGCCAAACTGATTATGGACCGGGAATTGGTAGTTATGCGGGCCTCTGGCCTGGGGCAGATGGCGTTGGCGAAACCCGCGGTCATTCTTGCGTTTTTGGTGCTTGGAGTAGGGTATTTCCTAAACCTGTACCTCATTCCGGAGTCCTACCGAATGTTCCGGCAGATGCAATGGGATATCCGCTATAATTACTCACATATTCTGCTCAGGGAAGGCGCGTTCAATGAACTGCCAAACGGCAAAACCGTCTATGTCAGGGAACGGACAGCTGAGGGGGAACTGCATGGCATCCTCTATCACGACAAAGATGACCGGGATAACCAGTTCACAATCATGGCGGCACGCGGCGCCCTCGTCGAAACCAAGGACGGTGCCCGTGTTGTCATGTTTGATGGGAACCGACAGGTCGTTAACCCGCAGACCAACCGGCTCTCGGTTCTCTATTTTGACCGACACGTCCTGGAAATCGACGGCAGGAAAGACGGCAGCGCAGACCGCCATATCGAGGCGCGAGAACGCCATCTATCGGAACTATTCAACCCGGAAGACGAGAATATTTCGGTCGAAGACCGCGGAAAATTCATTGTCGAGGGACACAAGCGGCTGGTTTCTCCGCTCCAAGCGCTGATTTTGACGTTCATCGCCCTGGCATGCTTGATTTCCGGGGGGTTCAGCCGAAGATCTCAGACGAAGCGCATCCTAGTCAGCATCGCGCTAATGGTCAGTCTGCTGATCAGTACGCTCGGCCTTGAGAACATATCAGCAAAGAACTTGCGTTTGGTTCCGCTCATCTATTTGCATTCACTTTTCGCCTTATTGGGTAGTATTTACTTCATGGTTCGGACGCCCAATTACCGACCGACGACTAAAGTAGCGATGGCATAGGGGCTCGGATGCGATTGTCATCTACCCTGTCATTGTATGTCGGACGGCATTTCATCGCCGCCTTCTTGATGCTGCTGTCCCTCTTCATGCTACTGGTTCTGTTGTTCGACACTGTGGAGCTGATGCGCCGTTCGGCTTCCAAGCCGCACATTGATTTCGGTATGGTTCTTGAAATGGCGCTGCTGAAACTTCCTTACATGTGCCAAGAAATCTTCCCGTTTGCGGTTCTGTTCGCCGGTATGGCGTGTTTTTGGCGCCTGACACGCTCAAACGAACTGGTTGTTACACGTGGCTCCGGGGTTTCTGCGTGGCAGTTTCTTTTGCCGCCAGTGACCATTGCCGCGATGCTGGGAATCTTTCAAATCACGACGGTCAACCACATCGCCTCCAATACACTGTCGCGCTTCGAACAGTTGGAGGCTGCCCACTTTCAGGGTTCCCGCCATTTGTTGACCCTTTCCGGTTCCTCGATATGGTTACGCCAGTCCAATGTTAAGGGTCAGTCCGTGATCCATGCGGAACGCGTCGTTCAGAATGAAGAAGATCTCGAGCTAAACAACCTGGTGGTCTTCATGTACGCCAGATCAGGTTCCTTCTTTATGCGAATTGATGCCAAGTCAGCACGCCTCGAAGACGGATTCTGGCACGTTGGCGATGCGTGGATCTACGAACCCGAGAAGCCTGCGGTTCATGAAGAGGCCTATTTGTTAGACACGGACCTTACCCTCGACAAAATTCAAGACAGTTTCGCGCCCCCGGAGACAATGTCGTTCTGGGATCTGCCTGGGTTCATCAATACTCTAGAATCGGCGGGATTTTCGGCGCTTCGCCACCGCTTACATTGGCACGGTCTTCTCGCCGCGCCTTTGTTGATGGTTGCCATGGTTCTCATTGGCGCGGCCTTTACCCTCCGACATTCGCGACGAGGAGCAACCACCTATGTAATTGGCGGCGGCGTTCTGACTGGATTTGCACTCTATTTCTTCTCGGACGTGGTCTTCGCCCTAGGCCTGTCGGATAGCATCCCCGTCACATTGGCGGCTTGGTCGCCATCGGGTGTCGCTCTGCTGCTCGGACTGACCTCGCTCCTCCATATGGAAGACGGCTAAGAACGAAAAATGCACCATCTCTCGCGCCACCTCTATTTATTGATTGCCACCCTGGGAATGGCGTTACTTGCTGGCCCTTGGCACGCCACGGCGGCTGCCCCCGAAGTTGACCGTCCCTTGGGACTCTTGATATCTCCACTCGTACCGGAACAACCGGTTCTGGCCAGTCCCGTGACAATCGCCCCGCCTAGCGCCGACGATAGGACACAGCGTCCCCTTGGTGTCTTAATCACCAAGACGGGCGCACCGGCAACGCCCACGCCAATGATACCTCTGCGTAGTCAGCTAATCGGCGAAAGCTTCACCCCGCCTTCACAAGAGGTGCTAAAATTTAATCAGTCAGGCTCTGCATCCCCTGACCGCCCGCTTGGCATTCTGCTACGTGAGGAAGAGCCTACGCAGCCAGCCACGTCGCACATCGTGCCACCATTGATAGTTTCGCGGCCACTTACACCATCAGTAATCGTCCCCGTCGCCCGACCGCCTTCCGCAACAGAAGACCGCCCGCTGGGAACATTAATCGCACCTTCACCAACGTTCACCGGATCAAGTCGGATCGCGTCACCGCAATTAATTTCACCTCAACTGTCCGCACCCGCAGCGCCAATATCGCAACCGGTATTGGGCGACGAACCTCCGGTAACTCTAGCAGCAGATCAGATGACTTTTGACCAGGAGAAAGAAATTGTCACGGCATCGGGCAATGTGGAGATTCGTCATGATGGCCGCACATTGCTCGCCGACACCATATCCTACAGCCAAAAAACTGACATCGTTACGGCAACGGGAAATGTGACAATATTGGAGAAAACAGGCGAACAGATTTTTGGTAACCGGATGGAGGTCACTGGCGATTTGAAAGATGGGATCGTCGAGAACATCGGCGTAATTCTCCAGGACCGTGCCCGCATTGTCGGCGCCAGCGCCCACCGTACCGCCGAGCGTGTCACGGAATTGAGAAAGGCCACGTATTCGCCTTGTAACCTCTGCGAAGACAACCCGGATCGACCACCGCTCTGGCAGATCAAAGCGGTTCGCGTCATTCACGATAAGGATAAAAAGATCGTGGAGTATCGCGATGCTTGGCTGGAAATGTTCGGATTGCCGGTGTTCTACACGCCTTATTTCCGCCACCCGGATCCAACAATACAGCGCCAGTCCGGTTTTCTGTTCCCGACCTACGGTAGTTCTTCGGATTTTGGCATCGTGCTGGAAACGCCCTACTTTTGGAGTATATCGCCGCACCAGGACGCCACCATCACCCCAATCCTGATGACCAATGAATTCCCAGTGCTGGCCGTCGAATACCGTAACCGCGCGCACAAGGGTTCGATTGATATCGACGCGAGCATCACCGACAATTCAGAAGACGAATTCAATACAACAGACGGCGACATGGGTGTGCGCGGACACCTAGATGCCGAGGCGCGTTTCGACATCAATCGCACATGGCGTTGGGGATTTGATCTCGAACGCACCACCGACAACACCTACATGCGGCGTTACGGTTTTGCATCACCACAATCTTTGAACAGCCAATTCTTCGCTGAGGCATTTCGCTCCCAAAGCTACTTCAGTGCCAGCACTCATGCCTTCCAGGGCTTGGAAGAAAACGATATCGCGGACGATATTCCCATTGTTCTTCCATTGCTCGATTTCAATCACGTCGGCATGCACGACAGTATTGGCGGTCGGTCATTTTTAGACGTTAATGTCTTGGCGCTAACGCGAGCCGAGGGCATGGATACCCGTCGGATGTCATTTCATCCGCGATGGGAGCGTCCTCAGATCACGGAGTTTGGTGATTCGATCAAGATGACACTCGGTCTGAACGCCGACTTCTATCAGGTCAATGGCCTCGAACGAGCCAATGACGTCGATTCATACAATGGCTTCAGTTATCGAACGGTCCCGTATGCTGCTATCGATTGGAGCCGCCCAATGATTAGGCGCTCGGGAAACGCCAGTCAAACTATCGAACCGGTCGCTTCTATAGTTCTTCGTCCCTATGGAGGAAACTCCAACAAAATTCCTAATGAAGACAGTACCGAACTGGAATTTGATGAAACCAATTTGTTTTTGGATAACCGATTTACGGGTATTGATAGACTTGAGGGCGGGCCACGCATCAACTATGGCCTGCAATGGGCCCTAACCGGTGATATCGGCCACCGGTCCAGTGTCTTCTTCGGACAGTCATATCGCTTAAAAGATGATTCAACATTCGGTAAAGGTTCCGGCCTGAACGACAACTTGTCGGACTTGGTCGGCAAGGTCGAGTTTTCGCCAAATTCTCATGTGGACTTACTCTACAGAACGCGGTTGGCAACCGACAATCTGAGTCCAAACCGGAATGAAGCGCAATTCTCAGCAACTGTGCCCGCCTATAGCGTCTCAGGAAGCTACATCTTCCTGAACCGCCAGGAAGAAGGTGAATTCGCCGGACGGGAAGAACTTAACATTGTGGGATCGGCGAAATTGACTCGTAAATGGAAGAGTTCGCTGAGCGCAACCCGAGACCTTGATGCTGGTGAAATGCGTTCCGCACGCATGGATTTGGTCTATGAAAATGAATGTGTGGTATTCAGTTCCAGTATCAATCGAACCTTCTATGAAGACCGAGACATCAAACCCGTTGACTCAATCAATTTCATTTTGACCCTTAAAACAATCGGAGAAGTCAAAACCGGCTTCTCTGCGCAAGGTGGAAATTAGCGATATGTTTGATGCAGCAATCAAGCATATCCGTTCGATCAATATGACCCTGACCGTAATCGCGTTAACTGCCATGGCGATTAAGGACGTTCATGCTCAGGGAGGATTGCGGATCGCTGCCATCGTCAACGATGAGATGATTTCGGTATTGGATGTCGAATCTCGCCTGACATTATCTATTTATCTCTCTAAGCTCGATAACAACCTGAAGACCCGTAGTCGACTCGCCCCGCAGATTCTGCGAAACATCATCGATGACCGACTCAAATTACAGGAAATTCGGAGGAATAAAATTAAGGTCTCTCGAGCCGAGGTGCTCGGGGGCCTGCGACAATGGGAGAGGCGCGCAGGCCTGTCGAAGGGCGCAACCTCTTCACTTACGCAACGCCTCGGCATCGACAAAGCCGCTATCGCCGAACGGGTAGAAATAGGCGTCGGTTGGCGAAAGTTGATGCAAAAACTTTTCCTCCCGACCGTCTCCTTCAGCGAGCAAGAAATCGACGACATTGTTTCCGAGGAGATTTCGAAGCGTGGACAACCAGAATTCCTGGTTTCAGAAATTTTTCTTCCACTGAGCCGCAACAGTAATATGGCCGAGGTCCGGGCTTTAGCGCGTCGTCTCATCGAACAAATGGCAGGCGGCGCCGAATTCGGCGCAATCGCGCACAATTTTTCACAAAGTGCGTCCGCGGCTGTCGGCGGCAAATTAGGTTGGATACGACAGAAAAATTTGTCCGCGGAATTATCACAAGCCATCGAACAATTGCACCCCGGCGAGGTTTCTCAACCGATACCAACCCTTGACGGCTTCTATATCCTGAAGGTCGAGAACAAACGCTCTATTGAACCTTTGATCAAACGTTCGAATAGGCCAGAGGCTGTCGTTATACATCAGATTCATCTAAAGCTTCCGCCTTCCCCCACCCCAGACATTAAGGCCAGCTTTCGCGAAAAAGCTCGTGGCATCGGCGCTCAGGCGCGATCGTGCAAGGATATGGAAGATCAGGGTAAGAAGCACGGGTCATCACTCTCGGGTTCCCCGGGCAAAATTGAGGTCGATAAACTTTCCCCTTTGATCCAAAAAGCCATATCCGGTCTAAAGAAGAACCAGACTAGCACGCCAGTGGAAATTGCTGACGGGTTCCTGATCATTATGGTTTGCGACCGCGATGAACCCCAGATCAAAGAGTTTACCAAAGCCGAACTCGGCAAAAAAATTCGTAATCAGTTAGGCACTGAGCGGATCAACCTCGCCGCCCGTCAATACCTACGCTCCCTCCGCCGCTCGGCGATCATCGACATCCGATTATAAACATGCTGGCACTGAAGCCAATTGCCGTGACCATGGGCGAGCCAGCAGGAATTGGCGGCGAGATAACGCTCAAATCCTGGCGCCGCCGAAATGACTTGTCGGTTCCATTCGTTGCCATCGACAATCCGGACCGGTTGCGCAATATTGCCCGTGATCTAGGCTTTGCGGTTCCGATTGAACGCGTAGACGACCCAAAATACGCGGCCGAACTCTTCCCAGAAGCCCTGCCTGTTTACAGCATTGACCTTCCCTGTGCGTCGCGACCAGGTGTTCTCGACAAATCGAATGCCAACGCGGCCATCGCATCAATCGATAAGGCGGCGGACTTAGCCACGACGAATTCCATTTCCGCAATCGTGACCAACCCCATCCATAAGCATAACCTCTACGGTGCCGGGTTCACCTATCCAGGTCATACAGAATACCTGGCCCACCTGTCCGGAGCCAATAGCGAGCCGGTAATGATGTTGACATGCGATGGCCTACGAACCGTGCCAATCACAACCCACCTCAGTCTCCGTGCAGCCATTAGCGAATTGTCCATCAACCGGATCTTATCACAAAGCCGGATTACCGCCCGCGCCCTCGAGCAAGACTTTGGCCTGAGCACCCCACGCCTTGTCGTAGCCGGTTTGAATCCGCATGCCGGCGAAGATGGCGCTATGGGCCGTGAAGAAGCACGGTTCATCACACCAGCCATCGATATTCTGCGCCAGGACGGCCTTCAGGTTTCCGGCCCCTTGCCACCTGACACCATGTTCTCAGCGACGGCGCGCCCAACCTACGATGTGGCAATCTGCATGTATCACGACCAGGCCCTGATCCCCATCAAGACCCTGGACTTCTCCGGCGGCGTCAATGTGACCCTAGGGTTGCCGTTCGTTCGCACGTCGCCCGACCACGGCACAGCCCTGGATATCGCCGGCAAGGGGGTCGCGGATGAGACAAGCATGATTGCTGCACTCCGCATGGCCGCGAATATTGCCCGGGTTCGCGGCGTCGCCGCGCAATGACGCCACCGGACCTGCCGCCGCTCCGCGATGTCATTCGCAAACACGCTCTCACCGCGCGCAAGTCCCTCGGCCAGCACTTTCTCCTCGATCTCAATTTAACGAAGCGGATCGTCAGAACAGCCGGCGATCTGACGGATTGTCACGTCATTGAAGTTGGCCCCGGGCCCGGCGGCTTAACACGGGCCTTGTTAAATTCGCCGGCCTTGACGGTGACAGTCGTGGAAAAGGACGATCGCTGCCTTGCCGTTATGGAGGACCTTAAAACCGCCTACGGTGATCGACTACGAATTGTCGCTGCGGATGCGCTGGAAACGGATATCCCTGCCCTTACCTCGGCCCCCCGAAAGATTGTCGCCAATCTCCCCTACAATGTGGGCACACCCTTGTTTCTCCGGTGGCTACGAGAAATCGATGCCTATCGCGGGCTCACCTTGATGTTTCAGACAGAAGTCGCACAACGCCTTACGGCCCAACCGCAGACCAAGGCATACGGACGTTTATCCGTTATCACCCAATGGCTGTGCGAGGTGCACTCGGCCTTCAACCTCTCAAAGGATGCGTTTACGCCACCTCCTAAGGTCGCCTCTACTGTGTCCAATCTAGCCCCCCTCCCCGCGCCGCTGGCTCCGGTGCCCTTCGAAGCCATGGAAACGGTCACCGCGACCGCCTTCGGCCAGCGGCGGAAAATGTTGCGGACAAGTTTGAAATCCCTGGATCTTGACTTGGCCGCCCTCGAAATCGACCCTACGGCTCGGGCTGAAGAGCTCTCCATCATGGATTTTTGCCAATTGGCTAGAGCGTTAGTGGAAAGTAGGGCCTAGCCTGCTGAGCCATGGCTGAAAGGGAGTGCAATGCCGCAACAGTCCATCGACATTCACCCCATCGCCGGCGCACTAGGCGCAGAGGTGCTTGGCGTGGACCTAGCCAGGGAAATAGAGGACGACACCATTGCAGCCATTCGTCAGGCACTTCTTGATCATCTGGTCATCTTCTTTCGTGACCAAATCATTGAACCGAAACATCAAATCTCCTTCGCGAAACGATTTGGCGATTTGGTGGAATACCCCATGATGAAGGGGCTTCACGGCTTTCCGGAAATCGTTCCCGTGGTCAAGTTACCCGACGAGCGGATCAATTTCGGCGGTCTTTGGCATTCCGATACCACCTATCTGGAGCGCCCGCCCATGGGAGCCATCCTAGCCGCAAAGGAACTCCCGCCCTATGGTGGCGACACCCTATTCGCCAACATGTACATGGCCTATGAGACCTTATCCAAAGGCATGCGGAATATGCTGGACGGGATGGTCGGGATCAATAGTTCGGCCAAAGCCCGTGTAACCCAAACACGCAGAGACCGCATGAAAACTTCAGCGAAGGCCTCAGGTGCGATGGAACTGGTGGCGGAACATCCCGTAGTGCGAACGCATCCGGAGACTGGACGCAAGGCTTTGTATGTAAACTATGGCCACACGGTGCGGTTTAAGGATATGACCGAAGGCGAGAGTGCACCTTTGTTGAACTTTCTCTATGCCCATCAATCGCGGCCGGAATTCACCTGCTGCTTCCGTTGGCAGCCAGGGTCAATTGCCTTTTGGGACAATCGGTGCACCCAACACAACCCGGTCAATGACTATCATGGCTTTAAACGAATGATGCACCGGATCACCATCGCCGGGGACCGCCCCACCTAAGCCTCACTGTCCAACACCCAAATCCCGTACTGCATCGGTCAATCCTATCTGCCTGCGGCGTTTATGGCGCTCGGCGGCCAGGATCGCGTCGGCCTGCGCAACACTGTCTTCGATCTTGTCATTGACAATGATGTATTCGTATTCCGCCCAATGTGATATTTCCAACGTCGCCTTTTCCATGCGCTTCTGGACCACATAATCCGGGTCTTGGGCACGGGTCCGCAACCGGCGTTCCAGTTCTTCAATAGACGGCGGTAGGATGAAGATACTAACCAAGTCCTCAAGCGCATTCGCACGAATCTGCTGCGTTCCTTGCCAATCCACATCGAACAAGACGTCTAGGCCGGTGTTCAAAGAATCCATGACAGGCTGGCGCGGGGTTCCATAGGAATTCTCAAAAACCGTAGCATGTTCTAGAAACTCATTGGCCATAACCATGTCATCAAACTTTCCCTGATCGATGAAGTGGTAATGCACACCGTCCTCTTCGCCCGGGCGCATGGGCCGCGTGGTCGCGGAGACGGACATAGTCAGGTCCGGATTCCGCTCTAGAAGGGCGCGCGAAATGGTCGACTTGCCTGCACCCGATGGTGAAGACAACACCAACATCAAACCCCGCCGCTTAATTTCCGTACCGCTCAAGATCTTCTGTTCACTCCACATTTTGAACTTGTTCACGAATCTGATCGATCACCGTTTTCAAGCCCAATCCCACCCGAGTCAATTGGACATTGGCGGATTTTGAACAAAGGGTGTTGGCCTCACGATTGAATTCCTGACACAGAAAATCAAACTGCCGGCCGATGGCCCCATCGGTAGTCATCAGTTCGCGTGCCGCAATAACGTGAGCACGTAACCGATCCAACTCCTCGCGCACATCCGCCTTCAATATTAACATCGCAGCCTCTTGCGCAAGACGTTCCTCAGGCAACGCCGGCACAATTGAGCACAATTCCGCCACCTGCTGTTGTAGCCGCGTGTTGATATTATCGGGCAACAGCGCTGCGAGTGCGGCCGCTTCCTGGCACAGGGATTCAATTTCGTCGATCCCGGCGTTCAGCAGGATGGCTAGCGCATTACCTTCATTCTGACGGCTTTTTTCGAATGCCCCAAAAAGCTCATCCAGCCCTTTTAGAATTTCCTCGTGCAACACCGCTTGTTCAGTCTCACCAAGGGGGACCTCAACGCTTTCCAACACTCCTTTCGTAGCCAACAGGCCATCCATGGTGACCAGGGGCAAATGCGGCGCACGTTTCTGGATTTCCGAGACCGCCTTCAGTAGGCGTTCGAAAGTTTCCATATTAACCTGATACGTGGCGTTGCTGCGTTGCCAATTGACGCTCAGAAAAACGGAGATGTTGCCCCGGCGGAATCGTTTCTTTAGGCGTTCGCGGATGATCGCATCGAAGGCATCAAATCCACTCGGCAACCGTAACCGGGCATCCATGCCTTTGGCATTGACGCTTTTCACTTCCCAGACCCAAGTGCATATGTTGTTCGCTCCTTCGGTCCGGGCAAACCCCGTCATGGAATTCAACGTCACGTCCAAGATTCTCCACACTCGTAGTTTTTATATCTTTTCAGGCGTTTTCCAACAAGCGGCCATTGGCGCGACCCGACCCAGCAAGCTATGTTTTCCAAAAATGTTCACAAACCCCACGCCGCATTCCATCATGATCACCGGGGTCTTGAGCGACATTGGCGGAGCGCTGGCGGAACACTACACCGCACTCGAACACCCAACTTGCTGATTAGAAGTCAGTTCGCTTTCTTACGCGCCCGTTCGATCTTTCGCCACTGAGCGACGTTACGGTTGTGCTCCCTCAGGGTCCGAGCGAAAGCATGGCCGCCGAAGCCGTTTGCAACGAAATAGAGTTCCTCGGTATCCGCGGGATTGAGCACCGCCAAAATAGCGGCGCGACCAGGGTTGGTAATCGGCCCCGGGGGTAGACCCTTGATCACGTATGTGTTGTAAGCCGTTTCCATACGCAGGTCCGATTTAGTGATGGAACGGCCTAAAGGTTCACGACCTTTCGTGATCCCAAAGATCACGGTCGGGTCGGATTGAAGTCGCATGCCAATTCTAAGCCTATTGATAAACACGCCGGCCACCCGGCGACGTTCGGACGCAACGCCGGTTTCCTTCTCGACGATGGATGCCAACACCAATGCCTCGGCCGGCGTTTTCAGTGGCAAATCATCCTTCCGGTTCGGCCATGCCTCAGTCAACAGGCGCGTCATCGCTTGGCGCATACGTTTCACCAATCCTGCACGACTGTCGCCATAGGAGAAGTGATAGGTTTCCGGTAAAAGTCGGCCCTCAGTTGGCAGTGGCTCCAACAATCCAATCAAACCCGGCGTCTTGGCTAGGGTATCACCGATCTCCAGATTGCTCAGGCCTTCAGCTATGGTCACCTTGCGGATGACCGTCTTACCCGTTTGCAGGTGCGCGATGACTTGGGCGGCACTCATTGCCGGCTTAAACGCGAACTCACCGGCGCGCAGCGGTTTCGGATCCGCAAATAGACGCAGTCCCCAACCGAACCGCATAGCGTTCAAAATAACCCCCGCCTGTTTTAAGCGGGAGACGATCTCGATGGTAGGGGTTCCCTTGTGAATAATAACCGTTACCGGAATAGCCAAAGGCCCATCGGCCTGATAGTCAGCTTTTAGCCACTGCCAAGTGCCAACGGCCCCGCCCAGAGAAACTACAGCCAACAAACCAAGAATCAGGAAGACGCGGCGCATGCCGCTGATCTTAATCAAAAGACTTAAAGATAAGTGAGGCGTTGGTGCCGCCAAACCCAAAGGAGTTCGAAAGCGCCGCGCGGACCTGACGTTCTTTCGGCTCGAACGGCACCAGATCCATGTCGCCGCATTTCTCCGAGGGATTATGCAAGTTCAACGTCGGCGGGACCACACCATTGTTCATAGCCATCAACGAAAAGATCGCTTCCACGGAACCCGCAGCACCCAGAAGATGGCCAATGGCCGACTTGGTGGACGACATGGAGATGTTCTTCGAGTGATCGCCAAACACACGTTTCACAGCGCACAACTCGATTTCATCACCAAGCGGGGTCGATGTGCCGTGCGCATTCACGTAGTCGATATCTTCGGGGTTCATACCGGCGCGTTTCAGGGCCGCACTCATGCAGCGATAGGCACCGTCACCATCTTCCGCTGGTGCCGTGATATGATGTGCATCGCCTGACATACCGTAGCCGATGACTTCACCATAAATTTTAGCACCCCGCTTCATCGCGTGTTCCAGTTCTTCGAGCACGACTACACCGGCGCCGTCACCCATGACGAATCCGTCACGGTCCTGGTCCCAGGGGCGCGATGCCTCCGTCGGACGATCGTTGTAACCGGTTGAGAGCGCACGGGCCGAGCAGAAGCCAGCCATACCGATGGGGCATATGGCTGCTTCCGCGCCACCGGCCACCATCACGTCTGCATCCTCCCACATGATGATCCGGGCCGCATCACCGATGGCATGCGCCCCGGTGGAGCACGCTGTCACCACCGCGTGGTTGGGGCCTTTCAGCCCATAACGAATGGAAACGTGCCCGGAAATGAGATTGATCAGACTGGCCGGGATGAAAAACGGGCTGAGACGCCGCGTCCGGCCCTCATGGACCTTAACGGAACCGTCCGCGATCTCTGGCAGGCCGCCGATCCCCGAACCGATCAGGACACCGGTTCGCCAAGCGTCTTCGTCACTATCGATGGTCCAGCCCGAATCCTGAATCGCCTGCTGGGCGGCACAAAGGCCATAGATGATGAAATCATCCATACGCCGTTGATCCTTGGTAGGCACCCAATCGTCGGCGTTAAACAGGCCGTCGGCGATGTTTCCTTTTGGCACTTGGCCGGCGATCTTCGCCGGTAGGTCGGACACATCAAAGTTATCGACGGCAGTGACGCCGGATTTCCCTGCCATGAGGTCATCCCAGTTCTTGTCCAGACCAACGCCCAGCGAACTGACAATCCCCATTCCAGTGACGACGACTCTTCTCATAACAAATGCGCTCTCTCGAAGACGCGGAATGAACGCCGTAAAGGCAACGGTACGGCTGCTCCGCACCGTTACGAATTCGACGAAAACAAAGAAAAACTACTGAGTGGACTCGATGAAGTCCGTCGCGTCCTTGATGGTCAGGATATTTTCGGCGGCATCGTCAGGAATTTCACAGCCGAACTCCTCTTCGAAGGCCATCACGAGTTCGACCGTGTCCAGGCTGTCGGCGCCTAGGTCGTCAATAAAGCTGGCATTTTCCACCACTTTATCTTCGTCCACCCCAAGGTGCTCAATGACGATCTTTTTTACCCGATCGGCAACATCACTCATGTTCGTATTCCTTGATTCCAGTGCGTTAAAAAACTCTCGCTGTCGTACCCAACATCCTCGTTTCAGCCTGAAAAATAAGGCTTAATGTATACCCTGTGAGCAGCGCGAAACCGGGGTTAGGTAACACACTTTATTCGCCATGACCAGCGGGGATAGCTCCAGGTCCTCAACCCAGTTTCGCCTCTTAAATCATGGCCATGCCGCCATTCACATGCAAGGTCTGGCCCGTTACGTACGCAGCTTCATTACTGGCCAGATATACGCACGCGCTGGCAACGTCGTCCACGCCCCCCATGCGGCCAGCCGGAATTCCGGCGTTCAGTTTCTCTTTCTGCTCGTCCGCCAGAACATCAGTCATGGCGGTGGCGATAAATCCTGGTGCCACACAATTCACGGTAACCCCACGGCTGGCGACTTCCTGGGCTAACGATTTGGACATACCTATCATGCCGGCCTTGGACGCCGCATAGTTGGCTTGGCCCGGATTTCCAGTCACACCGACGATGGACGTAATCCCGATGATCCGTCCCCACCGGGCCTTCATCATACTACGAAGCACGGCGCGACTGAGCCGGAATGCGGACGTGAGGTTCACTTCCAATACTGTCTGCCAATCTTCCTCCTTAAGCCGCATGGCGAGGTTATCACGCGTCAATCCGGCATTATTGATCAGGATATCGAGAGGGCCGATCTGTTCGAACGCCTCCCGAACCGAGTCGGTGTGCGAAATGTCGCAGGAGACCAGACGGGCTGACCCACCTGCTTCCCTGATGGAGGCGGCGCTCTCCTTGCCAGCCGCTTCGTCAACCTCGACGATGATGATATCATGGTCCTGCCTTCCGAGTTCTGCCGCAATGGCACGGCCGATTCCCGACCCGGCTCCGGTGACGACTGCTGTGCTCACAGAGCGAGACAATAGCGAAATGGCCTGCAGGCCAAGGGGTTTCCGTCTCGGGATGCAAGGATCCAGGCTCCTGGCGCTTCTTGCGGGCGCCTAAAGGCCAAAACCAGTGCCAGGCAGGAAGCGATAGTAGACTTCCAGCATGAGGGTGGCGAGGGCCGTGTGGTAAACGGGGTCGTTCTTGCTGCCGGGGCCCGGATTGGGAGGAGAGCGGAAATGCCCGTCGGGTTGCTGCCCGCTCAGAAGAGTATCCCGGAACTTGTCGTTGTAATTGAGCCAGCTTCGGCCGCCGTGGTTGATGGCGGCCTGGCTCACATAGTAGTGCTCGTAAAGATTACAGGGACCGCTCTGGTAGTTGATACGCGCGTGACGGTCGATGTAGTCCATGCCCTTGCGGGCGGCTTCGTGGTTGGTTCCCTTGTGCTGTTGAAAGCAGAGCACACCTGCGCCAGTGAGGGTGAAGTGTCCACCTCCCACGGGGCTGGGGCCGGTGTAGCCGAATCCCCCGTTGCTGTTCTGGCGGCCTTCGCAGTACGTGAGTGCCTTGCTGATGCACTG